>NZ_JASNFO010000083.1:0-73017 GCF_032027725.1 Pseudofrankia coriaricola | reverse complement strand
ACATCCGGACGCGGCTGACCCAGATGAGGGACGCGACCCAGTACGTGCGTGACCGGACGATCGGGGGCATGAACGCCGGCGTCGACCTGTGGACGCTGATGGGCCAGATCACCCTCCCTCCCGAGCTCGCCATCCCGCAGGGGCACGGCAAGGTCCCCTGGATCGTGCGGGCGATCTGGGAGGAGCACACCGGCTGGTTCCGCTACGAGTCGACCACCGAGCTCTACGACGTGCCCCCGGCGGCGATCTGGGAGGAGCTCACCGACCTCGCCGGCGGCACCGCCCCACTGCTCGACCGGGCGGAGGCGCATCTCGCCGCCGGACGGGCACTGCAGGCCCTGCACTTCGCCGAGATCGTCCTGTCCCAGGCACCCAAGGACACGAGCGCGCTGCGGGTGAAGCTCGAAGCCCACGAACTCCTGCTGGCCCGCAGCGGACGGGAGAACTTCAGCGAGGTCCGCTGGCTCGAAGCCGAGATCCGCGACATCCGGGAGACACTGTCATGACGCATCCGCGGCTGTCAGTGAGCGAGATGTGCACCTACCCGTGGACGTTCGCCGAAGAACTGGTCCTGTGGGACTCGCTCGACCTGCACCACGTGGGCGTGCTCGACGCCAAGCTCAGCGCCCACGGACGCGACGAGGCGATCGATGCCCTCACCTCCCGGTCACTGCGCCTCACCACCCTCATCGCCGACCAGTTCGACCTCGGCGCGCCCGAGACCTGGGAGGCAACCCGTGAGGAGGTGAACCAGGCCATCGACCTCGCGGCGCTGCGCGGCGGATGCGTCTACATCACGCCCGGTGCTGGACCTGGCCGGTCGTTCGACGAGCTCACTGACGCGCTCGCCGCCGCGGCCGCGCCCTGCGTCGCCCATGCCGCCTCCCAGGGCGTCCGGCTTGCGATCGAACCGACGCAGCGCAGGAACCGCTCGTTCGTGCACACCCTGGGCGAGGCCGCCGAGGTCGCCGACCGCACCGGCCTCGCGCTCATCGTCGACCTCGGCAACTGCTGGCGTGAGCCCGACCTGGCCGCGGCGGTCCACCAGGTGGGCGACCGCCTCGCGGTCGCCCAGCTCTGCGACGTCCTCGCCCACGACCGCGGACCGCTGCCGGCCGGGACCCGGGTCGTGCCGGGCGACGGCGACATGCCCGTCGAGACGTTTCTGAACGCGGTCCTCGAGACCGGCTACACCGGCCTCTTCGAGCTCGAGCTCGTAGGGCCGGCGGTCGAGGCCGAGGGCCTCGACTCCGCGACCCGTCGCGCCGTCGACCGGGCGAACACATTCCTGGAGAAGGTGCTGCCATGACTCGGGCGATCGTGTTCAACGGCGACGAGACCTGGGAGCTACGCGACCTCCCGGTGCCCGACCCCCAGCCTGGCGGCGCTGTCCTGCGCGTCGAGGCCACCGGGCTGTGCCACAGCGACATCGACCACTTCCGCGGCCACGTCCACACCTCGTGGGGCGGCGAGTTCCCCTCCATCGCGGGCCACGAGATCGTCGGGCGCATCGAGAAGATCACCCCGGCCGCCGCCGAGAAATGGGGCGTCACCGAGGGCGACCGGGTCGCGGTCTGGGACATTGTGTTCACCCCGCAGGGGCACCGCATCTACGGGCACGACTTCTCCGTCGACGAGGGCTCCGGGCTCTATGGCGGTTTCGCCGAGCACCTGGAGCTGCTGCCCGGGTCGATGGTCTACAAGCTGCGCGACGACGTCCCGGCCGACCAGCTCACCGTCTTCGAGCCGCTGAGCTGCGCGGTCACCTGGGTCGCGCCGGTGAAGAGCGGTGACGTCGTCGTCATCGAGGGGCCCGGGCACATGGGCATGGCCACGATCGTCGCGGCGAAGGCGGCCGGCGCGGCCAGCGTCATCGTCACCGGGACGGCCAAGGACGCGTTCCGTCTGGACTGCGCGCGCCGCATCGGCGCCGACCACACCATCGACGTCGAGGCCGCCGACCCCGTCGAACGAGTCCGCGAGATCACCGGCGGCCAGATGGCCGACGTGGTCATCGACGCCGCCGCTGGCAACCCGGTGACCGTGAACCTCGCCATGGACCTCGTCCACAAGGGCGGCCACGTCGTCATCGCCGGGATGAAAGACCGACCGCTCGAGGGCTTCCACAGCGACTGGATCCCCACCCGCCGCATCACGCTGCACCCCGGTGCCGGTCTCGACGCCGCGGGCGCCGTGGCGCTCATCAACGCGGGCAAGGTACCGACCGCCGAACTGCTTGGCGACTCGTTCCCGCTGGAGAAGTTCGAGGATGCCTTCGCGCTCCTGACCCGGTCGACTCCCGGCCGCGACTCGGTACGCGTCGCGCTCCGGATGAGCTGACCGGCGACCACCACACACGAGGGCAGGAGATCCCGACATGGGCGACGCGGACCAGACCTACCGCGAGGTGACGACCCGCGAACCGACGCCGGCCACGACTCCCTACGAGGCCGCCACCCGCGACTTCGTGTTCGGCCAGGTGTGGTCCCGGCCGGGGCTCAGCCGCCGCGACCGGCGGTGGGTGGCGCTGACCTGCGTCGCCGCCGCGGATTCTCCGGGGCCCATCGATGACCAGGTCTATGCCGCGCTGAACAGCGGTGACCTCGACGTCGAGACGATGCTCGAGTTCGTCCTGCACTTCGCCGTCTACTGCGGATGGCCCAAGGCGTCCCACCTCGAGATGGTCATCGCCCAGCAGTCGGCCCGGATCGCCCGCGAGAACGGCCGGGAGCCGGAGCCGTGGCCCGAGCTGTCGAACGAGACGCTCGGGGAGAACAACTGGGACAAGCGGCTGGAGGAGGGCGTGCGGGAGTTCGTCGACGTCAACCTCACCCAGGCGCCGCCGCCCACCTCGCCCTACCGCCACGCGGGCATCCTGAACTTCGTCTTCGGCCATGTCTGGCAGCGACCCGGCCTCACCCGCCGGGAGCGGCGGATCATCACCGTGGCGTGTGTCGCCCTCGACGACTCACCCACACCCCTGCGTACCCACGTCTCCTCGGCTCTGCATTCCGGCGATCTCACCAAGGAGGAGATGGACGAGATCGTGCTCCAGTTCTCCGTCTACTACGGGTTCGCGAAGGGCGAGGCACTGAACGACGCGGCCGAATCCGCGTGGGCAGCGAAGAGTAGCTGATGTCAGCACAATGCCGAGAACCGTGGCGTCGCGCGCGCACCGCGTGGTTTACGCGGAGAGAGAGCAGGTATGCGCCATGAGTCATCTGACGCATCTGCAGCGTCTGGAGGCGGAGAGCATCCAGATCTTCCGGGAGGCCGTCTCGGAGTCCGAGCGGCCGGTGATGCTGTATTCGGTGGGCAAGGACAGCGCGGTGATGCTGCATCTGGCGATGAAGGCGTTCTACCCGTCGAAGCCGCCGTTCCAGTTGTTGCACGTGGACACGACGTGGAAGTTCCGGGCGATGTACGAGTTCCGCGACACGCTTGTCAGGGATCTGGGTCTGGACCTGTTGGTCCACCAGAATCCCGAGGCGCTCGCGCAGGGCATCAACCCGTTCGACCACGGTTCGGCGATGCATACCGATGTGTGGAAGACGGAGGGGTTGAAGCAGGCGCTGGACAAGTACGGCTTCGATCTGGCGTTCGGTGGCGCGCGCCGTGACGAGGAGAAGTCGAGGGCGAAGGAGCGGGTGTTCTCGATCCGCTCGGCGCGGCACCGCTGGGACCCGAAGGACCAGCGTCCGGAGCTGTGGCGGCTGTACAACGCGCGTAAGGGGCCGGGACAGTCGGTGCGGGTATTCCCGTTGTCGAACTGGACCGAGCTGGACGTCTGGCTCTACATCCACAAGGAGAACATCCCGATCGTCCCGCTGTACTACGCGCAGCCGCGGTCGGTGGTGGAACGCGACGGCACACTGATCATGGTGGATGACGACCGGATGCGGCTGAACCCCGGCGAGGTTCCCCAGCAGCGTTCCATTCGTTTCCGTACGCTCGGCTGCTACCCGCTGACCGGCGCCGTGGAAAGCGAGGCGGCGACCCTTCTGGAGATCATCCAGGAGATGCTGCTCACGACGAGTTCGGAGCGTCAGGGTCGGGTCATCGACCACGACTCGTCCGGGTCGATGGAGAAGAAGAAGCACGAGGGGTACTTCTGACCTGGCCGAAGAGCATGCGAAAATGCTCTTCTTTCGCATGCTCGGAGGCCACCCAATAAGGGAGGACAAATGGCGCATGCGACCGATGACCTCGTCGCCGACGATATCGAGGAGTACCTGCGTCGGCACGAGAACAAGTCGATGCTGCGGTTCATCACCTGCGGCAGCGTCGATGACGGCAAGTCCACGCTGATCGGGCGGCTGCTCTATGACGCGAAGCTGGTGTTCTCCGACCAGCTCGCCGCGCTGGAGTCCGACTCGAAGAAGGTCGGCACGCAGGGCGGTGAGCTTGACTTCGCGCTGCTTGTCGACGGGCTTTCGGCCGAGCGCGAGCAGGGCATCACGATCGACGTCGCCTACCGGTTCTTCTCCACCGAGCACCGTAAGTTCATCGTCGCCGACACCCCGGGGCATGAGCAGTACACCCGCAACATGGTCACCGGCGCGTCGACGGCGGATCTCGCGGTGATTCTGATCGATGCCCGTAAGGGTGTGCTCACCCAGACCCGCCGCCACAGCTACCTGGTCTCGCTGCTGGGTATCCGCCACGTCGTGCTCGCGATCAACAAACTCGACCTCGTCGATTACTCGAAGGACGTCTTCGACGCCATCGAGACGGACTACGGGGCCTTCGCCGCCCAGATCGGCCTCGACGGCGAGGCCATCACCTGCATCCCCCTGTCCGCTCTGCGTGGCGACAACATCACCGCACCGTCCGCGAACACCCCCTGGTACACCGGACCCACCCTGGTCGGCCACCTGGAGACCGTGCAGATCGACGACGCGTCGGCCGCCGGCCCGTTCCGCCTGCCGGTGCAATGGGTCAACCGGCCCGACCTGGACTTCCGCGGCTTCGCCGGCCAGATCGCCGGCGGCACGGTCCGCCCCGGCGACCGGGTCCGCACCCTGCCCGGCGGCCAGGAAAGCACCGTGGAGCGGATCGTCACCGCCGACGGCGACCTCGCCGAGGCCGTCGCCGGCCAGTCGGTCACGATCTCCCTCGCCGACGAGATCGACATCAGTCGTGGCGACCTGCTCGCCGCCGCCGACAGCCCTGCCGAGGTCGCCGACCAGTTCGAGTGCCACCTCGTCTGGATGAGCCCCGAGCCGATGCTGCCCGGCCGGCCCTACCTGCTCAAACTCGGCACCCGCACCCTCAACGCGACGATCGCGCAGCCGAAGTACAAGGTCAACGTCAACACCCTCGAACACACCGCGGCGCGGACTCTGGAGCTCAACGAGATCGGCGTCGCGAACCTCAACCTCGACCGGCCCGTACCGTTCGACCCCTACACCGCCAACCGGCACACCGGCGGGTTCATCCTCATCGACCGGTTCACCCACGCCACCGTCGCCGCCGGCCTCCTGCACTTCGCCCTACGCCGGGCCCACAACATCCACTGGCAGGCCGTCGAGGTCAACAAAACCGCCCGCGCCAGCCGCAAGGGCCAACGCCCCGCCGTCGTCTGGTTCACCGGCCTGTCCGGCGCCGGCAAGTCCACCATCGCCAACCTCGTCGAAAAACGACTCCACGACCAGGGCTTCCACACCTATCTCCTCGACGGCGACAACGTCCGCCACGGCCTGAACAAGGACCTCGGCTTCACCGAAGCCGACCGCGTCGAGAACATCCGCCGCATCGCCGAAGTCGCCCGCCTCATGGCCGACGCCGGGCTGATCGTGCTGACGTCGTTCATCTCGCCGTTCCGGGCCGAACGCCAACTCGCCCGCGACCTGCTCGCCGACGGCGAGTTCATCGAGGTCTTCGTCGACACCCCCCTCGACGTCGCCGAAACCCGCGACCGCAAGGGCCTCTACGCCAAAGCCCGCCGCGGCGAACTCACCAACTTCACCGGCATCGACTCCCCCTACGAGGCGCCCCTCAACCCCGACATCCACCTCGACGCCTCCGGCGCGGTGACCCCCGAGACCAGTGCCGAGCAGGTCGTCACCTACCTCCGCGACACCGGCCACCTCACCCCGGCGGACGAGGCATGAACGACATAGACGACCACACGCTCTCGGCCGCCCTCGCCGCCGAGGCAGGCAACCTCCTGCTCACCATCCGCGACCAGGGCGGTGCCGCCGGAGACAAGCAGTCCAACGAGCTCCTGCTCGATCGCCTGGCACAGGCTCGTCCCGACGACGCCATCCTTTCGGAGGAACGCACCGACGATCGCGCCCGGCTCGGGTATGACCGCGTCTGGATCGTCGATCCGCTCGACGGCACCCGCGAGTACGGAGAGCCCCCGCGAGACGACTGGGCCGTCCACGTCGCCCTCGCCGTCCACGGCAGCCCCGTCGCCGGCGCCGTCGCGCTGCCCGCCGCCGACCTCGTGCTGCACACCGGCAGACCTCCCGCCGTCGTCCCGCGGGCCGTGGGCCCGATCCGTCTCGCGGTGTCGCGGACCCGTCCGCCCGCCTGCGTGGACCACCTCGTCACCCGACTGGATGCCGCGCTGGTTCCCATGGGCTCGGCCGGAGCGAAGGCGATGGCCGTCGTCCGCGGACAGGTCGACATCTACGCCCACTCCGGCGGCCAGTACGAGTGGGACTCCTGCGCGCCCGTCGCCGTCGCCGCGGCCGCCGGGCTGCACGTCTCCCGCCTCGACGGTTCGCCGCTGCGCTACAACGAGCCCGACCCCTACCTGCCAGACCTGCTCATCTGCCGCCCGGAGCTGGCCGAGGCGGTCCTGAACGCGCTGCGGGACTGGTGAACTGCGTGATCCGGGTCGGATTTATCGGACTGGGCAGCCAGGGCGGGCCCATGGCTCGACGGATCGTCGAGGACGGCTATCCACTGACACTCTGGGCGCGCAGGCCCGCGTCCCTGGAACCGTTCGCCGACACCACCGCGAAGGTCGCCGCCACACCCGCCGACCTGGGAGCGTCCAGCGACGTCGTCTGTCTGTGCGTCGTCGGCGACGCCGACGTCGAGGACGTTCTCCTGCGGCCCGACGGCGTCCTGGCCGGCATGTCACCGTGAGGCATTCCCGGGGTCTGTCGCCGGCCATTCCAACCAAACCCGGTCACTCGTTTCGACGAAAGGTTGCACGCATGTCGCACGTCCAGAGACCCGGCGGGCAGACGGCCTCCCAGATATTCCGGTCCATTACATCCGCGCAGTCGTCTGCCCGTCTGGGTGGGTTACGGCTGGCCGGCGTCGCCGTCCTGGCCGCGAGCCTGGCCTTCGTGTCGGCCTGTGGCGGCGGCTCCGACGACAAGGGCGCTGCCACCCCGGCAAACGGCTCCGCGGCCGCCGACGGCGTCCTCGGCCCGGTCGCGAAGGCGACCGGCACTCCGGTCAAGATCGGTGTGATCACGGAAGGGCCCAGCCCGAACACCGACCACACCAACGACAACAGGGTCGCCCAGGCGACCGCCAAGTACCTCAACGAGCACAAGGGCGGGATCGGCGGGCGGCCGATCGAGATCACGATCTGTGAGACCCTCGCCGACCTGTCGAAGGCCACCGACTGCGGCAACCAGATGGTCGAGAAGGGCGCCGCCGCCGTCATGATCGGTACGTCCGGTGTCGTCGAGGCCGCGTGGAAGCCGCTGAACGATGCCAAGATCCCCGTCATGATCTACGGGTCGACCGACCCGTCGCTGCTCGCCAGCCAGACGACGTTCGTGCTGGCCAACCTGACCTTCGCCGTCATTGACCTGCCGATCCAGGTCGCCAAGGACAAGGGCAACAAGAAGGTCACGTCGATCGTCGTCGACGTCCCGGCCGCGCTGCGCGCCGCCCAGGACATCGCGCCACCGCTTTACCAGAAGGCAGGCATCGGCTACGAGCTCCTCCGCGTCGCGCCCGGCACCGCCGACATGACGCCCCAGATGCAGCAGGTCGTCGACAACGGCTCCGACCAAGTCTTCATCACCGGCAGTGACTCGTTCTGCATCAGCGCGATGAACGGCCTCAAGGCCGTCGGCTTCACCGGCACCATCAGCGCCATCTCGCAGTGCATCACCGACGCCACCCGCAAGTCGATCCCTGGTAGCACGCTGAAAGACATGGTCATCAGCGCGTCCACGCCGATCGGCCCGGACAGCCCGTCGATGGACCTCTACGCGACGGTCGCCAAGACCTACGGCAAGGACATCGACCTCAGCAACCAGGACAGCATGATCATGTTTATGATCCTGGCCGGCTTCCAGGCGGCGACGCAGGGCATCTCCGGTGACATCACCTCCGCCACCCTCACCTCCACCATCAAGGCGATGAAGGAGACCGAGCTTCCGGCCTCGGCCGGGCTGAAGTTCCGCTGCAACGGCAAGGCCATTCCGGCGACCCCGGCTGTCTGTGTCCTCGGCGGCCTGTCGACCACGCTCGACGACAAGGGTCAGCCCGCCGCATACAAGGTCCTCGGCAACACCCCGATCGCGGACTGACGGCTCGTGGGGGCCGAAGGACGGGCCACATCCGACGGGCCTTGCCCGCCTTCGGCCCCCCACGACCCGACCGTTCTCGACGAGTCGACACGGGTTGTAGACGCCTCCCATTCGCGGACCGCGTGCAGAAGACGCCGCTGGCCCAGATGAGCGACGGCCGGGTGCCGGAAGTGCCCGCGATCGGCTCCGCCGGCCGCGACCGCGCTGAGCAGGGCGGAGGGCAATCGGCAGGCAGGGCGCGGAAGTGCGACCGCGACCGGCCCGAAGGGGCTACGACCTCCTTTCGCCTTGCCCATGCAACGCCAGTGACGTTGACGCAAGTTATTCATTGTTATGGCAACAAATAATGCTGGGACTAGCGGGGCGCATCGTCCTGACCGGCGTGCGCTCGCTGCAGACAGCTGAGGACGCTCCGCGGAGGCACGGTACGACGCTCGGCGCCGCGAACCCTGACGAGCGACAAGGCTGTGGGGTTCCGGAACTCGGCTACCTGCGGGATGAGCTGGGCTTTTATGCGGCTCGTTCGTATTCGCTGATCAAGCCGCCGACGACGGGTTGGCGCTTGATCCGTTCGGTGGTCAGGTCGGCGATGGGGTGGTCGGGCCGCGGTGGTCGAAGATTACGGCTGCGGTGGGGTCGTCGTCCGTTGTAGTGAGCTGTGTATTCGGTCAGGACGGTTCGTAGGTGTCGTTCGCTGAGGATCGCATGCGGTCGGTGACCTCGGCGCGGACCGTGCGGACGAACCGTTCTGCCTAGGCGTTGGCCCGGGGAGCTCGGGGCGGGATCTTGACTGCGGTGATGCTGGCGTCGGCGAGGACCGCGTCGAACGAGGCGGTGAACTGTCCAGCGCGGTCGCGTACCAGGAACCGGAAGTCGGACGCCCGGTCCCCGAGGTCCATGACGAGGTTGCGGATCTGCTGGGTGGTCCACGGCCCGTCCGGGTTCGCGGTGACTCCGACGAGGTGGACGTATCGGGACCCGACCTCCATGACGAAGAAGCAGTACAGACGCCGCAGCGTCACGGCACAGTCCACGTGGAAGAGGTCAACGGCCAGCATCGTCGAGGCCTGGGTATGTAGGAACTGGCGCCAGGTCGTGCCGGTCTGTCGTGCCGGCGCGGGAGGTAGCCCCAGGGTCTTCAGGACCCGGCGGATGGTGGACGCGCCGACGCGGTGGCCGAGCTTGCGCAGCTCGCCCTGGATCCTCTTGTACCCCCACGTCGTGTTGTCGGTGGCGAGTCGTTCGATCAGCGCGGTGATCTCCGCGCTGATCGGCGGTCGTCCGGTCCGGCGGGGGTAGGTCCACTTCCGTCTGACCAGGCGGCGGTGCCAGCGCAGAACGGTGCCGGGGGTGACCAGCCGGTGCGTTCGTAGCCGTCTCGGTAGCCGTTGGATCAGTGCGGCGAGTACGGCCCGGTCCGCCCAGTCCCATCGCGGCCGCGGCTGGGTGCGGCGCAGCACCGCGACCTCGTGCCGCAGTACGAGCGGCTCGATGTCCTTCGATGCCGACGATCGACCGAGCAGGACGAGCCAGCCACACATCCGAGCAAAGACCAGGTAGAGCAGGCGTACGGACATGGTTGACCATCATGCCCACGGCCGGGCCGTCGCATCGGCCCAGCTCACAGGCCCAGGCCGACTTTCCGCACCCCACAGGGCGAATGCGGTTCGGGATCTATCGCTTGAGATCCAGCACCATGGAACGGTGCTGCTCAGGGCGTCGACAGCTGGTTCGAGCTCCGGCTGGACGACCATGTTGCGACCATACGAACCATCCGTCCGCCGAGGTATGCAGCTCGGCGAGGCCGACGGGCCGCTCGCCGGCCTGGCCGCGCCCGCGGCGCTGGATGCCTCGCTGTCCCGCCACACGGCGGAGGCGGCCTACCTCCACGAGCGCGACAGCGACCTGGCGACGGCGGCACGGCTCTATGCCGAGGCGGCCCACCAGACACCCAACCTCGCCGAGCTTGACCACCTGACCCGCCAGGCCGCCCGGCTCAACGCCCGCCGAGCTCTCGACCCGCATACCCGGTTCTGTTTTCAGCGTCTGCGGACGGGCGGTCGGTGTCGGACTTATGAAGCTCCTGGAAACGCTCGCGTGTCACGGCGAGGATCAGCTGGTCCCAGTAGCGCCCGCCGTGGAAGAGGTGGCGCTTGAGACGGACCTCGATCTCGAACGCCTTCCCGTCACCCGAGCGTATGGCGTCATAGTTGTGCTCGGGGATCTCCAGATAGATCTTGTGAAACCGCCAGTTGGCGAAGATGTAATCGAGGAACAGCCGGACGACCTGGAGCGCTTGGCCGGAGCCGCTCACCCGGGGGGTGAACACTGCACCAAGGCTCGCGTGCCCGTTGTTAAGGTCGGGGGCATAGCAGACGATCTGGCCGACCGGCTCGCCATCGGCCCGGCGCCGGACGACGAACTGGGCAAGCACGTTCTGCCACAGATCGGCCTCGAACTTCTCCATCGGTGGGATGCGTCCGTGGTACCGCCACCGGTACCCGGTCTCGGATGACGTGGCGAGGGCGTACAAAAAGGGAAGGTCAGGGCGCCCGGGCTGGGAAAGCTCGAACGCCGCCGTCGACAGCGGAGACGTCAGCGGCGCACGCCCGTGCGTAGCCGACGTGACGTCACCCCACACACCCGGCCCACCCGCGCCATTCGGATTGGGCTTCCCAGGACCGTCGCGGCCGTAGCCGTGCGCCGGCTGGCACAATGCGCGCAGCTCGCCGAGTGTCTCGAACTGCCCGTCGCCTACCTCCTCCGCACCAAGGTCTGCCGCGATGTTGTGCAGCGCGAGCATCTGAAGCGAGTCGAACCCCAGGTCCTCGACGAACCTGACGTCATCGGAAAGCTCCTCACCAGCCAGCCCGAACCGGTCCGCTATCGCGGCCCGCACCTGATCCGAATCGGCGTCCAGCGCCTTGGCAGCCAAGCGTACCTCTCAGTACCAGTCGATTCACCGTAAGCACCATTTCGCGGCCTGGTCTCCCGTTCAGTCGGCCTTCGGCGCATCAAGAACCTCGGCCCTCAAGCTGTCCAGCTGCACTTCCTTCGGAATGTCCGGAGACTCCGGGTCCAAGCGTACGGCCTTTCCCGACTCGTCACGGAAGATCCCAGCCACGGTTCCGACGATCACGTACTGGCCGACGGCTTGTTCGGATTCCCTCAGGAAGAGGAGGTAGGCTCCGTCGGCCTTCAGTATGTGCTGGGACCCAGGGCTTCCGACCTGTCGGACCCTGATGGTGTCAGGAGCCTTTCCGCGAACCACCTCAACGACATCGAAGTTCGTGATCACGTGGGGCATCGAGAAAACCGTGGCTTCTTCGACCTTGGCGGCTCCCCGCACTCGGACTACCAGGTCCGAATACGTGGCCAGCTCCGCGATAGAGTTATACTCCCGGAGTCGCGTTAACCCGTCACCTGGGCCCTCGGGCTGCTGCTGAGCGTCAGAACTCGGCCGCACCTGGGCCTCCGAGTTCGGCGTTGCTCCAGGATCGGATCCACCGGAGCAACCGACCACGGCAGCAAAGAGAACAGGAAGCGCCAAGACACGGATGTGCTTGCGGAGGGCCATCGGAGGTTCCTTTCTGGGTTGCGCTTGAAATTCCTAGTAGATCGCATTGATGTCATTGACATCGTAAGCCCGAGGCGTCCAGAACCCCTGGTAGTCAGGGCCGATGTTGATGTACATTGTTGACGCCGGCGAGGTGCCGGAAACGTGCCCCAACCCGAGCGTGTGCACCAGCTCGTGCGTGAGGACGGCGTTGTTTTCATTGTTCGGGCGGCCGTCGGTGTATGTGGGTTGACCGACGCTACTACGTGCTGGACTCCGTTCGGGTAGAGCCCGCCCGAGCACACATAGGCATTGATAGCCTTACCAAACCATTCGTAGTCCTCCCCCCAGGCGCCGGCTACCAACTTTATGTCGGCCTGCTGCTCGTACCCTGCGCCTATCTTCTTGAAGTCGACGGGAGTGTTCTCGTTGTTCCACACCTGCGCCATGTTGTCCCAGACGGTGCCGTAGCCGGCCTGGCTGTAGGAGTCGTTCCAGTAGGTAGGCGTTGTGTGGTTCCCATTTGCAGCCCGACGGCCAGGCGGCGGCAGGGTCGGCGTCGACGGCGGCGTAGCCCAGTGAGGCCGCGGCGGTCGAGAGTACGACAGCGCTTGTCTGGGAGACGCGGCTCATACGGCGGTCAGACACGATCTCTACCCTCTCTGCAGGTGCGTCCGGTTCAGCGTTTAGTCGGGGGCACCGTAGGTGTAGGTGATGGGTGGGGGTGGGCCGAGGAAGGTGGTCACGGACTGGATGAGCGGGACTTCGTTGAGGGTTATGACGTTGAGTCCCTTGACGGGGTTCCTTTGGGTTCCGTCGCTCATGACCCAGCCGTAGCGGGCATGGCGGTGGTGCAGGTCGACGCCGGTGGTGCGCACGGGGAGAACCCCGGGGAACTGGGCGCGGACCTGCCCGATGACGGTGGCGACGCCGTCGATACTGTCGGCTGCCGCCAGCGGGGTGGTGTAGGTGACCGTGGGGGCCAGGCACTGCTCGAGGACGGCGATCCGTCGCTGCTGGTCGGGTTCCGCCCAGGCAACGTTCATTAGGTCGAGGTTCATTAGGTCGAGTAAGCCTGGCAGGGCGTGGACGACCTGTGGGTCGACGGTCGCGGGTGCAACCGGACGGCCAAGGACGCTGAGCTGGGCGGACCCGCGATGACAGGTGAACCGCGCCGGGTTTGACGGAGGCAGTCAAACCAGGAGCAAGCGGACGACATGGGCGCGCGCCACCCGAGCCCCGCTGGCGGATCGGTGCCCAGATCAGCACAGTTCAGACGCGATAATGATAGCCCGGCAGGAGGCATCGAGACCGCACCCCGCCCCCACCTGCGCCACGGGGCAAGAAGATCAATGAAGATTGCCCGGGTCTGTTGCGTCGAGAGGAGCCGGGGCTGCGGAGCCGCCGCCCGACTGGTGCTCAGATAGTGCGGGCGAGTTCGGCGAACGCGGTCGCAAGCCGTGGCTGTGGGTCGGTGTCGGTGGCGAGTTCGTAGTGGCTGCGGCGGATGTTCTGGGCAAGCGCGTGCCCGGTGCTGATGGTCTGGGCGGAGCGCAAGCGTTTCAGCCCACTCATCGGCCGTAGTCTGGCTTTGAGTGTGCTGTGGTCCGACTCGATCCGATTGTTCTGTCGGGCGGCGTCGATGTGGCAGGCCTCGGGTAGCAGTTCCCCCGAGGATCCGCGGGTAGACGGGTGCCTTGTCGGTGGTGCCTCGACCGGTCGGCGGCCGTGGGCCAAGGCCCGGTGGAAGAACCGGCGGGCCGCGATCTGGTCACGTCGTTCGCTCGCGAGCACGTCGATGACCTGTCCGTGCTGGTCAATGGCGCGATACAGGTACCGCCACCGGCCTGCGATCTTGATGGAGTAGCGGAGTGAAGCGCTGCACCCACCTGTACACCGTGACGTGATCAACCTCGATGCCGCGCTCGGCCAGAGGTTCCTCAACATCCCGTAAGGACAGCGCGAGCCGCAGGTACCACCGCACCGCCAGCGTGATCACCTCGTGTGGGAACCGGAACCCGGTGAACTCCGAGACAGGGACCGGCGGGCGAGGACGGCAGCGACCCATCACTCGACCATGCCCGCCCGTCGAGGCCGACCACGACTACGGTCCGCGCGACAGACCGTCACGACCGCTCAGGACGCGCCTTGCCCTTGCGGGTCCGGCGACGCCGAATGGCGTCGTGTCGGCTGCGCGCCGCGTCGCGCCACCTGCCGTCGCTCGCGGCGCGGGCGGCGTCACTTACCAGCGGGTCGGGGTCGTCGGCCGCGTCGGCGAACAGCTCGAAGAATCGCGGGTCGCGGTCCGCCAGCCCGAGCAGGATCGGGATCGCCTTGTGCCGCACCTCGGGGCTGGGGTCGGCGCGCAGCGCGCCAGCGAGCGTCGGCACCACGTCGGCGACGCACAGCGGCGAGTCCCGGCACCGCTCGCAGGACACCGCGTGCAGCGCCGTGAGGCGGACCGGCGTCACCGGGTCGGCGAGCGCGTCGAGAAAGGTCCGCGTCGAGGCGTCATTGGCGTGATGGTCAAGGAATGCCAGGCAGGCCCTGCGGACCCACGGGTCGGAGTGATGGATGGCCGCGACCCGGATCGCGCCGACGGGCATATCCGGAACCAGCCTGAACCGCTGCTTCACCGGAGCTTCACGCCAGCGCCGCAGGAAATCGTCGACGACGCGGAGCTCGGTCTCGTGGCCGCTCATCGTTCCAGTGCAGCCCGGCCGCGGCAGGCAGTCCAACCCTTTTGCACCTCACCCGCGCCGCACCCGGGTCAGCCGCGCTTGGGCCAGCTACCCGCGGGCCGGCCCGGACTGCTGAACCGCCACCACCGGCCCGGCCAGCTGGTGGCTGGCTGGGGCGAGACGCCGGAGAAGCCCTTCACTCGGCTGGACGGGGTGTCCGTCGGCGGCTGAACGAGCTGGTCACCGCGAATCCGCGGTACCTTCCGCCAGTAGCGGCCGACCCACGACCCGGACGCGGGTTGGCGCTACTGCCAGCCACTCCCATTCCCGCTCACGGTGCGGTCGGTGCGCCCGACCGGGCAGGTATGGACCCAGGACCAACCGGGATGTCGCCGCGTAGGGTGATGCGGTTCATGATCCGCTGAAGGTCGCGCCTGCGCCTGCGCCTGTGGTGACGAAGCGGTGCGGGCGTCTGACCCGCCAAGGGCGCCATCACTTGGCTCCTGAACAGCCCCTTCTGTGCTTCCGGTACCCCGACGGACCTGCTCGTAAGCGCGGGCGACGACCACAGGGTACGGCGGATGTGGGACCCGATCAGCGGCAACCCCATCGATGGAGCCCGACCTCGTCGACCCGCCCCGCTGAGAGTCGGCGCCCCACTACCCGCCACACCAAACGCCGCATCAGGAGCCCGGCGAGATGCGACGATTCATTCCAGTACCGTTACCCGCTGAAACGGGAGCCGCAGTGGACGACGCTCAGCCAGGAGGCGCCGAGACCGACCCCGGCGCTCTGCTGGCGAAGATCCGGCGTGCGAACGACCTGAGCCACCAGGGTGACCTCCAGGCCGCCCGCGGTCTATACGAGGACGTGCTCACCCGGTCCCGTGACCATCTCGGCGCGGACCAGCTGCGCGCACGTGCGGTGGTCGCCACGCTGAACCTCCAAGGCGTCCTGCAACAGCAGGGGGACGGCGCCGGCGCCGTGGCGCTCTACGAGGACCTCCTTGCCCGGCTGCGTCGAGCAGTCGGCGACGACCACCAGGAAACACTGCTCGCCGAATACAACGTCGCGATCATTGCGCGCGCTGTCGGCGACATGCCCAAGGCCCGCGAGATGTTCGCAGCAAATTTTGAACACAGGCGCCGCGTCTTCGGCGATGACCATCCGTTGACCGTGTCCTGCCGCGAGGCCCTCGACGAGACCGTCGGCTAGACCAGCGACTTACCAGCATCACCGGATGAGTCAGAAGCTCCGGATCGCCGACAGATCCTGGCCCATCCGGGCCCGCACACGCGGCGGTCCTGCTTGACGGGACGCTCTGACGCCCATGTGCGGTCAACGGAGTGTGTCGGGGCGTCCGAGATTGGAGGCGGGGCTGCATGCGGGATGAGCAGGCGTTCGAGGGGTTCGTGGGCACGCCGGCGGACGCGGGCTGGGGCGGAATCCGGATCGGCTGGCTGCCGGCGGGCACGACTCGTCTGGGCGACGGCGGCGGACCGAACGGTCGCGGGATCGGCGACCAGACCGGCCAGCCCGGCGCCGGGGTGGCGTACACCGGGCACCAGGACGCGATCTACGTCAGCTCGTTCACCCAGGCGGGCGAGCGGGACTCACTGCTGCGGATCGTGGTGAGCTGGCATCCACAGGAGGACTTCGCGGCGTCGCACCTATTGGAAGGCGGAACGCCGATCACGGTGCACAGCCAGCCGGGCCGGCGCTACAACGGCGGTCTGACGTCACAGCCAGGCGGGCGGCCGCACTACCGGGCCGGCCTGACCTGGCGGGAGGGCTCGGCCGGCCCGGTGGCCGCGGTTACGGCCCAGAGCGCCGCCCGGTGGATACCGCGGCCCTGCTGCGGGTCGCGCAGAACATCACGGTGGTCGCCGAGCCTGGCGCGGTCTCGGCGGCCACAACGGCACAGATCCAGGCGGTGTTCACCGGCTGGTGCCGTTCGGGACCGAAGGGGCCATCCTCACCGGTCAGGATCGTGTCGACACGACGTCAGCTGAGGTTGCAAGCCTGTGAATGAGGCCCAGCCGAGCCATGTCGTCCAGGCACTTGTGGATGAAGTCTCTGGTAAGGCGGGGAACCTCCGGGCCGACCGGCAGACGGCGGACTGCCTCCTGGAATCGCTGCGTGCCGACCATCGGCTCGACGGGTCGAGGCTGTCTCATCGTGCCGAGAACTGTCAGGGACGAGTGCTGGCGCTTCGCTTCGGGCAGTGCCTTGAGCTTGGCCTCGAAGCGTTCGACCCAGCTGCTGTAATCTGACAGGCGCTCGACCGCATAACCTGCGCCTTCGATCCACTCGACGAATGTGTCGAGCGAGATTCCGTCGTCGGCGTGATGGTTCAGGACGTGATAGTTGTGGAAACCGTCGTACGGCTCGGCGCTGATTCCCACGATTGCCCCGGCTACGAAGTCGACCGGGAGTCCGTCGTAGTGTGCGCGGATCTTCGTGTCGTCGCGGTCCAACGGGTAGAAGGATCCGGGAGCAAGACCGGTGAGCACGATGCTGGTGAGTAGCCGGGTGAAGACATCGGGTGCGTTGATCTGACCGTGATATTTCCGATGAGCGAGCATCATGTCACCGCGGAAGACGTTCACCGGTAACCCGGCCGTACGGTGTGCGCTGAGCAGCACCTGCTCCGCGGCCCATTTGCTCGTGCCGTAGCCCATCGGATGCCGGTCGAGATCGATCACGTCGAGCAGCGGGGAGTCCTCGCCGCGCGGCGCCCTCCGCTCGAGCAGGTAGGTGGTCGCGGCCGACGAGACGAAGTCGAACCGCTTCAGTCGGTGAGCCAGTGCGAGCCGGACAAGCTCGGCGGTGCCCGCGACGTTCGGGCCGAACAGGTTCTCATAGGGAAGGACGTGGTTGACCAGCGCACCTGGGTGGACGATCCGGTCGACCGTCCGCGCGAGGCGGTCGTAGTCGGCGTCGTCGAGTCCGAGCTTTGGCTCCGCCACGTCGCCGACGACCACTTCGAGCCGTGCCTCGCTCAGCGCGGCGAACCGCTGCCGCAGGTCCGGATCGGTGTCGAACACCGCCGCGAGGCGGCGGCTGGCGGCGGCTTCGTCGGTCGCGCGCACGAGGCAGATGAGCGTCCCGCCGCTCGTCGCGAGGCGTTCGAGCCATTCGAGGCACAGGAAACGGCCGAGGAACCCGGTTGCGCCCGTCAGGAGCACGCAGGTCGATACCGCGGGTGGCGATGCGGCCGGGGCCTGCGCGAGTTCTTCGGCGGGGATGAACGCCGAGAGGTCCAGGTCCGAGGCGCGGAGGAGACGGGAACCCGCGCCATGGACGCGGTCGAAGGTCGTGAGCTGGGCGCGGGACCGGTCGAGCGCGGACTCGATGACGCGTGTCCACGACCGTGGATTGCCCGCGGGGCTGAGGATCGCGTTGACCGGCACCTCGACGCCGAAGATATCCGCGAGCATCGCCGAGAACCTGGACGCTCCGAGGGAGTCCCCTCCGAGGTCGACGAAGCCGAGCGGCGCCGACGGATCGATCTCCTCCACCCCCAGCGCCACCTCGAGCGCCTTGACGACCTTGTCAAGGACGCTGGTGTCGTTGTCGAGGTTCTTCAGCGCGACGAGGTTCTCGGCCTGTCGGCGTTCGAGTTCGATGTAGAGCTGTTCGAGTCGGTCGCGGTACTTCGCTTCGAGCGCGGGGCGCATGCGTTTGTGGACGCTCGACAGCAGCCCGTTCTCGTGTGTGAACGGCTCGCGCTCGACGATGAAGTCGCGCGGCACCTCGAACGATCGGAGGCCCTCCTTGGCGGCGATGTCACGCAGCTCGGACCGGATCAGGTCCCGCAACGACGTAGCGGTGAGGTCGCCGAGCCGGTCACGTACGACGTCCGGATTGGGAACGACGACGGCGAGCACGTAGGAACGAGCGGAGTTGCCGTAGACGAAGATCTGGTCGATGAGTTCGCTGCCGTTCTCGAACGTCGTCGCGAGCGCGCCGACGGCCACGAACTCGCTCTGGGAGAGCTTCAGCACGTCGTTGCGGCGACCGATCCACTGGATCTGGTCTGGTCCGCGCTCCTCCACGATGTCGCCGGTGCAGAGATACCCGTCGGCGTCGAACAGGGCGGCCGTCGCCTCCGGCCGCTTGAAGTAGCCGGGGGTGGCCCGCTCGCTCCTGACGCAGAACTCGCCACGCGGGTACGGCTTGTCGGTGAGGAGGTAGCCGAGCTCAGGAACGTCCCGCAGCCGGTAGGCGGTGACCGGAGGACGCAGAACGCGCCCCATGACGACCATGGTGCCCGCCTCGGTCGAGCCGTAGCCGCCGCCGAGCCGAACCTGGAAGCACTCTTCGATGAAGTCCCGCAGGTGAGGCGTCATGGGCGCACCCGCGCCGCCGATGGAACACACCCGGTCGCCGAGAAACTCCGCGCGCATCGTCCGCATGGCCTCGGCGCGCGCCGAGTCCGCGTCGGCGCCGGCGGCCGTGCGTCTCGAGACCTCTCCGAGGAAATGGTGGTGGACCAGCTCGAGGATCCGCGGGAACACCGACACCTCTGTCGGACGGGTGAGCCGTATGTCCTCGAAGACGGTGGACAGGTCGCTGTGAGTAGTGATGTTCACCAGTCCGCCCCGGGCGAGCGCCGAGTAGATCATGTGTCGGCCCGCCAGGTGGTTCAACGGCGCCAGGGCCACCCGGACGACAGGCCCTAGCCGCTCGCTCGGGTCCCACTGCGCGGCCACCGTGCGCTCGGTGACGATGACACCCTTGGGAGTGCCGGTGCTGCCGGAGGAGTGGATGAGCAGCGCCATCCGGTCGGCGCCCGCGGTGGACGCGGGAAGCGGCTCCCACGGCGGCAGCTCGGCGCCGAGGTCGACCATCTCGCTGAGAGTGACGAGCCGCGCGCGCGAGCCGTTTCTCGCGATGTCGTCCTGGGCGGCGACGAGGCGCTCGCGGTCCTCGTCGACCCGGGCGTCGTAACCGAGCGCGATGATCGTGCGGATGGAGTCCTGCGCGCCGGCGAGAGACGCCACCAACTCGAGATCCGCCATCTCCGCCGCCACCGTCGTCGGTGCGGTGTCCGCGAAGATTCCGCGCAGGTCGGCGGCGGCGAGGGTGGCCTGCAGGGGCACGCTCACGGCAAGTGCACAGGCCACCGCCAGGTCAACCGTGACGTAGTCCGTGCTGGCGAAGCCAAGGATGCAGACGAAGTCACCAGGATCGACGCGGTATCGCCCGTCGTGATGCCACAACGTGGCGAGGCATTTCACCCGGCGGAGGAGCTCGCCGTAGCTGATCGTGTCGAAGTCGGGCTGGTAGGCCCGGTGCGCGCGTCCTGTCGCGTCCGAGACGGGCCGGTAGCTTCGCTGGCCCAGTGCCGCACGTCCCGCGTAACCGTCGAGCACCGTCGTGATGACCTGCTGGTAGGACAGGCCCGGGCGGAGAGCGGCCGCGGCGACCTCCGGATCGGGGCTCAGCGCCCGCAGCTGCTCGTCGGCTCTTACTAGATCGGCAAGGCGTTCGGCCGGATTACGCGCATCTGTCACTGACATGGTCTTCCTCGCCCCCGGTTAGGCCTGCGGTATCGGGAGGTACGGGTGTCCTTCGGAACCGGCGAACTCCGGCGGGAAGGGCAGCCTGTCGGGCTGGACGCCCAGGCGGCGCCGTTCGGCTTGGCGCCGCCGCGGCAGACGCTCCGTTCACGTGACGAAAAGCGCGGGAGCCACGAGAGCAGCAGTGCCCCTCGGTCCCCGCCGCCACCCGGCGACGAGGATAATCATACTGATGAGGCTGATTTCGGTCAACCTCAGATGCGGCCTGCCGGCGCGAGCTCCTCGGACGAGCCCAACGCGAGCCCATGTACGCCTGAACCCGCAGCCGTGCTCAGGACAGCAGGGTCGCTCGTCTCGCACGAGTCCCGCCCGGTCCGACGTAACTTCGAGACGGCGAGCAGGAACCGCATCGCGTCGCCATCATCGACGAAGAGGTTCTGACCCACGCACTGGTGGGCGACCCCGCCTGGATGGGCGACGAGGCCGGGCCGGACATCCAAGCCATCACCAGGTAAGGCGACGATCGTGTCGAATCAGTCCGGTCTCACGGCTCGCAAGAACAATCGGACAGCATCCGCGGTGCGGCGTTGCTGCTCTTCGTGATCGTGCACGATGCCGAAAGATGCCATGCGCGCCGGGGCTACCGCTACCATCCCGAGGAAGTGTTCGGCGAGCAGGTCGGCGTCGTGCACGGAGATCGCCCCGGTGGCAGCGTGCTCACGCAGCAGGTTGGCGACGGCCTTCTGTCGTGGCCAGATGCAGTACGTCTTGCGAGCGACCTCGGGGAACCGAGCTGCCTGCGCGATCGCCAGCCGGGCGAGTGCGACCATCCGGGGATCGAGGACCCTGCGCACGGCGGCTTCCGCGATCGCGAGCAGTGCGGCCTCCAGATTCTCAGGGAGGTCTGCGTGACCCGGTTCGGGGCTTGGCCAGTCGGGTCGCTCCATCGCCCAGTTGAGGACGGTGGTGAACAGATCGTCCTTGCTGCGGAACCGCGCGTACAGCGACTGCTTCGTCGTACCGGCAAGCGCGGCGATGTCGTCCAGCGAGGTGGCCTCATATCCACGTTCGAGGAACAGCTCCAGGGCCGCCTCCTTGAGATCCTGCTCGAGCCGGGCGGCCTGCGCGCTCGTCGGACGCCCGCTCCTGCGGGCAGGGGTCCTCGAGGGTGTCGCCATATGGACAGTCTGACAGGATCTCCATGATCCACAGTGGGTGCGGCAAGCTCGTTTCAGGGCTCTGAGCATGGGCCGTGTCGGGGCGGGACAGCGCTCGGACCAGGTCCTCCGTGGCGTCGCCCCGGAGGTCGGCGCTCACCGAAATCGGGACGTCGCGGGGATACCGCGTGGCCTCGCGGATGACGCTGATCCACGAGGCCCGGTCACTGTCCCAAAGTCCTTACGGACGAAAGCGGATGATCGTCTTCCCGGTGATCCGCTCGGTCGGGTTGAGGGCGGCGACGGCATCGTCGAGGGTCGAGACGTTGCCGATGTTCGTCCGCAGTCGTCCGTCCCGCACCCGCTGGACGATCTCACCAAGTTGGGCGCGATCGGACACGACAACGAAATCGATCGCCAGGCCGTCCGCGGGCCGCGCCTCCGGCGGCCCGACGACGGACACCAGCGTTCCTCCGGACCGGATCACGCCTGCGGACCGCTTCCCGATGTCGCCGCCGATGACATCGAAAACCAGATCGACTCCGCCGACGTCTTCCAGGGCGTCGTTGTCGAGGTCGACGAACTCCTGCGCGCCGAAGTCGAGCGCCTTCTGGCGGTCGGCAGCGCGTCCGGTGCCGATGACGTACGCGCCGAACTCTCGTGCGAGCTGCGTCACCATCGACCCGACTGCGCCGACCGCGCCGTGCACGAGGACGCTCTGCCCCGCCTGAAGGCGGCCGTGCTCGAACAGTCCCTGCCACGCGGTCAGGCCCGAGATCGGCAGGCTCGCGCCCACCGTGAAGTCGACGTCGCCCGGCAGCGGCGCGAGGTTGCGTGCCTCGACAGCCGCGTACTCCGCCAGGGTGCCGTCGCGAGTCCAGTCCGTGAGGCCGAACACCCGCTGTCCCACCGACAGCCCCGTCGTGCCGTAGCCGAGGGCGGTGACCACTCCGGCCAGCTCGTGGCCAGGGATCGCCGGTGTCCGGTCACGGTCGAGGCGATCGGTCCAGGTCGAGGGCCACGCCATCTCAGTCGGGACGAATCCCGACGCATGAACCTGAACGACGACATCGTTCAGTGCCGGTTCCGGCTCGGGCCGCTCCACCAGCGTCATCCCGGCCGTTCCCGCGGCCTCATCTGTCACCACGATCGCTTTCATGGGAATTGTCTCCTCGGTCATTTTTCTCTTTGGTGGAAATGTTGCAGGGATGGAAAGCCCGTTCGACATCTAATGCCAGGGGCCATAGGACGCAGCCGGCCGATCTGGACAGCGCCGGCCGGCCGCGTGCATCGATGGGCGTGTCGCTCACGGACGAACGCTGATAATCGTCTTCCCCTTGCGTCGCTCGGTCGGGTTGAGGGCGGCGACGGCATCGTCGAGGGTCGAGACGTTGCCGATGTTCGTCCGCAGTCGTCCGTCCCGCACCCGCTGGACGATCTCACTCAGTTGGGCGCGATCGGACTCGACAACGAAGTCGATCGCCAGGCCGTCCGCGGGCCGTGCCTCCGGCGGCCCGACGACGGACACCAGCGTTCCTCCGGCTTGAATCAGGCGTGCGGACCGCTTCCCGATGTCGCCGCCGATGACATCGAAAACCAGATCGACTCCGCCGACGTCTTCCAGGGCGTCGTTGTCGAGGTCGACGAACTCCTGCGCGCCGAAGTCGAGCGCCTTCTGACGGTCGGCAGCGCGTCCGGTGCCGATGACGTACGCGCCGGCCTCTCGTGCGAGCTGCGTCACCATCGACCCGACTGCGCCGGCCGCGCCGTGCACGAGGACGCTCTGCCCCGCCTGAAGGCGGCCGTGCTCGAACAGTCCCTGCCACGCGGTCAGGCCCGGCATCGGCAGGCTCGCGCCCATCGTGAAGTCGACGTCGCCCGGCAGCGGCGCGAGGTTGCGTGCCTCGATCGCCACATACTCCGCGAGGGTGCCGCCCCGATGCCCGTCCGCGAGGCCGAAAACCCGCTGTCCCACCGACAGCCCCGTCGTGCCATAGCCGAGGGCGGTGACCACTCCGGCCAGCTCTTGCCCGGGAATCGACGGTGTCCGGTCACGGCCGAAGCGATCGGTCCAGGTCGAGAACCACGTCAGCTCACCCGGAGTGAATCCCGACGCATGAACCTGAACGACGACATCGTTCAGTGCCGGTTCCGGCTCGGGCCGCTCCACCAGCGTCATCCCGGCCGATCCCGCGGCCTCATCTGTCACCACGATCGCTTTCATTTGGACACCTCCGCTGACCGACCGGCTGGGGGAGCTGCTGGCGAGCAGTCGCGGGTCAGCTGGGCGTTGACAAGCCCGATGCGGCCGACAACGCCGATCAACCGTCGAGCTCCGCATCCGTCGGCCGGGTGAGGGCTACCTCGCCAAGGTAGCCCGATCATCGTTGGGGCCGTCCGGGCTTACAGGCCGTACTCTTCCAACAGTTTCAGCCAGATCTCGCTCACGGTCGGGAACGAGGGGACCGCGTGCCACAGCTGGTCGAGGGGAACCTCCGCGGCCACCGCGATGGTCGCCGAGTGCAGCAGATCAACCACTTCAGGGGCAACGAACGTGGCGCCGAGCAGGACGCGGCGGTCGGAGTCGACGACCAGTTTTGCCCGGCCGGTGTAGCCCGCGGCCTGTAGCTGGGCGCCTTCGACCGTGCCCATGTCGTAGTCGACTGTGCGGACGGGAAAGCCGTCGGCGCGGGCCTGGGACTCCGTGCGCCCGACCACGCAGACCTGGGGGTCGGTGAAGATGACCTGGGGGGTGGCCCGGTTGTCGGCGGTGTCGCGCATCCCGGGGAGGTCGTCGGGCTGGCCGGCGGCACGGGCGGCGATCACGTCGCCACAGACCCGTGCCTGGTACTTGCCCATGTGGGTGAGCAGGTTGCGGCCGTTGACGTCGCCGATGGCGTACAGCCAGCCGTCGTGGAGGTTGGTCGCCCGCATGCTGGCGTCCACCTCGATCGGGCCGTCGGCCGCCAGGCCGACGGTGTCCAGGCCGAGGTCGCCGACAGCCACCCTGCGGCCGGCGCCGACGAGGATCTCGTCGGCCTCGACCCGCGAGCCGTCGTCGGTGTGGACGGTCACCGAACCGTCCGGCAGCGGCCGCTCGACCCGGACCGGCGAGCGGCCGAGGCGCACGTCGATGCCCGAGGCTCGGAGGGACCTCGCCAGCAGCTCACCGGCGAACGGCTCGGTCCGGGTGAGCAGCCGGTCTTCGCGCACCAGCATGGTGGTCTCTTCGGCGCCGAGGGCGTGCAGCGCCTGGGACATCTCGCAGCCGACGGGCCCACCGCCGATCACCGCAAGGCGCTTGGGCACGTGCTGGACGGCGGTCGCCTCCCGGTTTGTCCACGGCTGTGCCTCCCGCAGCCCGGGCACGTCCGGGATGGCGGGGTTGCTGCCGGTCGCGACGATGACGGCGTGGCGGGCCCGCAGCGCCCGGGTCCCGTCGTCCGGCGTCGTCGCCTCGACCCGCATGGGCCCGGCCAGGCGTCCCCGGCCGCGCACGAACGTCGCCGGGAGGTTCTCGATCCAGCTCACCTGGCCGCCGTCGTCGAGGTGGTCCACGATCTCGTCGCGGCGGGCCAGCACCGCGGCGGTGTCGATGGGGCCGCGCAGCTCCGTCCCCGGCACCCGGCTCACGTCGCCAGCCAGGTCCACCGGCCGCAGCAGCGCCTTGCTCGGAAGGCAGGCGTAGTAGTGGCACTCGCCGCCGGCCAGGCGCTGCTCCACGACCGCCGCCGTCAAACCGCCCCGGACAACGCGTGCGGCAGCTGTCTCCCCGACCGGTCCCGCGCCGATCACGATTACGTCGAAGACCTCGTCCGTGTCCGCCATGACGCCCCCGCTCTCGTTGCCGCGATCACGTGCGGTATGTAATTCCCCGCTTGCTGACGGTCGAACCGGTGATCTCGTGCGGATCACGTCTTTATTGGCGTCACTGGAGACGATCTGCCGACGGCCGTTCTGCTCACGCCGGCCGCCGGGCCTGCCGTTCGGTCTTCCGCCGACATTGCTTTTGCATCTGGTAAGGGGTGGGTAGCTCTGAGGTATCAAGGGTCGATTCAGGCCCCGCCGCCCAGTGCGCCGACTTGGAGACGCCCACCATGACCGACCTGGACATGCTGTGTGCCAACACGATCCGTGGGTTGTGTATGGACACGATCGAACGCGCCGCCTCCGGGCATCCCGGTACGCCGATGGATATCGCTCCGGTGGCTTACACCCTCTGGCAGCGGTTCCTACGTTTCGACCCGGGCGACCCGATCTGGCCAAATCGGGACCGTTTCGTGCTGTCCGAGGGGCATGCGTCGGCTCTGCTCTGGTCGTTGCTGCACCTCGCCGGCGCGCGCGCAGTCGATCCCGACTACGAGGTGCTCGGCCGGCGGGCGGTGACCCTCGAGGATCTGAAGACGTTCCGTCAGTTTGACTCGCACTGCCCGGGCCACCCGGAGTACCGGTGGACGAGTGGTGTGGAGGCGACGACTGGCCCGCTCGGCCAGGGTGTCGCGATGTCGGTGGGCATGGCGATCGCGGGTCGGTGGCTGGGGTCGCGGTACAACCGGGACGGGTTTCGGCTGTTCGACTTCGACGTGTACGCGCTGGCCGGGGACGGCTGCATGATGGAGGGCATCTCGGCGGAGGCGGCCTCGCTCGCAGGACATCTGGGCCTGGCAAACCTGTGCTGGATCTACGACTCGAACCGGGTGACCATCGAGGGCCACACCGACCTCACGTTCACCGAGGACGTGGCCGCCCGCTTCATCGCCCACGGCTGGAACGTGACGACGGTCGCCGACGCGAACGACCTCGACCAGGTGGCCCGTGCCTTGCACAGCTTCCGCGCCGAAGTCAGCCGGCCGACCCTGGTGCTGGTGCACAGCCACATCGGCTACGGCTCGCCCGTCGAGGACTCCCCGAAAGCCCACGGGAAGCCGCTCGGCCGGGAGGGGGTGCGGGCGACCAAGCGCTTCCTCGGCATGCCCCCGGACATCGACTTCTTCGTCCCCGCCGAGGTCTACGACCACTTCGCCCAGGGCATCCGGGCGCGCGGCGAGGCGGCTCGGGCCGCCTGGGAGGCGAGGTTCGCCGAGTACCGCGACGTCTACCCGGAGCTGGCCGAGGAGATCGAACGCATGCAGCGCCGGGAGCTGCCGGACGGCTGGGAGGCCGCGCTGCCCTCCTTCCCCGCCGATCCTGCGGGCATCGCGACGCGGGACAGTTCGGGGCGGGTGCTGGACGCGCTCGCGCAGGCGGTGCCGTGGCTGCTCGGCGGTTCGGCTGACCTCACGCCGTCCACGAAGACCAGGCTCACCTTCGCCGGCGCCGGCGACTTCCAGGCCGGGGCGGAGTCGGGACGCAACCTGCATTTCGGTGTCCGGGAGCATGCCTCGGCGGCGATCGCGAACGGCATGGCGCTCACGAAGCTCCGGCCGTACTGGTCCGGCTTTCTGATCTTCTCCGACTATGCGCGGGGGGCGATCCGGCTCTCCGCGCTGATGGAGATCCCTACCCTGCACATCTTCACCCACGACTCGATCGGGGTCGGCGAGGACGGGCCGACCCACCAGCCGGTCGAGCAGCTGGCGTCGTTGCGCGCCATGCCCGGTCTGCTCGTCTTCCGACCGGCCGACGCGGGCGAGGTCGTCGAGACCTGGCGGATCGTGGCGGCGCTGCGCCGCGAGCCTGCCGCGCTGGTTCTCTCCCGGCAGGCCCTGCCCACCTTCGACCGGTCCCGGCTCGCCGCCGCGTCCGGGGTTGCAAAGGGGGCGTACGTGCTGGCGGACGCGGGTCCCGGGAAACCAGACGTGATCCTGCTCGCGACCGGCTCGGAGGTGGCGCTCGCCCTCGCCGCGCGCGACGAGCTGGCGGCCGACGGGATCGGCGCCCGGGTCGTGAGCATGCCGTGCTGGGAGCTGTTCGACCGGCAGTCGCCGGAGTACCGGGAGCAGGTGCTGCCGGCGGACGTGACGGCCCGCGTCGCGGTCGAACAGGCCTCGACCCTGGGCTGGGACCGCTACGTCGGGGACCACGGTGCCGTCGTCGGCATGCACACCTTCGGCGCGTCCGCGCCGCTGCGGCAACTCGTAACAAAGTTCGGGTTCACCCCGGACCACCTCACGCAGGTAGCCCGGGACCTCGTGGCCACCGAACGGCGGATGCCCGTCGGACATGGCGCTGGACGAAGGTGAGCGCATGAAGCCGACCGAGACCTTGCACGAACGCGGGCAGAGCCTCTGGCTCGACAACATCACGCGGCGGATGCTCGACGCCGGGCAGCTTCGCCGCTACATCGACAGCTTCGCGGTGACCGGCCTCACGTCGAATCCGTCGATCTTCGACAAGGCGATCGAATCCGGCGGCTACGACGACGCCATCCGGGTCTGCGCCGCGGCCGGCCTTTCGGACGAGGAGGTTTTCACCGAGCTGGCGATCGGTGACCTGCAGCGCGCGGCGGACGAGTTCCTCGGTGTTCACGACCGAACCGACGGAGTCGACGGCTGGGTTTCCCTTGAGGTCTCCCCGCTGCTCGCCCACGACACCGCAGCCACCGGACCGAGGAGGAGATCCAGGCTGACGAGATCGAGGCGCGGACCGTGCCGCACCGGGTGATGCCGGGCGACCGCCCCACCACGGTCCTGCTCGCCGAGCAGCTGACGCCACGCGTGCTCGGCGCACTGGTGGCGCTCTACGAACACAGCGTGTTCACGCAGGGAACGATCTGGGGAATCGACTCCTTCGACCAGTGGGGCGTCGAGCTCGGCAAGGTGCTCGCCG
This sequence comes from Pseudofrankia coriaricola, assembly GCF_032027725.1. Taxonomy (NCBI): domain Bacteria; kingdom Bacillati; phylum Actinomycetota; class Actinomycetes; order Frankiales; family Frankiaceae; genus Pseudofrankia; species Pseudofrankia coriaricola. The sequence goes on along the minus strand of NZ_JASNFO010000083.1, from coordinate 44,820 downwards.
CCCGGATGGCCCCAGAGCTGGCGGGCGGGACCGAACCGGAGCTCACCTACGACTCATCCACCAACGCCCTGATCCGCCGCTACCGCACCCTGAAGGGCTAGCGCCGGCGCTCACGCGGACCTGGCCGCGACAGCGCCAGGAATGCGCGGGACGAACGCCGCGAGAAGGAAGGAAGCCGGGATGGCAACCGACAGACCCATGCAGCTCGGCATGATCGGATTGGGACGGATGGGTGCCAACCTCGTCCGCCGGCTCATGCGGGACGGCCACCGGTGCGTGGCCTACGACGTGAACGAGAGCGCGGTGAACGCGCTCGAAGCCGAGGGGGCCGTGGCCGCGACCTCGCTCGGCGGCCTGGTGACGAAGCTGACGAAACCGCGGGTCGTCTGGCTGATGCTGCCGGCGGCGGTCGTGCAGTCGACCCTCGACGAGTTGTGCGACCGGCTCGAGCCCGGCGACATCGTGGTCGACGGCGGCAACTCGCACTACCGGGACGACATCGCCCGCGCGAAACGGCTCGCCGACCGCGGGCTGCACTACGTGGACTGCGGGACCTCCGGCGGGGTCTGGGGGCTGGAACGGGGCTACTGCCTCATGATCGGCGGCGAGGAGTCCGCGGTGCGGCGGCTGGATCCGATCTTCGGGACCATCGCGCCCGGCGCCGATAGCGCGGCGCCGACGCCCAGCCGGAGCCGCGACGGGACGGCCCCTGACGGCTACCTGCACTGCGGGTCGAGCGGCGCCGGCCACTTCGTGAAGATGATCCACAACGGGGTCGAGTACGGCATGATGGCCGCGATCGCGGAAGGTCTCAGCATCATCCGGCACGCCGACGCGGGCAGGCGGGACCGCACCGTTGACGCGGAGACGGCCCCGCTGCGCGACCCCGAGGCCTACCGCTACGAGATCGACGTCGGCGAGGTCGCCGAGGTCTGGCGGCGTGGCTCGGTGGTCGGCTCCTGGCTCGTCGACCTGACCGCCGACGCGCTTGCCCGCTCACCGGGTCTGGAGGACTTCGCCGGGCGCGTGTCGGATTCCGGCGAGGGCCGCTGGACCGTGCACGCGGCGATCGATGAGAGTGTGCCGGCCCCGGTCATCGCGACGGCGCTAAGCGAGCGGTTCTACTCCCGCGGCCTCGGCGACTTCACCGACAAGGTCCTCTCCGCGATGCGCAGCGAATTCGGCGGACACGCAGAGAAGAGGGCGAAGGTCATATAACGCAGAAATCGGCGGCTTCGGCCGACAGGTCGACCTGAACGCAGCGCAGGCGACAAGTAGCGCTAAGCGGACGAGAAGGAGGTCAACGCAATGAGCACAGCGACAGCGGTTGCCCCGGATAGCCGGCCGGTGACAGGGGCGACCGCGGTGCCCGACGACCATGTGATCGTCCTGTTCGGCGCGACCGGGGACCTCGCCCGACGCAAGCTCCTCCCCGGCCTGTTCCACCTCGCCGCGGCCGGCCTGCTGCCGTCCAAATACCGGATCGTGGGGTCGGCGCCCGTCAAGGGTGCGGTCACGCCCGACGAGTTCCGGCGGCGCGCGAGGGAGGCGGTCGACGAGTTCGGCCTCGTCACGCCGTCGGGCGCGGCGTGGCGGGAGTTCGAGGACTCGCTCGACTTCGGTGCCGCGGACGAGGATTCTCCCGAGCCGCTCCTTGCGGCGGTGCGGACAGCCGAGAAGGCTATCGGCGGCTGCCCCCGCCGCCTATTCCACCTTGCAGTGCCGCCGGCGGCGTTCGGGTCGGTCATCGGGATGCTCGGCGCGTCGGGTCTCGCGACGAACGCCCACGTGATCGTCGAAAAGCCGTTCGGCTACGATCTTCCGTCGGCCCGGGAGCTGAACAGGTCGATCCACGCCGTCTTCGACGAATCCCAGACCTTCCGTATCGACCACTTCCTCGGTAAGGAGGCGGTGGACAACATCCTCGCTTTGCGCTTCGCGAACGGCCTGTTCGAGCCGGTCTGGAACCGCGATCACATCAGCCATGTGCAGATCGACGCGCCCGAGACCCTGGGAATCGGTGGCCGCGCCGGCTTCTACGAGCGGACCGGCGCGTACCGGGACATGATCGTGACACACCTGTTCCAGGTGCTGGGCTTCGTGGCGATGGAGCCGCCGACCGCTCTGCGGGCGACGTCGCTGCGGGACGAGAAGACCAAGGTCTTCGAGGCGATGAAACCCGTCGATCCGGCACACGTGGTGCGCGGCCAGTACGACGGTTACCGGTCCGAGCCAGGTGTCGACCCGCAGTCGCGAACGGAGACCTTCGTCGCGCTGCGGGTGGAGGTGGACAACTGGCGCTGGGCCGGCGTGCCGTTCTACCTGCGTTCCGGCAAGAAACTGGCGCAGCGCCGAGAAGTCATCACCCTGGGTTTCCGGGATCCGACGCTACGGATGTTCCAGCTCGACCCCGACGTGCGGCTGGACAGCAGCGGCAACAAGCTTGTCATCGATTTCGCTGACCCGGGCTGGATCACCGCCCAGTTCCTCGCGAAGGAGCCCGGCGCCGCCATGCGTCTCGGCGAGGCAGAAATGACGTTCCGCTACGCCGACTGCTTCAACGCAGAGCATAGCCTCGCCGGATATGAACGGTTGATACTGGATGCCATGCTCGGCGACCAGTCCTTGTTCACCCGATCGGACGGTATCGAGCGCCTCTGGAAGGTCTCCAGCCCGCTGCTCGATAACCCGCCGCCGGTGCAACCGTACGCTCCCGGATCGTGGGGACCCGAGTCCATCGACCGGCTGATCACACCCCACCGCTGGCACCTACCGGAAAGCCGATGACCAGCCCGGCGACCCGCCTCCTTCTCGCCGACGTCGACGGAACGTTGGTGACCTCGGACAAGGTCCTCACCGACCGGACCATCGACGCGGTCCGCCGGCTGGGCGACGCCGACGTGCTCTTCGCAGTCACCAGCGGCCGCCCGCCCCGGGGCATGTCCATGCTCGTCGAGCCGCTTGCCCTTGCCACCCCCATCGCGGCGTTCAACGGAGGTGTTTACGCACAACCCGACATGTCCGTCCTAGCGCAGAAGGTGGTTCCCGGCCATGTGGTCGGGCCTATGATCGCGCTGCTCACGTCCTTCGCGCTCGATGTCTGGCTCTACCAGGGCACCGACTGGTACGTGCGCGACCCCGAAGGGCCCCACGTCGATCGCGAGACCAGGACCGTCGGGTTCGCGCCGACGGTTTCGCCGGATTACGCCGACCTCGCGGACGTCGTCAAGATTGTCGGCGTGAGTGACGACTACGAACGCGTCGTCGCCGCCGCGACGGCAGCCCACTCCAAGTTCGGCGACCACGTCGCAGCCGCCCGCTCCCAGCCGTACTACCTGGACGTGACCCACCCGGATGCGAACAAGGGGTGCGTCGCGCGGTATCTGGGCGAAAGGTACGGCATCCCGACCAGGCAGATAGCGACGATCGGCGACATGCCGAACGACGTGCTGATGTTCGCGCACTCGGGTCTCAGCGTCGCGATGGGCAACGCCAGCCTCGAAGTTGTGCGGGCTGCTCGACGGGTCACCACGGCCAACGACGATGACGGCTTCGCCAACGCCGTCGACCGCTACATCCTCCGGACCGGTTGAATCACGGGGGGCGGGGGCGGCGGCGCAGATTCAACCGGCGGGCGTAGGTGAGTATCTTCTCGAACGACCAGCCGACCGCGCCCGACCCTCGGGTCGTGCGATCACGGACAGCTTGATCGACGCCACCGAAACGCTGGAGGCAGTTCTGCGCCACGGTCCCGCTTCGCTATACCCGCTGCACCAGCCGTCCTCAGCGCACGCCGGTCGGCTGCCCCGCTGAAGTGGCAGGGGTGCCGTGGTCGAAAACTATATTTCGTATGCAGGAGGTTGCATTGTGTACGTCCCGCTTCACGAAAGACTGCCGGACTACACCGCCTGCCAGCGCTGCACACGAGGGGTGCGACCCGCGAAGACGCGGGGGCCGGGCGGGGCTACACCGGGACGGCGGGTGGGAACACCCTGGGTATGACGTCGGTCTCAGTGCGTTCGTCCCCGGCGGGGTCTGGAGCCCGGGCGGCGGCCGAGCGGGCGGCAGCCCGCAGTGCCGTCTGGATCGACCTGCCCGGCCACCGGCAGGTGGCGTTGCCATCCCTGGACCAGCTGGCCTTCCTCGGCGGGGTCGCCGCCCTTGCCGTGCTGGAGATCATCGAGTGGCCGGTGGCGGTCATACTCGTGGTCGGCCACACGCTGGCGACCAGCCGCCACAGCAAGGCCCTGCGCGACTTCGGGGAGGCCTTGGAGGAAGCCTGACCGCGCCGGCCGCAGCGGCGGCCGCCTGATCAGCGCTTCTTGTCCCAGATCCCGTCGCTGCCGCGGTGCAGGCCGAGCTGGATCCGGCGGCAGCGGGCGACATCCCGGTGTGTGCGCTGTCGGGGCCGGACGGACGTGTTGGGTGCCAGAACTCGGCCACCGGGGTTGACCTGCGGTTTTATGCGGCTAGCTCGTATTCGTTGATCAGATCGCCGAGGATAGGTTGGCGCTTGATCCGTTCGGTTGTGAGGTCGGCGATCGGATGATCGGGGCGAGGTGGTTGGAGCTGGAGGGCGCGGTGTGGACGGCGTCCGTTGTAGTGCCGCGTGTACTCGGCCAGCACGGTGACCATCATGCCGATGCCCGGACCATCGCATCGCCGCAGGTCACGGGCCAGGGCCGACTTCTGACACCCCACAGGGTGCCGGCCAAGGCAAGCAGGGGCGATTAGTCTCGCGGTGGCTGCCGGTCTGTATCTCCGACACGCGATCAACCGCACTCGAGGAGAGCGTCATGACCGCTACCTACACCTTCGACGTCTTTTCCAGCCTCGACGGCTTCGGTGCCGCCAGCGGCACCTGGACCGGCTACTGGGGCAAGCAAGGCCCCGAGCTCCTCGACCACCGCCTCGCCCTGTACGGCGAGGAGCAGCGGATGGTCTTCGGGGCCAACACGTATCGGGCGTTCGCGCGGATGCTGGCCTCGGGCACCGAGGAGTCCGAGGTGCGTGACCCATGGGTCACACGGATGAGGAGCCTGCCGGCGACGGTGGTGTCGACCACGCTGGAGGGATCTCTCGACTGGCCGGATGCGAAAGTCGTGAGCGGCGACGCCGTCGACGTCGTCGCTCGGCTCAAGGAGGAGTCTGAGGTGCCGTTGCGCTCGCACGGCAGCCTGTCGATGAACCGGGCGTTGATGGCCGCTGGTCTGGTCGACCGCGTCCAGGTGACGCTCTTCCCTGTGATCACCGGTCAGACCGGGCTGGGCCCGATCTTCCAGGGTGCGGCCGACTTCGACCTCGAGCTGATTGACAGCCGAACGCTCGACGGCCACATCCAAGAGCTCATCTACCGGCCAACCCTGCATGTCTGAGCCCAGGCATACACCCCGCCTGTCAAGCGGTGCGGACCCGGTAGGACTCGGGCGCCGGCCAAGGGGACGTCTGATGGCCGCGCACAGCGCCGCCGTGGTGGACCGTCCGGATGTGGGACGGTCTGGGGGAGGGGCGTGACGCGGTGGTCACGCTCGTCACGGTGATCATGGTTGTGGTGGTCGGCCTGACGTTCGCGTTCGGGTCCAGCTCGGGGCCGGCGCGGCCTGAGGCGAGGCGAGGACGCGGGCCATGAAGGCGGTGGGCGCCGCTCCCGTGAACTCGCGGAAGTCGCGGACGAGATGAGCCTGGTCGGAATAGCCGCCCTCGGCGGCGAGCTGGTCCCAGCGTGGTGGCCGGCGTTCGTCGAGACGCGCGAGCAGCTGGTCGAAGCGAACCAGCCGCGCGGCCGTCTTCGGCGGTAGGCCGATCTGCCGTCTGAACCCGGCGATCAGGCGTTTGTGGCTCCAGCCCACCTCACCGGCGAGCCGGCTGATCGGGATCCTGCCGCCGGTGATCACCAGCCGTCGCCATGCCCAGCCGACCTCGGGTGAGGGACGGGGCCCTTCCGCCGCCCGGCGCAGCAGGAACTCGTCCATGAGCGCGAAACGGTCGCCCCAGGTCGGCGCCTCGCGGACCCGCTCGGTCAGGCGCCTGCCAGCGGCGGCGCCGACGACGTCGCCCAGATCGACGACCTGTCCCTCGAGCTCGTCCATCGGCAGGCCCAACAGTGCATATGCGCCCAGCGGAGCAAGCCACGCCTCGAGGTAGGTCGGCGCACAGGCGCCGATCATGGCCGCGTACGAACGATGCACGCCGTGCACGAAGGCCGGGGGCCGCTCAGCCGAATCGCGGATCTTCAGGACTAGCGGGACTGCCGCGCTCGCCGGGATGACGAGCCGGGACGGCTTGGTCGCGTCGGTGAAACCGGCATAGCCACGGGCAAGCAGGGAACGCACCCGGGGGTGCGGCGCGCCGTCCACCCGAGGCCATCTGGCCCGCTCAGGCTCGCCATCGCCGAGTCGTGAACGGCGCCGTCGGGCGGTACCGGCTCGCGCTCCGGCGGCGTCGGGCCGGCCAGCTTGCCGGGTCATCATCCGAGCCGTCGTCATCGACCACCAGCTCCTCGGGCTTGACGTCCAGGTCGCCGCCGAGTATGGCCTGGGCCAGGCCGGCGGAGTCGTCCATGCCAGGCGGGCCGCCCGCGCGGCCGAGTGACAGTCACCTCCTCGACGACCAGTCACCCTCCATCATGGGCGACCGGGCAGGCGCCAACCCATGGACTACGCCTCCTGGTACCGGCGGCCCGCCGGCAGCCGGACCGAGCACCTGGACCAGCCGGACCCGAGCGGCCTGGTCGAGGTGACAGGCCCCCGCGGGACATCGTCGCGGACCTCCCGGACGGCCACGGTGAATTTCCTTCAAGACGGCCCCGCCGTCCCTTGCTCATGCTGCCGGGTGATGCCTGCTTCCTGCCACGAGGAGCGTGACACATGATTGACAGGACGATGCGCGCGAGCCGCGGCCTTCCCCGGCGGGAGGTTCTGCCGCTCGACGGTGACGTGTCGTTCGCCGACGACGTCCGAGCGGCGGCGGCGGATGACTTCGGACATGTGATCAGGCGGATGCCGCTGGGAGTGCTCCGGCCAGCTTCGGCACGGGACATCGCGGTCGCCGTGCGGTGGGCGGCCGACACCGGCCGTGGGATCGCCGCCCGCGGGCAGGGCCACTCCACCTTCGGCCGGTCCCAGGTGGACGGCGGAGTCGTCGTCGACATGACGGGTTTCGACGAGATCCACCGGACGGGCGATGACCGGTTGACCGTCGGTGCCGGCGCCACCTGGCGTTCGGTCCTCGCCGCCACTCTGCCCGACCAGCTCGTCCCCCCGGTTCTCCCGAACTTCCTGGATCTTTCCGTCGGCGGCACCCTGGCGGTGGGCGGGGTCGGTGGGACGACACACAGGTACGGCATGCAGACCGACAGCGTGTGCGAACTGGAGGTCGTCACCGGCGAGGGCAGGATCGTGACCTGCTCGCCGCGAGACAACCCAGAGTTGTTCCACTCGGTACGAGCAGGGCTCGGCCAGTTCGGCATCATCACCCGAGCGACGCTCACCCTCATCCCCGCGCCCACCAGGGCCCGCCGGTACACCCTCGCGTATCCCGATCTCGGTCGTCTGGCCGCCGACCAGCGGCTGCTGCTAGGCGAGGACCGTGCGGACCACCTTCAGGGCGCGATCACGCTGGACGCGGGCCCCGACGGCGACGCCCGTGCCTGGCGGCACCAGCTGGAGATGGTGCTGTTCCATGACCTGGCCGACCTGCCGGACGACGACGCCGTCCTAGCCGGCCTGGCGGACGAACGCGCCCAGGCCCAGATCGAGGACATGTCCTACGTCGACCATGTCGAGGCGTTCGACCGGTTCACCGAGCTCGTGCGGTCGACCGGCGAATGGGCCGCTCCTCACCTGTGGTGGCTGACCTTCCTGCCCGGATCGGCCGCGGACGACATCGCCCGCGCCGCGCTCGCCGAGGTCGCGCCCGAGGACCTCGGCACCCATGGGATGGTCGTGTTCTCCGCCCTGCGCACGAGTCGGATCACGACTCCGCTGGTGAGAATGCCCGACGACGACATCGCCTTCACCTTCAACCTGATCCGGTTCGCACCGCCCGGCCCGGTGGTCGGCGAGTACGTCGACCGCGTGCTCGAGCAGAACGCGTCGCTGTATCGCCGCGTGCTCGCCGCCGGCGGTGTCCTCTACCCGGTGAGCGCCCTGTCCTTCCGGCCCCAGGACTGGGCCGAACACTTCCGCGACCTGTGGCCGGCCGTTCGCGAGGCGAAGGAACGCTTCGACCCGGCCCACTGCCTCACTCCCGGCTATGAGCTGATCGTGTCGGGGTGACGAGAAAACCACCCCTGCCCCGCGGCCCCGGAGGGTGTGCGCGCCGCGACGGCAGCGGCAAGCCCCCTGCCCACCACGAGACGAGGACCCTGTGAACGCCATTCCTTCTGTCCTGCCAGCCGGGTGGATCCGCGAACACAGCACCGTCCTGACCACGATCGATCCCAGCGCGGACCTTGCGGATCTTGAACCTCTGCGGGAGATCGTCGGCGACGCGCGCGTCGCCGCCATCGGCGAGAACGCCCATTTCGTCGAGGAGTTCTCCACGATCCGTCAGCGTGTGTTGCGGTTTTTGGCCGAGCGCTGCGGGTTCAGTGTCTTCGCGTTCGAGTTCAGCTTCGCCGGTGCGGGCGTGCTCGACCGTTGGCTGGCCGGCCAGGACGGCCGGACCCTCGGCGAGGTCAGCCCGGCCGCCGCGGACTGGGGTGCCGGCGGACTGCTGGCCTGGCTGCGCGAGCACAACACCACCAGCGGCAACCCGCTGCGGTTCGTCGGGATCGACATACCGGACGCCGGCGGCGCGCTGCGCCCCGTTCTTGAACCCCTGGCCGACTACCTGGCCATCGCCGATCCCGACTCCGCGCCCCTGGTCGAGACCGCGCTGCGCATCAGCGACTCGTTCCTGGCGGGCCTGCGTTCCGGCGCCTCGGCCGCCCCGGCCTGGGCCCGGCTCGACGCCGCCCAGCAGAACGAGCTGACCGCCGTCCTGGCCCGCCTGCAGCTGCGCCTCCGGGCGATCCAACCACTGGCCGAGGCCCGCGGGGATGCCCACAGCTACGCGGTCGCCGAACGGCTGGTGGCCGGGGCCTGCGCCGTGGACTACATGTTCCGCGCGATGAACGACCTGTACTCGGGCACGGGCCGCACCGCCGACCTGTCGACACGGGACATCTACATGGCCGAGACACTGCGCTGGCAGCTCGAGCACGCGCCGCCCGGCGCCCGGATCGTGCTCGCGGCGCACAACAACCACATCCAGAAGACCGCGAACGTCTTCGGCCCCGCCACCACCGCGCTGCCGATGGGACAGCACCTGGCCCGGATGCTCGGCAACGACTACGTGGCGATCGGCCTCACGCATACCGACGGTCATGTGCCAGAGATGCACCCGGATCCCGCGGCCCCGGTGGGATTCACCCTCGGGGACGAGGACCTTCCCGAGCCGCAGCCGGGCAGCATCGAAGCCGCGCTGGTCGGCGCGGGCCTACGCGAACAGATCACCTTCACGGACCTGCGCCGAGCGCCCACGGCTCCTGACGGCAGCCCGCTGCTGACCGACATCCGTACGCAGAGCGCGGTCACCCACACCCCGCTGGGCGACGCGTTCGACGCGGTCATCGCCACCCCGACCGTGACCAGAGACCGCACGGTCACATTCTGAACGCGTCGTCATGGCTTGATCTTTAACCTTTCCGCTGTTGGTGGGAATGTTTCAAGATCGGCGTTTCCGGCCCGACGCGCCGGACGCCTGCGGGGTGCGAAAAGTCGGCCGGAGCCTGTGAGCTGGGCCGATGTCGGGCTGGACTCGCCCGGTACGGCACCCGGCCGTTACCGAGGACGGAAGGTCAGGACCAGCCTGCCGTCGGCCAGCCAGGTCACGTCGACGTGGATATCACCCGTGTCGACGCTGCCGTCGCCCGCGACGTAGCCCTTCAACGCGCCCGACCGGTCGTCCCGCACCCGGAAGTCCACACGCTCGCCCGCGGTCTGGTCGACAAGGAACGTGTTCGTCACGAACTCGGGGGCGAACTGGATGACGTCGCCCGCGGTGACCTCCACCTGACAGTCCCGGTCCAGGCAGGCAGCGAAGTCCCGGCCGTCTCGCGCCTCCCGCAGCGCCGGAGTCGTCGCGGGAGCCGACGTCGGAGATCCCGCTGTGGACGGCGAGCCCGACGCCGGCCGGTCACCGACGGATGCCGGCGCCGCCCCGGTACCGGCGGGCTCCGCGTCAGCGCCACAGCCGGCGAGCACCGCCGCGAAACCCAGGCCCAGCAGGCCGAGCAGGAAACAAGCCCCGGACCGCGTAACAACCATCTCGCATCTCTCCTACCGGGCTGCCTTCCGCCTCTTCCCAAGGCGGTCCTCGGCCCGCACCCGACCTGGGTCGACTCCACCACCGTCGGCGGGTCAACCTGGGAGTTCGCGTTCGAGCAGGGACAGGTCCACGCGGACCAGGGTGGTGCTGGTCAGCAGCTCCACGATCAGGTTGTTATTGATCATGAAGGTGGCCGGCGGCGGCACCTCGTCCTCCATCACCCCGTGCACCCCGGCGAGCGAGAGGCGACGGCGGACGGCGGCGACGACGTGCGCCGCCCGCTTGCCGGTCCACCGTTCCTCGGGGCGCAGCTCACTCAGCTCCGCCTCGACCTGGTTCCACGTCAACGGCTGCGGACGCGGGTCGCCTCGCAGGTAGCTCTGGCCGAGGCAGACCAGGACCAGTTTCTCGACCTCGCTGAGCGGCCAGACCTCGCCCTCCCGCGTCTGGGCGTCCGGCCCGTCCTCCGGACGCCGCGGAGCCGGCCGACCGATGATCCGGATCTCCAGCAGGTGCTCCTGGTTCGGGGCGACGATGAACAGCGGCGTGTAGCCGCTCGCCAGGGGTGACTGGTCGCCGCCGAGCAGCAGCCGGGTCACCGGCAGCCGGATCGGCCGGCGGCCCTCGTTGGTCAGGACCCAGCGTGAGCCGGCCCAGCCGATGTGCCCCTGCCGGCGGCTGACGTACTGGTCGTCGGCGCCGACGCACACGTGGACCTCGGGCTCGCAGCGCCCGAACACGAGCGAGAGTCCGGGCCGCGGGGCGACTCGCATCCCGCCGTTGGCCCCGACGGCGAACAGCGTGCCCGGCGGCGCCTCCGGCTGCCAGTGCGCCAGGCTGCCGATCTCCCGTGGCAGCAGGTCCATCTGGCTCGATCCGGCGCGACCCAGCGAGTTCACGACGCCCGCACCTCCCGGCTCGGTGGCGACAGGTTAGCCCTCCCGCTCCGGGAGGGGTCCCGAACCCGGAAGATCCGCACCAGGTGCACCTAGTGCACCAGGGCACCGGGCGCGGCGTCTCCGGTCGGCCCTACCGGGGACCGGCGTTGGCGCTCCACCAGGCGATCAGGTCCGCGGGGGGAAGGCGGCTGCCGAACGCGCAGGCGAGAATGTTCAGCCGGTCGTTCGACCAGATCAGGTATCGAGCGCCGCTCTGGTTCGTGCCGCAGACGAGACGTCCCGTGTCGCCGTTGTTCAGGTAGGGGGCGCCGCCGAGGAAGTCCGGTGGCTGCTGGGTGCAGTCGGCGTCCGTGCCCGGATCGTTGAATCGGAGGGTGGCCGCCAACGCGGCGGCGTCGGCCATCTGGTAATAGAAGATGATCCGCGGATTGCCGGCCTGGGAGTCGCACGCGATGGCGGCCACCGGCTTCTGGTCGCCGACGTTCTGTTTGACCTGGTCTTCGGACAGCCGCATGCAGTCGACCCGGGCCGCCGGCGGAATGTGGGTGAGCAACTGCCGCTCCGCCGCGGTCGGGAACGGGGGAGTGGAAGTGCGGTTGACCGCCTTGGTGATCTCCACCTGCGACGGGCCGTGGTTGCCCGCCCACCAGGTCGCGAGGTCCGCTGGATCGTGCCCGACCACCCGGCCAAGGACACGCATGGACTCGAGAGTCCATTCCATGGTCGGAACGCCCCCGGAGCCGCGGTAACACAGCAGGTTGCCCAGGTCGACACCGCGAAGGTCCCACTGGTTGGTGCCGAGGGTGCCGGGGTTCTCGCCACCATCGCCGCAGTATGTGTCCTTGGGCGCCTGCACGGCGCTCACCTGGGCGTCGTAGGTCGACCGAAGCCCGTCCAGGGCCGTGAACTGGTAGTACCAGACCGTCGTCGCGCCCTCGTCGGCGTTCGGCGGAGCGCACTCGATGGCGGCGACGATGCCGTGGAACCGCTCGAGAGTCCCTGCGGCCGGCCGGCGGCAGTCCTTAAGGTCGTACAGGTTGACCAGAGCCTTCTCCTCGGTGGTGGGGAAGGCCTTCAGGCCGACCCAGCGGCTCCAGGACTCCCGCAGCGCCAGGTCGTCGCCCGCGCGGCTGCTGGCCGTCGCCAGAACCATCGCCTTGTCGTCCGTCCAGACGAGGGAGGTCGTGCCGTCGCGCGTGTGGCAGAGGAGGCGCCCGTGCCGGCCGCCGGGGCTCGCGTCCACGCCGGGATAGCGATGCTCGGCGCCGGTGCCCACCGCGACGCTGCAGTCCCCGGTGCCACGGCTGACCCCCGCGTCCCGCGTCGCGGCGCCGTAGGCGCTGTCCATCTCGTCGAGGCTGGCGAAGAAGGTGAACTGGACTGGTTGGTCGACGTCGTGGCAGACCACGACGTCGGCCCCGCCCGCCGGCTTGTCGCGGGCGCAGTCGGCGCGCAGCGGTTCGGGAATTCGGACCAGTTGCCGCTGGTCGGGCCGGTCTCCGACTCCCGGCTTGTCCAGGGCGGCCGGGAGCGTGGCTCCGAGCAGCACGCCGACGGCGATCAGGCTCGCCCCGGCCGCGATGAGGGGCCGCCTGTGCCGCGCCGCCACCCGCCGGGCAGCCACGAGCCGACGCCTCCCGGGCCCGGGCGCCACCTGACCGGTCGGGGTCTGCCCAGTCACGCCGGCCGGCGACGCGGTGAGCGCGTCGGCCGGGGGCGGCGAGCCCGGCGGCGGGCCCCAGGCCCCGCCGGGCGGGAGCGGCGGGGCGCCGAACGGTAGGTCTGGCGGGGTGCTCGGCGGTGTCCAGGTGAACCGCGTCGTCGTCGAAGGTGGCGAGGCCGGGCCGACCGGCGACGGGGCGGAGCGCAGGCTGGCGGCCGCGGCCGCCAGCCTGCTCGCGAACTCGGCGCAGGAGGACGGACGACGCGTGGGGTCGCGTGCCATCGCGGCCCGCAGCACGTCGTCGAGCGCGGGCGGGAGGTCGGGGCGCAGCTCGGTCAGGGCCGGGGGGTCCCGCCGCACCTGCTCGCCGAGCTGGCCAAACGGGCGGCTGCCGGTGAGGCACTCGTACATCACGACGCCGAGCGCGTAGATGTCGACGAGCTTCTCCTCGGCGACCTCGCGCGGCGGCCGCTCGATTGTCGGCCGGAGGGCCATGGGCAGCTCTTCGAACCGGGCCGGGTCGAAGCGTTCCGGCGCCGAGTAGTCGGGCGTTCCGAGGAAGCCGCCCACGGCGGTCAGCGCCCGTTCGAAGCCCACCTTGGCGATGCCGAAGTCGCACAGGTAGGCATGTCCCGTCTCGGACTCGACGAGGATGTTCCCCGGTTTGACGTCGCGGTGAACAATTCCCCTCCGATGGGCGAAGTCCAGCGCGGACGCGATCTGCTCGCACAGCCGGACCGCGGTGGCGAGGTCCAGCTGCCTGTTGTCCGCGAGCAGTCCGCGTAGGCTGGAGCCCTCGATGTACGGCATGACGAGGTAGAGAGGCTCCTGCTCACCGCTGCCCTGGTCGCGCCCGGCCGCGGCTTGTTCCGCGGTCCTTTCCGTGGCCGCCTCGTAGACGTCGACGATGTGCGGGTGTCGCAGCGTGGCCACGGCCCGCACCTCGCGGAAGAACCGTTCGCGATACTGGGGAATGTGCGCGAGCTGCGGAGAGAGGATCTTGACGACGACCGGTCGGTCGTTCAGCTGGGTATCCGTCGCACGGTAGACAATGCTCATGCGGGTCTCGGACAGCGGCGGTTGGGTCAGCCGGTACCGGGGCAGTGAAATCGGCTCCTGAGGCACTGTCGCAACATTCCCTGTGAGTCTGTGGGCGGGTCTCGACGGCTCGGTGACGAAGATCAGTCCAGAGGTTGCTTCGACGCTACTACCCGCATTATTCGCCCAACTGTCTGGGTGGGCCCCGAGCCGCTTCCGCGTTCTGGCACCCAACAGGTTGCGGCGCCGGTTGCCGATCTCGATCACGCGACCACGGTCGTTACGACGAGGTGACGACGGTGGTGACGGTGCCGTCGGATGAGATCCGGCGCACGCGGTAGTTCCCGCTGTCGGCGACGTAGACCGCTCCGGTGACGTCTATCGCCACCGTCCTGGGATAGAGGAACGTCGCCGCCATTGCCGAGCCGCCGTCGCCGTCGGCGCCCTCGTGCCCGGTGCCAGCGATGGTCCTGATGATTCCGTCCGGTCCGACCTTGCGGACATTGGCGTGCGGAGGGCTGACGATGTAGAGCGAACCGTCGGGGCCGAGGCCGACGCTGGGGGTGGTCAGTTTCGCCCGGGTGGCCCTGCCGCCCTCGCCTGCGCGGCCGGTCGAGCTGATGTCCCAGCCGCCGACGCCGGCGACGGTGGTGAGCCGGCCGGCGGGGTCGATGCGCTGGACGGTTCCGCTGACGATGTTCGTGACGTAGAGGCTGCCGTCCGGGGCGTCCTCGATGGTGTTCGGGCCGCCGAGCTTGGCGGACGCGGCCGTCGTCGGGCCGCGGCTGAAGCCGGGCTGACCGGTGCCGGCAATGGTGGTGATGACGCCGTCGGGTGTGACCTTGCGGATCCGCTGGTTCCCGTCGTCGGCGAAGTAGACCGTGCCGTCGCCGAGCACGGCGACCTCCTCGATCCTGCTGATCTGCGCTTCCGTCGCGGGGCCGCCGTCGCCGGAGAAGCCGGGGGTGCCGTTGCCGGCTACGGGGGTCACGACGCCTTTCAGGTCGATCTTGACGATGCGGTAGCCGTTGATGTCCGGGACGTAAAGATTGCCCGCGTCGTCCCAGTCGACCTGCCCGGCGCCGGGTATCAGGGCTCCCGCTTCCTCGCTCAGAGTGGCCACCGGCTTGTCACCGACAACCGGCACGGCCGTGCCGTCGGCGTCGATCCAGTAGAGCGTGGCCGCGTTCGAATAGCCGGAGACGTACAGCGTGCCGTCCTGACGGACCGACACGTATTCCGGTCTGAGATTCACGAACTGCAACGCCTCGCCCGCGTAGGCGGGTCCGGGTCCGCGGACGGGAGCCGGCTTGTACGCCGGGGTCGGCGAGGCCGACGGGGTGATGATCGGCTGCTCGGGAGTCGCGGGGGCGGCAGCCGGGGCCTGCGACGAGCTCCCCCGGTCGCGCAGCTCGACACCGATCACCACGACGCCGGCCACCAGTGCGACGACCAGGCCGATGACGAGCCCGGTCAGCAACGCAGGGCGCTGCCCACGCGGCTCATTGCCCGGCCCGGACATGCCCCCCGAGCCTTGGTCACCTCGACCCGGGCCACCCATGGCCTGGCCGTTCCCGCTCGGGCCGCCGGGCCCTCCCCACACTGCGGTCGGTGCCGGGGGCATGGGCGCCGGCCAGGGATTTCCGGTCGGCGGGGCCCAGCCCGCGGTTCCGGGCTCGGCCGTCGGCGCCGGTGAGTGCTGCCTGCCCGGCGGTGGGCTGGCCGGGGTGCCCGCGTCGGCTGGCGCCGCCGCGGGATCGGGTGCGACATCGGCGTCCGAGGCCGGCGGGTCGACCGGCGCCGCGGTCGCCGATGGCACGTCCGGCGGACCAGTCGTACACGTCGTTTCCGAACCGGTAGGTGTGTCATCCGTCGGCGGAGTGCCGTCGACCGATGTCGAACCAGCCGTCATGACCGTCCTATCCTCGCCCGCAATGGAGACCGGCGATCCGCTCCCAAACGGGAGCGCTGCCTGGCAAATCGCGGAGAGCCTAGTGGGCTGGCGAGTCGGGTGCGGCGACGGGCGGTCGGCTTCGGTCTCCGCGGAGATCGGGCCGGGTGGGATCAGATGGCGATGGGGAGCTTTTCGTAGCCGCGGACGGTGCTGGTGTGCAGGCGGACGGCGTTCGCGTGGTCGACCTCCCAGGTCGGGAAGCGCCGCAGGGTCTCCTCGAGGGCGATCCGGCTCTCCAAGCGGGCGGGCCCGGCGGGGTCTGCTGCATCGAGCCAGGTCAAGGGGCCTTCACTGTGGATCTCCGGTCCGGAGGTCTCGGGGACGGTCAAAGGGGTGGCCGAGGGTGGTCCATTCGGCTCCTGAGGCCAGTTCGTAGGAAGATCTACGGGCAAGATCGTGCGGCTTGGCTCGATGCGGCAGACCCTCGTGACGGTCCGAGCTCGGCGGCCTGTGCGTCCCTTTGCGCGCAGCGCGGTGGTGCTCATGGTGTCGCCGGTGTCGAGGCCGGAGTTTCGGCGGCTCCCATTAGTGCCGTCCCGCTGCCGGCCACGCGTATGCGACCATTCGGCCGGGACCGTGACGTGACGGGAGGTGCCGCGCGGTGGACGAGGAGTCATGGGAGGCGTGGGTCCAGCGGTATGGCCTGCGACCCGTCGCGACGGATCTCGGCGAGGTGCGGGAAATGGTGCGTGCCGAGACGGCGCTTGGCTGGGACGCCGACGTCGAACTGATGCGGGTGGGCTGCGTGCAGCTGTTCAACGCCGGTGCGCTGGCGGACGTCCTGACGGTCTGGAGGGCCAAGGAGGCCAACTTCGACGCGCACTGTTCGATCGAGATCCAGCTGCTCTGCGGCGCTGGACTCGACGAGGCAAAAACCCACCTCGCGGGACAGGGCGCAGGTCCTTCGGTGCCACGGGTGTGCGATCCTCGCGCCCTCCCGGCGGGTCCGACCGGGGGACCGATGAGAAAGGGTGGCGGCGCGGGTCTGATTACGGTCCGCCAGGTGCCTGCGACCGCAGCAAGGGAGAGCATCCTATGAGACCGCTCCGATACTCGATCAACGTCACCCTCGACGGCTGCTGCGACCACCGGGTGGGGATGATCCCGGACGAGGAGTCGCATCGCTATTGGGCCGACAGTCTGGAACGAGCCGATGCCCTTCTCTTCGGCCGGGTGACCTACGAGATGATGATGGAAGCGTGGCGGCAGCCGGCGACGGGAACGTGGCCTGACTGGATGGCTGACTGGATGGTCCCCTTCGCCCGGACGATCGACGGGGCAAAGAAGTACGTCGTGTCGGGCACCCTGGACCGGGTCGACTGGAACGCGGAGCTTGTGCAGGGTGACCTGGGGAAAGCCGTTGCGCAGCTCAAGGGGGAGCCTGGCAGAGGACTGTTCGTGGGAGGCGTGACCCTCCCGCTGGCCTTGGCGGATCTGGGATTGATCGATGAGTACGAGTTCGTCGTGCAGCCCATCGTGGCGGGCCACGGGCCGACGTTGTTCGCAGGCCTGAGCGAGCGGCTCGAGCTGAAGCTCGTGGGGCGCCAGGAGTTCCGGTCGGGGGCGGTCGCTCTGCGGTACCAGCCCAGTTGAGTCTCGGCTTGAAGGTCGGCTGCCCTGGGCACGCGGGCCTGGCAACTCCGCCACAACGTCGAGGTCGACACAGGCGTGCTCTCGAACGCCGGGTCCGTGACCATCGTCGTCGAAGAACCTTCCCTTGGGTCCACCACATTCCGTAGTGGCCGTCATCGGGCACCCACTGGCCGCGAGCGGGCAGTTCTAGACGGCCACCGACAGGTCGCCGGCACTTCCGGAACCTGAGGTTCACGTCCACAACCCGCCGGCTGCTGAGCCGACCGCGGCTAGGACGCGTTCGTGGCGTCGTAGGACGCCCGGGCGGCGTCGACCGCGCCCATGTGGAGCTCGGCCCACTCCTTGAGGTGGCCGAGCACGACGAGCAGCGACCGGCCGAGGTCGGTCAGCTCGTAGTCGACCCGGAGCGGCACCGTCGGGGTCACCGTGCGGGTGACCAGGCCGTCGCGCTCGAGGCCGCGCAGGGTCTGGGTGAGCATCTTCTGGCTGACCCCTTCGATCTGCGCGGCCAGCTCCGAGTAGCGCAACGGCCCGCGGATTCCGAGTGCGACGACGACGAGGCTCACCCACTTGTCGCCGAGCGTGTCGATCAGCCGCCGGCTCGGGCAGTTCAGGGCGAAGGCGTCGTAGCCCGTCGCGCCCGCCTCGATCTGCTGCGCGGTTGCCGTTCCCGCCATCACGTACCTCCGGGTGGGTACACCACCTCAAAGTGCCTACTTCCCATTGGAGAGTAAGTCGCCGATGGTGGTGTCGTCCAGGCCGGTAGATCCAGAAGGAACGACACAATGTATGCACTCATATCCCGTGCTTCCGACCCGACGCCCGCCGTCGAGGAGGTCGAGTCACCCGTGCTCGGCCCGGCTGATGTCCGCGTCCGCGTGGCGGCCGCCGGCTTCACGTTGTTTGACGCCTTCGTCGCCGGTGACCATGCCACGCTCGGCCTGCCGGACGTGATCGGCCTCGGCTTCGACTTCAGCGGTACCGTGCTCGAGGTGGGCCCGGAGGTGACCGGGCTGAAGCCAGGCGACCTCGTCGCCGGTATGCACGCCGACCCGGCCGCGCCGAGCCGCGCGCACGCCTCCGAGGTGGTCGTCCCCGCCGACGCCGTGGCCCCGGTCCCTGACGGCCTCGCGCCCGAGGAGGCCGCCTCGGGCGTGCTCAGCGCCCTGGCCGCCCGCCAGGCGCTCGACCTGCTCGGCCCGGAGCGCGGCAGGCTCCTGGTCACCGGAGCCGCCGGCTCCGTCGGCGGCTGGGCCGTCGCCCTGGCCAAGCGCGACGGCTGGGCCGTTGACGCCCTCGTCCGGCCCGGCGCAGAGGAGATCGCCCGCTCCGCCGGCGCGTCGACGGTCCTGACCGAGCTGCCCGGGCCGACGTACGACGCGGTCCTCGACGCCGCCGCCCTCCAGGAGGCCGCGATCGCGGCGGTCCGCGACGCCGGTCGCTTCGTGGGCACCAAGCCGGGGCGGGATGTGCCGGCCGAGCGCGGCATCGCCGTCTCCGTCGTGCTCACCCAGCCGGACGGCGCCAGCCTCGGCGAGCTGCTGCCCCTCGCGGCCACGGGTGAGGCTCCGGTCCGCATCGCCGCGCGGCGCCCGCTGGCCGAGGCGGCCAAGGTCTACGCGGAGGCGATGGCGGCGCCCGGCTCCGCCGGCCGCTGGCTGCTGGTGCCGTGAGGACTGGAGTTCGGCGTGTCAAGCACGCCTGAGCCTGCTACGTAGCCACGTTCCGCTGGCTGCGCTCGGCGTGCTCGGCGGACTCACCCGGGGTTCTTGCGCCAGGGGGCCTCTGGATCGGCGAGGGTGTCGAGGATGAGCTGGCACCAGGTGAGGGCGGCGTTGACCGCGAGATGAGCGTGCCGGGTGCCTAGGCTGGTGCGGGTGGCGGTCGGGCCGTGGCCGGTGCCGGCGCGGTTGCGGAGAACTGTCAGACTGGAGTTCTCGGTACCGTTTCCTGACACGCGCCTGCTTGGTTCTTGAAGTTCATCCTGACTCTTCGGTACCTGTGCGGTCTGTAGCGATCGTTCTCGCTCCGGATCGCTGAGTGCGTGATGCTCGGAATCGGCGACCCCTCTCGTTCGCGCTCGCCTGGGTGGGATGGTGGCCCTTCGGTTGCCGGTGGATCTTGGCCGGTCAGGGCTCCCTTCGCGGTGACTCCGACGAGGTGGACGTATCGGGACCCGACCTCCATGACGAAGAAGCAGTACAGACGCCGCAGCGTCACGGCACAGTCCACGTGGAAGAGGTCAACGGCCAGCATCGTCGAGGCCTGGGTATGTAGGACTGGCGCCAGGTCGTGCCGGTCTGTCGTGCCGGCGTGGGAGGTAGCCCCAGGGTCTTCAGGACGGTCAAGATCGCTTGGCCTGGCTCGATGCAACAGTGCCCCCACGGATGTCGGCACACCGACGAACTTCTACAATCCTGTAGCAGATACCGTCAAGCGTGCGCCTGATGCCGAAATTGATCATCCTGACAGGAGTCGACGGCGCCGGGAAGACGACGCTGGCGCACTGGTTGGCCGACGAGCTGACCGCGACGGGGACGCCAGCGCGATACTTCAAGAACGCCGCCGGGCGACGCATCGTCAACAGGGTGGCGCAGCGGCTCGGCCTGCGCGACGGCGGGCGTCTGCTTGGCCGCCACGGTCGTGTGGTCGCCGAGACGCTGTGCCGCTGGGTCACGATCGCCCGTGCGATTCTGCTTACCGTCGTCACCAGGCGGACCGCCGTCATGGACCGCTACACCTACTGTCAGTATGCCATGATCCGCGCCCGCGGCGACCGGGGCGAGCGGATTGCCCGCGCCCTGTACACCACGTTTCCCCGGCCGGACATCACCTTCTATCTGGCCGTCCCCGCCCAGGAGGCCGCCCGCCGCGTCGAGGCCCGAGGCCGCGACCTGGAGGACCCCGCGCATCTCGCTGCCTACGACGATGCTTACCGCGCCCTCTCCGAGTTCGACGATTTCGTCGTCATAGACGCGTCCGCGCCGCAGCACCTGGTGGCCAGAGCCCTCCGCGAACACCTCGACAGCACCCATCAGGGCCAAGCCTGAAGGCTGCCCTCGGTTCCACGCCGTCACATGCACGGCACGGCACACATGGCACAGCGCGTCGACGTCCGGAACGGCCTCGTCGAGGACGAGGACATCGAGATCCTCATCCTGCGGCACCAACTCGCCGTGCCGCACCGCCAGCTCGACGGCCAACGGATCCAGTTCCAGCCCGCCGACCGTGCTCCGCTCGCCGCGCTCCTGCATGCGCTGCCGCGGCCGACCCTGCGCAGCCTGCCGCCACGGGTGCGTCCGGAGTCCGTCCGGCGGTGGCATCGCAATCTGATCGCCCGCAAGCACGCCGCGGCCTCCCGTCCCAAGCGGTCTGGCCGGCCCCGCACCGTGCGCTCGATCCGAGCACCGGTACTACGCCTGGCCCAAGAGAACAGCAGCTGGGGCTACCGCAGGATCCACGTTGAACTCCTGGTCCTCGGCGTCAAAGTGGCCCCGTCCACAGTCTGGGATATCTTGCACCAGGCAGGCATCGCCCCCTCGCCCGAGCGGACCGCGACCACCTGGGCCGACTTCCTCCGCGCCCAGGCCCACGCGATCCTCGCCGCCGACTTCTTCGAAACCGTCACCCTCACCGGGACACGCCTGCACATCCTCGCCGTGATCGAACACTCCACGCTTCGGATCCGGATCATGCGGCCTGACCTGCCCGGACGTACTTTTCGGCAGGTACAGGGGCGAACGCCCTCATCGACTCTGGACTCCTCCAGCGCGGCTGCTCTGGTACCAATTCACGGAACGCGAACACGACGACTCCCGGTGACACTCGCCCTGATACATCGCCGGCATGGTCCGCGTAAGATCTCCGCGTTCTCAGTTGACGGCGCGCAGGGTGGCACCACCCTTCCTGCGCAACCGGTTCACCGCATCTGCGGTCGGGTCGTCGGTGGGAAGGAACACCACCAGCTGCACACGCGCCGCCGGTGATCATGGCCAGGTATCGCAGATGCTCCCGCGCGGAGACGTCGAGGCGCAACGCCTCGGCGAGCGCGTTGACGACCGAGGGCGACGGGTTGCGGTCGCTGCCCTGCTCGATCCGGACGAGATACTCAACGCTGATGCCCGCGAGCGTTGCCAGCTCCGACCGTCGTAGCCCCGGAGCGCGGCGCCTGGGGCCGGCGGGCAGGCCGAGCACCTCGGGTCGGGTGGCATCGCGCCTGCCGCGGAGAAAGTCACCCAGCGGCGTACTCACGCCGTCCACTGTATGACCGAGACGGCCTTGGTACGCCGTCGATGGTGGCCCTATCAGGGCCAGCCTGCGCCCGGTCTGGCTGGCAGCGTGCGGCACGACCGAAGGTGTGACGCATGACCGCAACCAGCAAACTTGTCATCGTCGTCGGCAGCGTGCGCGAGGGGAGGTTCGGCCCGGTCGTGGCCTCGTGGGTCGCCGAGCAGGCCGCCGCGCACGGGAGCTTCGACGTAGAGGTGGTCGACCTCGCCGATTTCGAGATCCCGCTATCCCTGCCGGCAGTGTCGCCGAAGTACGCGGGAGACTCGTATCCGCGCCCGGCGGGCATGGCAACCCTCACCGCAAGGCTCGACGCCGCCGACGCGTTCGCCCTCGTCACCCCCGAGTACAACCACAGCTACCCGGCGTCACTGAAAGCTGCCATCGACTGGCACTTCACACAGTGGACCGCCAAGCCGGTAGCGTTTATCAGCTACGGTGGCGCGGCGGGCGGTCGACACGCAGTCCTGCACCTGGAGAACGTCCTCACCGAACTGCACGCGGTGACCATTCGCGACGGTCTGGCCTTCCCGAACTATTTCGTGACCTGGGATGCTGGTCGGCCAACCGATCCCGACGCTCCCGGTTACGCCAAGGCGTTGTTCAACCAGCTTGCCTGGTGGGCCCCCGCACTCCGGAAGGCACGCGCCGAAGCGCCCTACCCCGACTAACCTCAAGGGCGTTCGGTTAGGCCGTATCTCCCAGACCGTGGACGGAGCGACGGTGATGCCGAGGACCAGGAGTTCGCCGTGTATCCGCCGGTAGCCCCAGCTGCTGTTTTCCCGGGCCAGGCGCAGCACCGGGGTACGGATCGAGCTACGGATCGAGCGGAGGGTGCGGGGCCGTCCCCGTTGCTTGGGGCGTGAGATAGCGGCGTGGTGGTGGGTGATCAGGTTGTGGTGCCAGCGCAGGACGGTCTCCGGGCGTGTCAGCAGGCGCAGGCCGCGCAGGGTTGGCCGTGGCAACGTGTGCGGGAGCGCTGCGAGTAGGGCGCGGTCGGCGGGCTGGAACTGGATCCGTTGGCCGTCGAGCTGGCGTTGCGGCACGGCGATCTGGTGGCGCAGGGTGAGGATCTCGACGTCCTTGTCACGGTCACCGCGGGGCAGCAGGCGCAGCAACGCGAACGCGTTGGAGACACCGAGGTAGGTCAGCCGAAGCAGCACGAAGTGGCATCCTCGCGCAGTCATCGACCCCGCCGGGCGAGGGCCGGGCGCTGGAGGGCCACGATCAGTCCCGACGGCTACGACCGCCCTGACCAGGGCGGATGGCATTCTCGGCATGCACAGGCCCGTTCGCGGGGAGCGCCCAGGCGATGTCGGTCGAGCGGCGGTTCGATCAGAAGGCTCCACCGCCGGCGGCGATGGACTGACCGGTGATCCACCGCCCGCCATCGGAGACAAGGAATGCCACGATGTCCGCGACATCGTCGGGCTCGCCGAGCCGGCCCAGCGGAATCTCGGCGACCATCCTGCCAGCCATCTCGGCGGGAACGCCGGCGGCGAGCGCGTCGGTACGGATCGCGCCGGGGAGCACACAGTTCACGGTGATCTGCCTGGGGCCGAGTTCTCGCGCGAGCACGCGGGCAAGCTGTTCGAGGGCCGCTTTGCTCGCCGCGTAGACGCCGCTGCCTGGCCGGCCGGTGATCGTCACCCCTGAGGAGATCACCACCACCCGCCCGCTGTCGCTTACCCGGTTGGCTGCCTCGCGCAGCGCGAGGAAACCGGCGCGGGTGTTGGTGGTGAAGCAGGCGTCGAAGTCGTCATCCGCGGTGGCGGCGACGGGCGCGAACCGCGCGACGCCCACATTGCTGACCACGATGTCCAGCCGCCCGAACCGTCGCTCGGCCGCATCGAACAAGCCGCGGAGCTGCGCCGGGTCGGTGACGTCGGCCTGTATCCCCACGGCGCTGCCGCCCGCGCGGATGATCGCGTCGACGACCCCGGCGGCGGCGTCACCGTCCGCACGGTAGTTGACGATCACGCTGGCCCCGGTTCTCCCGAGGCGTTCGGCGATGGCCCGGCCGATGCCCCGCGACCCCCCCGTCACCAGCGCAACCCTGCGCTCCTGCGTCACATCCACCCCCATTAGTTGAGTATCTCATCTATCGAGATAATCGACCAAACTAGTTGAGGATGTCAACTGTCCGGGTACTCTCTCTCCCGTGGAGCCGACCGGGCAGACCGACGACCTCGCCCGCGCCCTGATGGAGATGCACCGGGAGATACGGGTGATACTCGGCTCCGTCGCGCGCCGTTCGGGGCTGACCGTCGCGCAGATCGAGATGCTGTGTGCCCTCGGCGACCGCCGCCCCGCCTTCGGCGAGCTGGCCGAGCTACTGGGCTGCGACAGGACGAACATCACCGGCATGGCCGACCGGCTGGCCCGGCGTGGACTGGTCGCGCGACAGGCCGACACGGAAGATCGACGCATCACCCGGCTGCGACTCACCGAGGACGGACGGCTGTTTGGCCAGCGAGTCCGAGAAGCGGTGGCAACCGCGGTGAACGAACGCTGGAGCTCGCTGACCGCAGCCCAGCGGGCAACGCTGGCACAGCTCGCGGCAGCCGGGATCAGACCACCCCGCGGACCCGCATCCGCGCTGGACCCCACCGACCGCGAACAGCAGAAAGTGGCCAAGTAATCGCTGGCCTGGGACGCGCCGGTTTGGCCAGCAAGGGCGCTGCCAACGCGCGCTCTGGCCAACTCCGCGCGATCCCTACACGGGGGTCTAGGGCTCGGTTCAAGATGAGCAGCGGCCACCGGAAATGGGCACTGCATGAGCAGCGGTGGTCAGGTCTACTTGGTCAGGGCAGCTGACCGGGGCAAACGTCTCGCTGGCAGGCCCGCCTGCACCACCGAGGCCAGCGGTCCGCTGCTCAACTATCCCGGCAGCACCCCTGGAGCGCTGCTCAGCTTGACGCGAACTCCCAGGACCGGCTGCTCATTTACAGGTGACCCCTACATGGGCGCCGGCGAGCTGGCGCTGCTGAAAGAGGGTGCTGCCGCGCGGCCAGTAGATGGCCAATGGCCGTGATGGTTGGCCAGTCCTCGGGTGGCGTGGCGCGTACCAGGCGGGCTTTGGCGGTCTGCCGGCGGCAGATCCGCGCAGAGCGCAACAGCCTGGCGAGCCGGTGATGGCTCGCCGAACGTCTCGTGCATGGGCGCGATGGAGATGGTGAGGCCGCCCGGTGGTCTGGCGCGCGGACGCTCCGAGCTCCACCGATGAGTTCCGCCGGCCCGCCCGGTCTATCAGGACGTACCCGTCGCACTACCGACCTGGAGGCCCGCCGTGACCATCCCCGCACACCCCGGCCGCATGCTGTTCGTGAACATCCCCGTAGCGGACCTCCAGCGCAGCAAGGCGTTCTTCGCGAAGCTCGGGTTCAGCTTCAACCCGAACTTCACCGACGAGACCGCCGCCTGCATGCTGGTCGGCGAGCAGGCCAGCGTCATGCTGCTCAGCCACAGCAAGTTCGCGGAGTTCGCGAAGCTGCCGATGGCCGATCCCGCCACGCACACGCTGGCGCTCTACTGCTTCAGCGTGTCGTCCCGCGAGGAGGTCGACGCGGTCGCGCAGGCCGCGCTGGCCGCGGGCGGCGTCGAGGCGGATGGCCTGGAGGACTACGGCTTCATGTGCTCGCGCAGCTTCTTCGACCTCGATGGCCACGGCTGGCAGGTCATGTGGATGGATCCGGCGGCGGCGCTGAAGGGCCCCGAGGAGTTCGCGGCCTCGATGCAGGACGCCGACGCCCCGGCCTGACCTGACACCGGCGCGGGGCCGGCGCCGCCCGCCCGTCTCCCGAAGCGGCTCGGCAGCAGGCCCTGAACGACGTTGGAGGGCGTCGCGGGCGTGTGGATCTACGGATCACCCCCCACGGGCGTGGGGAGGACGCCGACCCCCGGTTACGTGACCGGGGGTCGGCTTCAGGGTTGGTCAGACGAGCGCCGGAGGGCGCCGCGGTGTGCGGAGGATGGACCGGCCGAGCGCGGCGAACCAGATCACGTTGACTGCGCCGATGGAGGCGACCGCGCCCCAGCCGTTGGCGGCGTAGAAGTCCGCCGCGTCCATGCCGAAGAACAGCGACGGGACCAGGGCCAGGTTCACCAGCGCGAGGACGACGCCGCCACGGAGCACTCGGCGGGAGATGTACTGCCGGGCGGTCGGGGCCGCGGCCAGGGCGAGCAGGAACACTGCGACCAGTACCCGGGCGATGGGGCCGTGCAGCAGCACCATGCCGGCGGCGAGCGGTCCGTCGACGGTCGGGTCGAGGTGCCCGTCGGGGTATTGCAACGACGTGCCGACCTCCAGGGAGGCGGCCACCAGGGTGACGGTGATGTAGGCGCGCAGCGCGGTGACCGCGAGGTCGCCGCCCAGACCCGCGTCGCCGTTCGGGTCGCGCAGCAGTCGGCCGAGTCCGACGGCGAACACCAGGAACACGGTGAAGGTGGCGAGCGTGATCAGGTTGCGGCTGAGCACGTTGGCGGATGGCGGCGGGCCGGAGTAGACGAAGTACAGGCCGACCATGACCAGGGAGAGCAGGCCGCCGAGCAGGGCGGCCCAGCCGGTGATGCGACGCTCGGTGCTCATCGGCTCTCCTCTTTCGTCGCCTCGGCGAGCCCCCACCAGTGCTGCCAGCGTCGCGCGAGGGTGAGCAGGCCGACGACGGCGGCGGCCGGGACGGCGGTCCACAGCCACCAGGGCGAGTCGAGGTGGGCGGTGATCACGCCGATCGTCAGCCACACGACGACCTGGACGAGGGTGGCGATGAGGCCGCCGTACGCGAAGGCCGAGCGGACCAGCAGGAGCTTGCGCTCGAGCGTGCCGCGAGGAGCGCGGACGGGACCGAAGACCTCGTCAGCGAGGTCGTGGAGGCGGGAACCGGGGGAGTGTTCGGTGGCTGCGTTCATGGCTCCAGCGAACCGGCGCGGGTACCCCCGCCGCGTCGCCCGAACTACGGAAGGCCGTCGACCTTCGGCGGACCAGGGGTCCCCCGAAAGGCGGACTCGGCACGGCCGGACAGGCTCGTAGAGTCGCGGCTGTGGACGAGGAGACGAGCGGCTGGCGACGGCGGGCACGGTCGGCGGCCGTCGTCCTGACCGCGTTCGCCGGTGGCCTCGTGCTCCTGTACGACGTGCTGCAACAGGGGCCCGTGGGCAGCTGGCGCACCGTCGACGTGTGCGCCGGGGCACTGGCGTGCCTGCTGCTGCTTGGCCGGCACCGGTACCCGCTCGTGGCCGGGCTCGTGCTCGCTGGCGTCGCCGCCGTCGTCGCCTCCGCGGGCGTC
Source organism: Pseudofrankia coriaricola (assembly GCF_032027725.1). Taxonomy (NCBI): domain Bacteria; kingdom Bacillati; phylum Actinomycetota; class Actinomycetes; order Frankiales; family Frankiaceae; genus Pseudofrankia; species Pseudofrankia coriaricola. The sequence goes on along the minus strand of NZ_JASNFO010000083.1, from coordinate 17,790 downwards.
GCCAACATGGTCGCGCTGTACTTCGTCGCCCGATACCGGTCGCTGCGGGTCGCGATCGGCGTCGCGGTCGCGGACGTGGCCGCCGGCTGGGTGTTCTGGCTGGTATACCCAGGCAACAAGGGCGTCTCGCTGACCCTGACTGTGAACATCGCGATCGCTGCCGCGGTGACCGCCTGGGGTGCGCTGATCCAGTCGCAGCACGCGCTGCTGGACGCGTACCGCGAGCGTGCCGAGCGCGCCGAGGAGGAGCGGAACCTGCGCGAGGAGCACATCCGCGCCACCGAGCGCACCCGGATCGCCCGGGAGATGCACGACGTGGTGGCCCATCGGATCTCGCTGGTGGCGCTGCACGCCGGCGGTCTCGAGGTCGCGCCGCGGCACGGCGAGGACGACGTGCGGGACGCGGCCGCACTGATCCGTACCTCGGCCGTGCAGGCGCTCGACGAGCTGCGATCGGCGATCGGCGTCCTTCGTGAGGATGAGCCGCGCTCGCTGGACCAGCCGGGCCTGGACCGGCTTGGCGACCTGGTCGAGGAGGCGCGTGCCGCCGGGCAGGAGGTCGCGTTGTCGATGGACCCGGCGCTGGAGTCGACCGGGCCCGCGTCGACGGTGGCCGCCGGTCGGGACGTGTACCGGATCGTGCAGGAGGGGCTGACCAATGCCCGCAAGCACGCGCCCGGGGCGCCGGTGCGCGTCAGCCTGGCCCGGTCAGGGGAGGACGTCGAGGTGGACGTGGTGAATGCGTGTACCACGGGCTCGCTCGGCGTACCGGGCACGAGCAGCGGGTTGATCGGGCTCGTCGAGCGGGCCGCACTGGCGGGCGGGACGCTGAGCCACGGGTTCAGTGCCCGCGGTGAGTTCGAGCTCAGAGCGCGGTTGCCGTGGCACTGAAGGTGCTCGTGGTCGACGACGACGCCCTGGTCCGAACGGGCCTACGCATGGTGCTGGCCAGCGACCCGGAGCTGGCGGTCGTCGGGGAGGCGGCGGACGGCGCCGTGGCGGTGTCCGCGTGCCGGGAGACCCGGCCGGACGTCGTGCTGATGGACCTGCAGATGCCGGTGCTGGACGGTGTCCAGGCGACCCGGCGGATCGGCCGGCTGGACGAGCCGCCGGCCGTGCTGATCCTGACCACGTTCCACCTGGACTCGTACGTGATCGACGCGCTCGAGGCCGGCGCGCGCGGCTACCTGCTCAAGGACACCGCCCCGCGGGAGCTGACCCGGGCGATCCACGTGGTGGCCGGCGGCGAGTCGGTGTTCTCGGGACCGGTGACCGAGCGGCTGGTGCACCAGCTCGGCAAGGGCGACGGCCGGCGTGCGGCCCGCGCCCGGGACCGGTTGGCGACGCTCACCGAGCGGGAGCGCGCGGTGGCCGAGGCGGTCGCGGATGGCCTCTCGAACGCAGCCATCGCCCAAACCCTGTTCCTGGGCGAGGCGACCGTGAAGACGCACGTCTCGCGGATCCTGACCAAGACCGGCTCGGAGAACCGGGTGCAGATCGCACTCCTGGTCTACGACGCGCGAATCTGAAACAGAGCACGAGGCCGCCTGGGCGGCCGCTCAGATCAGGAACGAGGACGCCTGGCAGTCCGCTGGCGCGTGACAACTCAGTCTCCACCAAACCCGGCGCTTGACAGTCGGATCGTCCCAGCTCATAGGCCCGGGCCGACTTCTGGCACCCCGCGGGCCACCCGACCAGGCCACGAGGGCCGCATTTGCGCGGAAAGCCCACATCCCCGGCCTCCCTATCGCTGCCGGCGGCACCGTTTTGGCGCTTCGCAGTGCCTCGCCGGGTGTTGCGGCCTCCAGATTGCCGAGGCGGTGCGACCGGGGATCGGTCGCACCGCCTTCGGTCGTGCGTGGAGGTGGTCAGGTCAGGGGGAAGAGGTATTCGTGGCCGAAGGTCTGGAGGTCCTTGATGGGCTCGATGGCCTTCTTGTCGCCGTCGAAGCGGACGACGGCGGCGCAGTCGTTGCCCAGGACGCGTCCGGCGGGCCAGGTGGAGCCGCACAGGGCGTTACCGAGGGCGGGGTAGTCGAAGCCGGAGTTGAGGACCTTGGCGAGGGCCTCGGTGGTGACCGTTCCGTTGATCTTGGCGAAGGCCTTGAGGAACAGGTCGGCGGCGCCGTACGAGGTCAGGGTTCCGGAGGCGCTGGCGTCGGCCTGCGAGCCGACGGCCTTCAGGTCGGCGTCGATCTGCGTGAAGGTGGCGCTGGGGAAGACGCCCGAGCCGAAGTTCGGCGTCATCGCGTACACGCCGTCGAGCTGGTCGGCCAGCGGAGCGAGGCGCGGGTCGGCGAAGTAGATCAGAATGTCACCGGTGTAGCCCGAGGAGCGCAGCGCGGCCACGAGCGGGAAGATCGTGGCGGGGGTGGTCGTCGACGCGACCAGGTTCGCGCCGCTGGCGATGATGTCCCGGGCGATCGGGGTGTAGTCGGACAGCGGCGGCGCCCCGGGGCCCGGGATCGGGGACTTGGCATAGGGGGCCTTCATGCCCAGCCCGACGGCCATCTTCGCGAAACTCTTCACGGAGGTATCTGCGGCCGCGACGCTCGACCCGACGAACGCGGCGCTCACGTCGGCTGGCTTCTTGCCGGTGCCCGCCAGGTAGCTTTCCAGACCTGCGGACGAGTAGAACGTCTGACCGGGCAGCACGCCCGCGCAGGCGATCGATTGGGTGATGGAGAAGCCGAACTGCCGGTTGTTCCAGCCGCAGTAGTCGGTCGAGATGCCCCAGCCGAAGTAGGGCACGTGCTTGTCGTTGAGGTAGTCGCCGACGGTGGAGACCGACGCGGTGAAGGGCACCAGGCCGAAGACCTTCTTGTCCTCGACCATCTCCGTGACGGCGTCCTTGGACTTGGTCGGGTCGGCGCCGCTGTCGGTGCAGCCCGCGTAGGAGAAGGTGTAGCCGTTCACGCCACCCTCGCGGTTGGCGCGTTCGAACCGCGCCTTCGCGCCGTCGCACACGCCCGGGAAGTTCTCGATACCGGTCGTGTCCTTGACGTCGGCGACACCGCCGATCGTGATGACCTTGCCGTTCACGCCGCGGACCGTGCTGCCGGTCGCGAACTGGATCGGCCCCGCCTTCTCGATCGCCAGCTTGCTGGCGGCGGCGGCGTCCATCGGCTTACCCAGGTCCACGGGTGCCGAGGAGGTGCCGTTGTCGGTGGTGGAACTGCACGAGGCGAACGTGGCCGCGGCCACCAGCGCCGCGACGCCGGCCAGCCCGGCCCGCGTCCGACGCGAACGCAACAAGATCACAGTTTTTCTCTATTCTTGGAGAACGTCCGGACGCGACGGGTGGCTTCCGACGGCGGTTGCGCCGCCGAGAGACATGAAGGTGAGCTCGTAGACGGTTATGGCGTTCTGGTAGGCGTTCATCGCGGGGGAGCCTTGCCCGGCGACACTTGACATAATCGATATTCTGGCCATGTCCCATCCCGACGCGAGGACCAGGCGCGGCGGAGGGCCCCACGATCGGCCGCGACGGCTGAGACGGTCCCTGAGTAGGGCGGATTGCATTTCCGGCAGACACAGGGCTGGCTGGACCGGCCCCACCACGATGTTGTCAGCGGCTTTCAGGCGACTATGGGATAAAGTTGGTCCTCGAGTTCAGTCCGAGAGTTGGGTTCGCGCGCAGCGGCGAAGGCGTAGCGGAATACTAGGTGTCAGGTGCGGTTGCTGTCGACGAGATTGGCCAGCAGTGTGAAGCTGTCGTGTGCCGCGACGCTGGCCACGCATCGCTCGACGCCGACCCGGGAGATCTCGAACGGCTGCATGGTGTCGCCGGCTTCGGCGGTGCAAACCGCCGCGAGGAAGAATTCGGTCATGGCGGCGCCGTACCACACCCACAGGTCGTCGAGGTCGGCGCGGATGTTCGCCGCGTCCAGCCGCGCCGCATACCGCTCGACCAGTCCTCGTTCGATCTTGCGGAGCACCTCGGGCTCGACCGAGGCCGCCGCGAAGTACGCGACGTCGCGTATGCCGGTGCCGGACATCGCGTTCTGCCAGTCCAGGAGTCCCGGGGAGTCGCCCTTGAAGAAGAGGTTCCCGAGGTGTGGGTCGCCGTGGATCAGAGTCTGCGGGAGGGCGGCCCAGAACGCGTCGATGTCCCGGCTGCGTTCGAAGAACATGCGGCACTGCCGCTTCATGGGCTCGGGAACGAGGTTGGCGGCCTCGCCTTTCATGGTGCCGAGGAGACGACGGCGGATGAGATCCCCCAGGCGGTCAGCGGCCGGCGCGCGCCCGACCAGCGGCTTGAGGTCGCCGCTGAAACGAGCGGTCTCCCAGAAGGCGATGTGCAGGTCGGCCAGCGCGTCGACAACGGCCTCGGCCTCGGTGGGCGTCACCGAGTCGCGGACCGTCCGGAATCGAGCCGTGGAGGACAGGTCCTCCAGCAGCACAACGGCGCGCCCTCTGAACCGGTTGACGCTGGCGGCGTAACAGCGCGGGGTGAGGACTGGCGGGCGTTCCCCCAGCGCATGGTAGGCAAAGACCTCCCGGGCGCCGAGTCCGAAAACGTTCATCAGCACATGCTGGCTGTAGTGGTGAGGCGTGAACTTCAGGAACAGGTGGCCGGGCACGTCGGCCGCGTCGGTGTCCACGGCGAGGCGGGCGCGCGCGGCGGTTCCTGAGTGTTCGTCGACGACGCTGACCGACCGGACCGTTCCCGGCGCCAAGCCGAACGCGGCCTCCAACCATTGCGTGTTTGCCTGGTGCGCCCGGAGCGGGACCGACCCGCCGCCGGGCAGCGACCGATCGAGACCTGCCCGAACGGCCTCCGTCATGGCCATGCCAAGGCCGAGCGCCGTGAAAAGTGATCGCGTGGCCACGTGGAATGCCCTCCGTAAGGGAGCTCTGGATGGTGGGGGCGACGTGCGTCGACTGGGCGTAGAACGCTGACCGCTACCGCGACGGGACGAAGAGGGCGGTTGTCGAGGGGGCGACCACCGTCAGCCCCCTCGACGGCCGCGTGTTTCAGGATCCGGTGATGGCCGAGGCGGGAACTGGGTTGCCGCACCAGAATCCGGTCGGAGTGTTGCCCGGCACCGTCGAGTAGCTGTCGCCCGTCGCGCTCACCTTGAGGAAGTTGAAGCAGGAGACCGGGTCGTGTGGCTTGCTCAGGTTGGTCGGGGCGAGGATCCCGCCGGCGTCGTAGCTGGTCACCTTCCGCAGGTTGGTGATGAATGACTGCCTCGTGGGGCACGGGCCGGCCAGTTGCAGCCCCTTGATCATCTCATCCGCTGCCACGTAGGAAACAATCGCGACATCGTCGAACAGGCTCGTCGTCTCGGGGGAGTATGTGGTCATGGCTTCGCGATATGCCCGGATGGCCGGCGAGTCCGTCGTGTACGACTGGAAAGCCATGGTCATCGACATGCCAGCCATATCCTTTCCCCGCTGCTGGATCTCGGTGGGGCCGTAGTTGCTGGAGCTGAGCGCTACCTTGAGGTCGATGCCGGCGGCCTTGGCGGTGGCATAGATTTCGATGAACGCATCGGCCTGAGTCGCGCCGATCAGGGTGTCGGCCCTGTCCTGGCGTAGCAGGGTCGCCACCTTGGCCGGGTCGGAGATGTCCGCCGAGTAGGACGTCTGCCCCACGACGGTGACCCCCTGGCTGCGCAGGCTGGGGGCCAACTGGCCGGCGAGGTCCACGGAGGTCGCCGAGGTCGGGTCGATCACGAGGAGGGCCCTGGTGCCGCCCTGAGCCTTGACGTAGCGGCCGAACGTGTCGACGGCGCCGCCCTTGTTGTACAACGAGCCGTAGTGGAACAGGTTGCTGTAGTTGCTCCAGATCGGACTGGATGAGAGGCCCGTCACCGGGACCCCCTTCGTCTGGAGCCAGCTCGCGGACTCGTCGGTAAGGCTGACCGACTGCGCGATCAGACCGAAGACCTGGTCGTTCTCGACGAGGCTCTGCACGGCAGTGGTGAACACGCCCGGGTCCCCCTCGTCGTCACGCCACATGAGATCGATCTTGCGGCCGTACACGCCGCCGGTGGCGTTCTCCTTGTCGATGCGCGCCTCCACTGCCCCGCGCGCTGGTCGGAAGGCCTCAGCGACAGGGCCGCCGGTGTCGGGCAGGACGAGCCCGATCTTGATGGAGTCGCCCGTCACGCCAGGCACGCCGGTCGCGCACGACGAGTGGCTGCCCGTCGCGTTGGACGATGAGGAACTGCAGCCCACCAGGGTCGACGCGACGACCAGAAGCGCGGCCGAGGCCGCGGTGCGGGCGCGCAGCCCACCCCGGGCCGCGGCCCTCGTCGCCCTGCCATGAGCCGCTCGGCGCGGCGCCACTGGCGACCCGCCCTCGGTCACGAGACCGTGCGCCGTCACTCCCAGACTCCCTCGTCATTGTGTGGCATTTGTTTTCGATGTTGGTCTTTATGTTCGTCAGTAGTATCGTTCCCGCGATTCGCAGGGCCGTTGCGGAGTGCGAGCCCTTGGCGGAGCTGGTCGAATCCGGCTCGGATGAGGTGGGCCAGTTCGGACCGGGGCACCTGCTTGCTGGCGTACAGCCCGACGACGGATAGGACCGCAGCGTCGGCGGCGTGGACGACGAGTCGCGGATAGAGGTCGCGGTGGGGGTCGGTGCCCGTGCGGATCGCGACTTCGCGCAGGAGGTCCGTCGTTGCCTGGTCGCGCGAGGCTGCACGGTGGACGACAAGTGCAGGGTTGTGAGCCGTGAGGCGGGTGGCGGCGATGAGTTGTTCGAGCGAGTCGGTGGCTTCGATCAGGCCGATGGCGACCGCCTCAAGTGAGTCGAGGACGGGTTCGTGGGGGTCGCGGAGCAGGAACGTCTCGATGTAGTCGTTCTGCGCTCGTTCCAGGACGAACAGCACCGCCTCCTCCTTGTTGGAGAAGTAGTTGCGGAACGTCCGGGGAGCGACGCCGGCGGCTTCGGCGATGGCGTCGCCGGTGACGGCGTCGAGCCCGCGCTCGAGCATCAGCGACAGGGCTGCCTGGCTCAGCGCCAGCTTGGTTGCCGCCTTCTTCCGTTCCCGCAGTCCGGCCGTTGACATGGCCCTCATCCTAGGCAAAGCATGCCGGATGCGGCAAGATTGCCAGGCCCGGCAGGTTCTGGGTCGACGAGCCAAGGGGATGCGAATGGTGACGGTCGAGGACCTGCCGACGATTCCGACGGACGACCCGGCGTGGTGGCAGGACCCGTACCCGGTGCTGCGCGAGCTGGGCGAGCGGCACCGGTTAGCCAGGACGCCCCAGGGCCTGCCCGCCTTGCTGCGCTGGGATGACGCGTTCGAGACCGTCCGGGGCACGCAGTTCATCCAGCACGGCATCGAGGTGCTCGAGGCACGCGGGTTCCAGCCGGGAGATCCGTTACACACCTGGGGCAGCAACCGCATCGGCGTGATGGAAGGCGAACACCACCGTCGCGTCCGATCACTGGCGGCGTGGGCCCTGTCGAAGCGGAAGATGGACGACCTGCGGCCCCTCATCCGCCACCACGCCCACGCGTTACTAGACGCCAAGCTGGGCGTCCGCGAGATCGAAGGACGACTCGACTACGCCTACCTGCTGCCTCGTCTCCCGGTCGGTGCGACCCAGCTGGCCGACGAGGCGGTCATCGGGGAGATCCAGAACCCTCGGGGCCACGAAGCTGCCCCCGGACGCGCTGGTGCTCGAAGTACGGGCCACTGCCCACAGCTCCGACCTGATGGCAGCCGCCCCGACGGTTGGCCGGCTGCGCGATCTGGGCGTACGGATCTCACTGGCCGAGGTGGGCGCGCCCGACACGGGGGTTGATGCACTGCGCGTGCTGCCCATGGACATTGCCGTGCTCGACACAGCCGTCACCGGCCCGCTCGGCGAAACCCGTGACGACGTCCGCACAACCGTCATGCTCACGTCCCTGCTCGACGCGTTCCGCCAACTCGGAGTCGTCGTGACCGCCGGCGGCGTCAACGACGAACGCGCCGACGAACGCGCCACCCGACTGGGCTGCATCCTCGGGATCGGCCGGCTCTTCGGCGACTGGCAAGCCGACCCACCCAGACTGGCCCGTGGCCGACCACCCGGCCGTCGACCCGATCCCCAGACCCCCACGGCCCGAGGCCGCACATAGCGCAACCAGCAGAAACCAGACCCCGGTCATCCCGGGCCCCGTAGGGTGATCATGATGCGCCCGAGATCACGCCGTCGCCACTGCCGGCTCATCGCGCAGGCGAGATGCCGTGTGCCGGACAGAAGGCCGTCACGGACGGGTACCGAATGTCGCAACGTTGCCCGGGTCGAAGAGAAACGTCAGCCCGACCGCGACCCCGTTCACGGTGGCCAGACGGACCGGAGCCTCCTGTTCCCTCCGATCGGACGGATGCCCGACCGGAGGGAGCAGGATCCGGCCACCGAGGTCATTCCTCGATTGGTTCAGCGCTCGATCTCGATCGTTCAGTCCTCGATCGGAGAGGACCCGAGCACCTGGAACTCGGTGGGCTGGCCCTGGCCGTTCAGGGTTGTGGACAACCCGCCGCGCACGCAGACCGCGGGCGAGGCCGGGTATGCCTTGCCGTTGCACCGGAACCGCAGGCCTGCCGCTCCCGGCAGTTCCTTCTCCGGCATTGCCTTGATGGTGGTGTTGACTGTTTCCGGGGTGATGTTCCCCGAGATTCCTTCGAGTGCCGTGGCAAGGCCGGCCAGGGTCATGAACATGCCCCTACCGGTGGCCGAGTTGATGTTGATGTTCTTGCCGTAGGTCTTCATCGCGGTGCTGTACAGAACGCTGGACGGATCGGTCCCGCCGGTCGGAGCGGAGGCTGCGACGACCATGCCACCGAGAACGTCGGCCGGTACTGCCTTGCGGGTCGGGTCGGTGATGCACTGCGAGATGGCGCTGATCGTGCCGGTGTACCCGACCGCTTTCAGGCCGTTGAAGGCGCTGATGCAGAACGAGTCGTTGCCCACGACGAACACGACGCCGGGTTTACCATCGGCGACGCGCTGCATCTGCGGGGTCATGTCGGCTGTACCCGGGGGCACCGTGACCAGTTCGTAACCGATCCCGGCCTTCTTGAAGACATCCGGTGCGACCTCCTGCTGGACGTGCAGCGCCGCCGGTACGTCGATGACGACCGACGTCACCTTGTCGACGCCCTTTTCCTTGGCGAGGGCGATCGGCAGCTGGAGCACCGCGTAGGTCGGGTCGCCGAGGGTGTAGGTCGACTCGCTGTCACCCAGCAGCGCATCGCTTCCCGCGCCGAAGAACATCGCCGGAATGTTCGCGTCGGCCAACGGTTTTCCCACGCTCTCGGCGACGCCGGACTCCCCGATCGCTACGGCGACGACGTTCTCCTCGACCATCTGGTTCCCGCAGTCGGTGCCCTTGCCTGGGTCCGACTGTGTCTCGCACTTCACCAGCTCGATGGGCCGGCCGCCGATGCCGCCCTTGTGCTCGTTGAGGTATGCGGCGGTGGCGTCAGCGACGTCGAACTGGATGGAGTTGTCGACGATGGCGGATTTGCCGTCCGAGACAATTCCGATCTTGACGGGCTTGCCGGCCGCCTTGTTCACCGGGCCGAGAACGTTGGCGTTCGTGGTCGCGCCGCCGCCGGTACCAGGAGCGTCGTTGTGGTCGTCGTCGGATCCGCACGCGGCGGCGAAGACGAGCAGGGCCAACGGCGCGGCTAAGAGCGCGCCCGCCGACCGCCGTGACCGCTTTCGAGGCAGCTTATGGAACGAGATCGTTTTGTCCTGCATGACTTTTCCCATCTCATCGTTGTCGTTGCATTGTCCTGCGCGGGGTGATGTGCTGCGGGGGAGTGGACGCAGCACGGTCGTACTTCGCCTGGCACGCCTCTTGCCGGCCGTTGGGCGTCGGCCGGTCGCTACTTCTGCCCGTTCTGGGCCTTCTGCGCCGTCTGCGCGGCTGGTCCGCGTACCGCGGCGCCAATGCCGCCATCGACGAGTACATCGATGCCGGTGACGAACCGGGCGTTGTCGGACAGCAGGAAACCGGCGACGTCGGCGACGTCGGCGGCCTGCCCGATGCGACCCAGCGGGGTGGCCCGCAGGAGAGCCGCCATGCCAGTGCTGGTCTGCGCCTCCTGCCGTCCCTGCGGGGTGTCGATGAGCCCGGGGGAGAGCGAGCAGACGCGACCGCCAAGCGGTCCGATCCGCACGGCCTCCTGCTGGGCGAAGCGCTGCACTCCGCGCTTGGCCCATGGGTAGGCCCATCCGCTGTCCTCGACCTGTGTTCCGAGAACCTCATGGATCCGGTCGAGGAAGTCCTCGGCGAGCGGGTCGTCGAGCACGGCGTCCGCGGCCGGGTTCGGTTCGGCAAATGCGAGCAGCGGCGCCATCGACGCGAAGTACACCGAGGCCGTTCCTGCCGTGGTGAGCGGGCGCAGCGCATCGGCCAGCAACGCGGTCCCGATGAGGTCCACGGTGAAGATGCGGCGCCAGTCGGCCATGGTCGGCGAGATCCCCGCGGCGTGGGCCACGGCGCGCAGCGTGCCGAGCTCGCCGACCCGGGTCGCGAGCCGGGCCAGGCCCGCGCGGTCGGTGATATCGAGGACGAACGGCTCGACGGCGGTCCCGTCGGCACCCGTCAGGTCCTTGGCCACCGTCGCGACCGCCTCGTCCCGGTCCACCAGTAGCACCACGTCGACCATGCCGATGAGGCGCTGCGCGCAGGCCAGGCCCATGCCGCGGCCGGCACCGGTTGCCATTCCCACCGTGCTCACGGCTCGACCACCACCCGCAGTGCTCCCGATCTCCGGTCCGCGGCCACCCGGAACGCCTCGATCGCGTCCGCGAGGGGGAACCGATGAGTGATCAGCGTCTTGGCGATGTCCGGGTTCTCGGCGAGCATGGCCGCCGTGTCCTCCATTTCGCGTCCGTTCTCGTGGCGGCAGTACCCTAGCGAAGGCAACAGTTTTGCCTCGCGGTGGAACAGGGGGGCCCAATCGAGTTCCACCTTGCCGAGGTGAACACCCACACAGACCACGGTTCCGTGCGGTGCGACGAGTTCGGTGGCGCGGGCGAGGCCAGTCGAGGTCCCGGCGGCTTCCACGACCACGTCATAGAGACCTTCGGCGTCGAGCTTGGCGCCGAGGCGTTCGCCGGCTTCGGCCTGGTGCGGGTGACGTGCGTCGAGAGCGACGTCGGGGGCGCCCTGTCGGCGTGCACCTGCGACGGCGAGAAGGCCGAGTGCCCCGGCTCCGACCACGGCGACCCGGGTGTTCGGGCCCGTGCCGGCCAGCCGGAGAGCGTGCCAGGCAACCGATGCCGGCTCGACGAGCGAGGCGTCCCGGACATCGAGTCCCGGCGGAAGCGAAACGAGCCGCTCCGTTGGGGCGCGGAACTGTTCGGCCATCCCGCCGTCGGCGGTGGCGCCGAGCGCCCGCTGTACGTGGATGGGACAGAGGTTGTATCGACCGCTACGGCACAGGTCGCATTCCATGCAACCGTACAGCGCCTCAACGACCGCGGTGGAGCCGTCCTCGCGGACGCCCGCCAGCTCGTGTCCGATGACGTGCTGCGCGCCTAATTCGATGTACAGAAGGTCTGAGCTGCAGATGCTCGCCGCCGCGACCCGGAGAATCTCCTCGCCGGTGCCGGGAGGTTCGTCGAGGTCGACGACTGCGACATTTCCGTCCCTGGCCCTCACGGCTTTCATCAGTACTCCCTGGTTCTGACGTCCGGCCCGGAGAGAGTTCCGCCATCTCTCCCCGCCGATACGATGGGTTTCTGACGTGCTGGTGTGGATGCCCGGCCGGCCGTGGCGTCCTGGTGGCAGGGGCCGTGCGGGCGGGGACGGATATGCCCACTGTCTGGGTGGTGCCGCGCCAGCCCGGTCACTCACCGTTTCCCGGGCGCGGTTTCGTCCGGATCCGCTTCGGCGCACTCGTTCCAGGTGTGCGAGCGGGTCAAGACCGCGCCTGTCCGAGTCCGTTACGCCGAGAAATGCGGTGGTCGACGGCGGGCTGTGGGCAGCAGGGACGGATGCTGAGTGAAGTGGTCGATACCGGGGAGGTCGGTGCCGGGCGGCACGATCTTGTCGATGGCGTCGAGGACGTCGCCGCTGAGCTCGATGTCGGCGGCGTCCAGGGCGTCGTCGAGGTGCTTCGCGGTGCGCGGTCCGATGATCGTCGAGGTGATGGCGGGGTGGCTGGCGACGAAGGCGAGTGCGAGCGTGGTGAGGGTGATTCCTGCCTGGGCGGCGACGTCGCGCAGGGCGTCGACCGCGTCGAAGCGGGCGGGGTCGGCGCGTTCGGCGGCCGTGCTGACCGTTCCCTGCATGAAGGGGCTGGTGGGGTCGTAGCGTGAGCCGGCCGGTGGCTCCTGGCCGCGTTGGTACTTGCCGGTCAGCCAGCCGCCGGCCAGCGGGCTCCACGGGATGACCGCCATCTGGTGTCGTTGGCAGGCGGGGAGGACTGCCTGTTCGATCGATCGGGCGAAGATCGAGTACTGCGGTTGTTCGCAGACGAACCGTGCGCTGTTCCGCCGGGAGGCTGCCCATTGTGCTTCGACGATCCAGTCGGCGGGGAACGACGAGGATCCCAGGTAGAGCACCTTGCCGTGGCGTACGAGGTCGGTGAGGGCGCCGAGGGTTTCCTCCAGGTCGGTGTTCCAGTCGGGCTTGTGTATCTGGAGGAGGTCGATGCGGTCGGTGCCCAGCCGTTGCAGGCTGTCTTCGACGGCCTGGGTTATCCATCGGCGTGAGGAGCCCCGCTGGAGGCGGCCGCCCATGGGGTAGAAGCATTTGGTGGCGAGTACGACCTCGTCGCGGCGTGTTTTCACGGCCTGTCCGACGATCTGCTCGGCCTCGCCGTGGGAGTACACGTCGGCGGTGTCGATGAAGTTGAACCCGCCGTCGAGCGCGCGGTTGATGATCGGCACGCAGTCGTCGGGATCGGTGCTGCCGAGGCGGCCGAACGTCATCGTTCCCAGGCACTGGCTGCTTACCTCGATGCCGGTCCTTCCGAACCCGCGGTACTTCATCAGACTCCTTCGGGTGGCCGGTGCTGTCCCGGTTGTGCGCGGCCCGGAGGACGCGCTCGGCCTCGCCTGGGCATGAGAGGTTGCCGTTTTCAAACTGTCGAAGATCTGCGGCGTGACGGTCGGTAGATGGAGAGTCGTCGTGCCACCGACGGTCCTCATGGCTTGTCCGTCACGGGCGGTGGCGCGGATTCGCGTCGGCGGCCACCCGGATGGTCTTGGCGGGGTGCGTTAACGGAAGGCGGCCGTCGATAAGCGCGCTGGCCCCGGTTGTCAGGAACCGTGCAGGCTACGAACAGGATCGCTGCCGTCCCAACGGTTGGCCGCTTGACGTACGACCCTCGCCAGGTCATCCGTGGCGACGCTGACTTCCATGACCTCGACTATGGTCGCTGGGCCGGCGGGGGGCTCGACGTAGGCATAGCGGGTCGCGCCGTCTCCGCCACCGAACCACGGGATTGGCCATCCCGCGGCCCGGACGGACCGCATGGCGGCATCGAAGTCGGTGACCCACCAGGCCAGCTGATGGAACCCTTCCCGTCCGGACTCGAGAAACTCGGTGTAAATGCTCGGTGTGCTGTCCTCCTGGCAGATCAGCTCAACCTGTAGATCACCCGTGTTAGCGAAGGCCATCGACAGCGACACCTCGCAGGACTGGCCTCGGTAGGTCGCCCGCTGTGACTGTCCACGCAGGACATACCAGGGGCCCACCCCCAGCTCGAGCCAGCTGGCCACAGCCTGGTCGAGGTCGCGGACGACATAGCCGATCTGGCGCACGACTCCGGGAAGGACAGCCGGCCCGGAAGCCAAGCCGGAGGGCGAATTCATCGATGCTCCTGAATCTACTCGGGTGCGCCGGCTATGCGACGACGCCGCGGAGTTTGAGATCGAGGATGGAGTCCCAGTCGAGGCCGAGTTCGGCGAGGACGTCGTCGCCGTGCTCGTTGAAAGTCGGCGCGCGGCCGGGCCTGGCGGGTTGTTCGTCGTATTGCACGGGAGCGGCGGCCAGGCGGAAGGGGACGCCGGCGGCGGTCGCGCACTCCTGGACGTAGCCGTTGGCGACCGTCTGCGGATCAGCCGCAGCTTCCAACGTGTTCTGCACGACCGTCCACTGGCCGGTGAAGGACGCCAACCGTTCCCGCCACTCAGCGAGGGGCCGGTCGGCGAAGATGTCACGCAGAATGGCGATCGCGTCGGCACTGTGCGCGAGCAGCGATTCGTGGGTGGCGAAGCGGGGGTCGGCGCCCAGTTCCGGCCGGCCGGTGGCCTCGCACAGGAGCGGCCAGTATTTGCCCGCCTGCAGGCAGGTAAACGCCAGCCAGGTCCCGTCCTTGGTCTGGTAGTTGCCGGACAGCGGATTCGCCCGCACAGCGCCCGCGGGTGGCGGGGTCCAGGGAATGTCGAGCAGCAGGGACAGGGCAAGCGCCTGACCCATCGCCCACATGCCCGTTCCCAGGAGCGAGACATCGACGACGGCCGCTTCTCCGATTCGTTCCCGGTGGTAGAGCGCGCCCATGATTCCACCGGCGATCGTCATCGCGCCGAGGGAGTCCCCGAAGCCGGGCGCTGGGGGGACCGGGACGTGGCCGTACTCGGGACGCATGACTCCCACGGCGGCACCCGTGCGAGACCAGAAGGCCAGCGAGTCGTAGGAACCGCGGTCGGCCTCCGGCCCGCGCTCGCCCTGTCCCGTGCCGCGGACGTAGATGATGCCCGGGTTGTGGGCACGGATCTCCTCCACGTCGATCTTCAACTTGGCACGTACGGCCGGCAGCTTGTTGGTGAGGAAGACGTCGCAGGTCGCGGCGAGGCGGTAGAGGATCTCGCGGCCCGCCTCCGATCCCAGATCGAGTCCCACGCTGCGTTTCCCGCGGTTGGAGTGCTCAAGAAGGACGTTGGCTGACGTCGGCACGACCGCGACACCGGTGGCGGCCAGAGCGCGCATGGCGTCACCGCGCTCGACGTGCTCGATCTTGATGACCTCGGCGCCCCAGTCGGCAAGGAGCGCGGAGGCGGCCGGAACGAAGGTGTGTTCGGCGACCTCAAGGACCCGGACACCACGCATCACCGCGGTCATGGACACCCTCCTGCCTTGCGGCAGATGTAGAGACCGAGGTCCGAGCCGTTGAGAACCTCCGGCTCGCCGGCCTCGGCGAACGGTCACCCGGATCCAGGTCGCGATCATCTCGCCGGCACGCTCGGACCGGCGCGGCCGTCCCGAGTCGGCACCGACGCGGGCCGCCGATGCCAAGTACCGGCAGGTCAGCCGTGACACGAACCTGGTGATGCTTTCAGCTGGTGGTGGCAGGAGAGATGAGTCCTCGCTGACTACGCCCAGCGGCCGGATCGACGCCATCGGTCTGGTCGCCCGCGGCCAACGTGACGATCTTGATTACGCACCCCCCCTTATGTGCGACCGTTGGTCGCTTTCCAGTCGGGGAAGTATGCGTCCAGTGGTCGCATACTGTCAAGGTGGTGTTGGATGGTCCGGTGACGCGCCGACCGCTCCCAGAGACCGACGAGGGCGGACCCCAGGCACCCGGGCAGGCGATCACGCCCCCCGAGCCCGGAACGCCTCGTTGGTGGACGGAACGGGCCGTCGCTGAGGGAAGGCGCAAGCCGCGGGCCGGCGGCCTGTCTACCGCGCGCATCGTCGAGACCGCGCTGGAGGTCCTACGCGAAGGCGGCCTCGACGCGCTGACGCTGCGAGCCGTCGCCAGCCGGCTCGGCGCCGGCAGCAACGCCTCGCTCTACCGGCACATCGCCAGCCGCGACGAACTGATCGTGCTGATCATCGATCACCTCATGGGCGAGGTCCGGCTCGAACGCACCGGACGGGGCTGGCGCGCCGACGCCGAGGCGCTGATGCGGGAGATGCGCCGGGTCATCCTCGACCAGCCACTGCCCACTTCCGTGACGAGGAGCCGGTCGGCCTACGGTCCGAACATGCTGCGCGTCGTGAACGCCACCCTCGGGATCTTCCTCAACGCCGGACTGACCAACGAGCAGGCAGCCTTCGCCAGCATCACAATGATCGAGTTCGTGGCCAGCGCCACCACCATCGAGCGCACCACCGCCGGACGCCGGAAAACCGGCGAGATCGGGACCGCCGAGTTCCACGACCTCATCGTCGGACTGCCACCCAGCGAGTCGACGGCCCTCCTCGCCGCCGGAGACGACTACCTGACCGCCACCGCCGCCGACGTCTTCACCCGCAGCATGGCGCTCTTCCTCGATGGCATCGCAAGCCAACTCCCTTGCGAAGGGTAACCGTGCCAACACACAATCGCCATCCTCGCGGCTCTCGCCACCGCCGCAAACCTCGCCCCGTCCTGCGCCAGTCCAGCAAGGTCCGTTACCTGCGCCGCGCGACCGCCGCGACGAGGCCTTCAAACGGGTCATTTACCAGTCCGCCTTCATCGCCGTCGGCCGCGATCCCACCAGCGAGGCCCACTACCGGCGGAAACGAGACGAGGGCAACGGCCCCCCACCGGGGGCCGTCCTCGGGCTCGCCCACCGGCACGTCAACGTCCTGCGTGCGACCCGGGGGAGCCGGTACCTCTACCAGCAGCTCAACGCCGCCGCTGCTTGACGGACGCGTTAGGAAGGCCTACCTGGCCACGGCCGCCGGGCCGTGTCGGCCTACCCGGACCCGCCGTCGTCCCTGAAGACCCCGGCCCTGGTCACGGGGCCGTGCAGGTTGCGTACCCTCACCTGGCGACGAGGCACTCATCGGAGCCCGGACAACCCGTACGCCGAGATGCAGTCCCAGCTCCCGGTACCGCGCATCCGGTCCTCAGACAGGTCGGTGAACCGCGCCGCCGACCGCCGCCTGCCCGAATGCTGGCTCGTCGCCCAATGGCCACCGGGCAGGGTCGAACCCACCGACTACTGGCTTCGACCCTGCCCGCCGACATCCCGCGGCCCCGTCTCGTCCAGCTCGCGAAGCTGGGCCGGCGGATCGAACACGCCCACCCGAGGTCGAAGAGGCCTCGACCAGCACGAGTACGCTCCTTCTGCGGCTGGCACCACCGCGTCGCCCTCGTCTGCGTCGCCCAGGCGTTGTGCACCCAGCTCCACCGCACCCCCAAAGCGCCTGCGCTGGCCTGCCCTCTCCGGAGTCCTCCACACCTTCCAGGCCCTGCTCAACGTCTGGACGGGCGCCTGCCGCCTCCGCGAGCTGTCACCAAATGAACCGATCTCGCATGCCAGAGTCACTAAACAAAGTCCTACTAGTGTCTCGTGATTCTGTTTCGTTTATGTGGTCGTTCGGCTAGAATGGCGAGGTGGAGCTAACGGCGGATATGCGGTCGGAACTGCTGTCCATGGTGAATGACAGCGACGTTCCTGCGAATGTGGCGACGCGGGCACGAATCGTGCTGTGGTTCGCCGACGGTCTTGGGAAGAAGGACGTCGCCGAGCGCGCCGGGGTCTCGCTGCCGACGGTCTATCTGTGGCTGTCTCGTTATGAGAGCGACGGCGTCGACGGACTGGTCGACCGGCAGCGCGGGGCGCCGCGAGAGCAGGTGCCGGCGCGGATCCGCGGCCGCGTCCTCGCGCTGACCCGCACCACGCCGCCGGCGGAGACGGGCCTGACGCACTGGTCGAGCCGGGAGATGGCCAGGTACGTCACCCGCACCACGGGGACATCGATCTCGTGGCACTACGTGGCCAAACTGTGGCGAGACAACGGGTTGAAGCCGCACCGGCAGGGCACCTTCAAACTCAGCAGGGACCCGGCGTTCGCGGAGAAGGTCGCCGACATCGTCGGCCTGTACCTCGCTCCCCCCGAGGCGGTAGTGGTGCTGTGCGTGGACGAGAAGACCCAGGTCCAGGC
>NZ_JASNFO010000082.1:0-83431 GCF_032027725.1 Pseudofrankia coriaricola | reverse complement strand
CTAGTGCAGCTCCGCGTAAATCTTGCTGGCCTGGCTGGTGATCAGCCGATCCAGGCGGTGGGGTCGCCGGCGTAAAGCCCGCAGGCGCAGTTGAGGGCCTGTTCGGGCGTGCCGACGGACTCGCCACTCGGCAGGTAGGAGTCCTCGTAGGCGCCGCGGCTGTCGAGGTAGATCGCGAAGCCCCACTGGTCGGGCTGGCCGGTGTAGCGCAGCCGGCACAGCGGGTAGGGGGCCGCGTCGTCCGCCTCGTCGGCGAAGACGGCGTCGAGGTAGGCGAAGTCGCCGCGGTAGCGGATGGTCAGGTCGCGCAGCTGGGGCCAGCGGGCGGTGTGCTGGGTGCGCAGCCGGTGTTCCAGCACTACCCGGGCCATCTCGGGGATCTTCGCCACGTCCCTATCCTGCCCGCCTTGGCGTGTCGGACCCGCGCGCGGGTCTGCCCGGTTCTTCCCTGTCGTCCTGGAACTGTCCCTTCCAGGATGCGGTGGGTGCTCAGGTGGGCAGCTGGTCCGGCGGTCCGAGGGTGGTCCTCGGCGCCGCGCAGCGTCAACGGTTCAAGAAGCTCGCCGGGACGGTGAGTGCCCCGTTCGACCAGGTCAGACGGGCCCGGATCCTGCTGGACGCGGCCGACGGCCGGTGGGGGCCGGTCGCGCTCGGCCGCCGCCACGGCGTGCACGCGGACACGGTCCGCCGGCTGTGCGCCCGGTTCGCCACCGACGGCGAGGCCGCGCTCGTCGACCGGCCCCGCCCCGGCCGGCCGCGCCGCTACGGCCCGGACGCCCGGCTCGCGGTGCTGGCCGCCGTCACCGAGACCGCCCCACAGGCGGCGTCGCAGTGGTCGCACCGGCTGCTCGCCGAGCATCTCGCCCCCACGGTCGGGATGTCACCGGCGCAGATCGGCCGGGTCCTGGCCGATCTCGACCTCAAGCCGCACCGGGTCCGGGGCTGGCTCAACCGGCCCGCCGTCCCGGACTTCGCCGACCGCGCCGCCGCGGTCTGCGACCTCTACCTGCACCCGCCCGCGGACGGGGTCGTGATCAGCGTCGACGAGAAGACCGCGATCCACGCCCGCTCGCGGCGCCACCCGACCCGCCCGATCCGCCCCGGCTCCCCCGCCAGGCGCGAGTTCGAGTACGTCCGGCACGGCACCGTGTCGCTGGTCGCGGCGATGGACGTCGCCACCGGCGAGGTCCTCGGTGAGATCATCCCCGGGAAGAACAACTCGGCGAACTTCACCTGGTTCCTGACCAGGCTCGACGAGGCGATCGACCCGACACTGAAGATCTACCTGGTGATGGACAACGGGTCGAGCCACACCGCGCACGCGACCCGGCGGTGGCTCGCGGCCCACCCCCGGTTCGTCGTGACCTACACCCCGAAACACGCCAGCTGGCTGAACATGGTCGAGATCTTCTTCTCGACCCTCACCCGCCAGCTCCTGCGGCGCGGCGACTTCACCTCCCGCGACAACCTCGCCAACAAGATCCTCCACTTCATCGAGGTCCACGACCGCACCGCCAAGCCCTACCGCTGGACCTACACCGGCGAACCCCTCAAAGCCGCCTGACAACCCCAGCAAGACTTACGCGGGGCAGCACTAGTGACTTGTCTACACAGCCCAGCCACAGTTCGTGACGGCGCATCAGCGCTGTGTCGACTCGGCCACCTCGCCGACCCAGACCAGGCTCTACCACCGCCATGTGCCAGGGGCCCGGAACCAGGCTGGGAGCAGGGTCCCTGCCGGATCGGCGACAGGGTCCCCGCCGGATCGGCGGACGGGGTCCCTGCCGGATCGGCGAAGCCGATCTGGGAGGTCGTGATCTGGGAGGTAAGCGATCTGGGAGGTCAGGCTCAGCGCCCGCGGACCTCCCAGATCGACTCCGCAAGCTCCGTCGATCCGGCAGGGACCCCGGGCGGCGCCCGGGTGCGGGCGCGGAGCGTCCGGCACGGGATGTCTCAGTCGAGGCGGCGCAGCTCCTCGCGGAAGCGCTTGCCGTTCTCCACGTAGTGCTCGGCGGCGATGGCGATGCCCGCGGCGCTGGCGGCACCTTCGCGGATCTTGGCGGGGACGCCGAGAGCCATCGCGCCAGGCGGGACAATGCCGTTGTTGCTGACGACCGCGTTGGCGCCGACGATCGCGCCGGAGCCCACTCGGGCGTTGTGCAGCACGATCGAGCCGGAGCCGATGAGTGCCCCGTTCTCGACGGTGCAGCCCTCCAGGTGGGCGACGTGGCCGACCACGCAGTCGTCGCCGACGACCGTGCTGTGCAGGGCGGTGGTGTGCACGACCGTGCCGTCCTGGATCGACGTGCGGGCGCCGATAATGATCTTACCGGTGTCGCCTCGCAGCACCGCCCGCGGCCAGATCGATGACTCAGGGCCGATCGTCACTGACCCGATAACGGTCGCGTCCGGATGGACGTACGCCGAAGGGTCGATGTCGGGAACCTGGTCCCCGAGCGCGTAGATGGCCAACTCTGCCTCCGAGGACATGAGCGCCCGCGGCCGCGCGTTCGCGTGCCCGGCACGAATGTGACAGTGGGTGTGACAGCGGACCGCCACGTCCGGCGTCCCCAGCCATCTTGGCGCCTACCCGTTTTCGGACGCCCCTGAAAATGACGCGCGACGCTTTCCGCCGCCCAGCAGGGCGTGAAGCGCCGCCGGCGGAAGGGTCGCCGACGGCTGGACAGCGGTGCGTACCACTCAGGGAGCCCCTTCCCGGGCTGCCAGGAACTCACCGGTGAGCTCGCCGGTCAGGTCAACGGAGCTCGGCGATGCGGGCGCCGGGTGTGGGCATCTGCGGGCGGCCGGAGGTCGCGTCGGTGCCGGTACCGTCGTCGTCGTCGCCCAGACCCTCGACGTGGTCGGCGACCTCCTTGGGCAGCTTGAGCGGCAGGGGGTCGCGGACCGGCATCGCGTCGTCGCCGCGGACGACCACCAGCTGGCGCAGCGTCTCCTCCAGCAGCGGCGCCCGGGACGGGTCGAGCGCGCCGGGGCCGGTCATCACGGCGCGCACGAACCAGCGCGGCCCGTCGATCCCGATCATCCGGCCGGGGACCAGCTGGCCGGGCACCGGTGTCGGCAGCGCGAGCTCCAGCTCGCGGCCGTAGCGGCCGTCGACCGTGTGCGGCGAGCCGCCGTTCGCCTGCAGCTGCTCGATGATCTCGGCACGGACGTCATCCCACAGGCCCCGGGTCTTCGGGGCGGCGAAGACGGCCAGCTCCATGGCGCTGTGGCCGTCGGCGACGACCACGCTCATCGGCCGGCCCGACGTCTCCTCGACCTGGAACTGGATCTGCGCACCCTCCAGCGCGGGCACCCGCAGGGCCCCGACGTCGAGGCGGTGGATGTCATCACGCGGGGCGTCGTCGACGTCGTAGGGTCCCCGCGGGTTGTCGACCGCGCCGGCGTGCTCCTCGGGCTCCGGCTCCTCGTCGATGAAATCGGCCTCGTCGGCCTCCTGCCTGCGACGGCGCCCGAATGCCATGGCCTTCCCTCTCCTGCCTTCTCACCGAGCCAGTCCCGCTCGGCTCAACGAGCGATCACCCCGAATGGGTCCCGCCCCGGGCGGTCCCCGGGCCGGTTGACGAATCTTCGTGTCGTCGGCCCTGGTGCTCCTCCCCCAGGGATCCGCTAGCGCGGATCTCTGGGGACCCCGGCGCGGCCGAGGCCGCCCCCGGGGACGCCCGTCGAGCCGAAGCCGCCGTCGCCGCGCCCCGAGGCCGGCAGCTCGTCGACCTCGCGGAAGACCGCGTGCTCCACGCGCTGCACGACGAGCTGGGCGATCCGGTCGCCGCGGGACAACCGGATCGGCTCGGTCCTGTCCGTGTTGATGAGGATCACTTTGATCTCCCCACGGTAGCCGGCATCGACGGTACCGGGTGCATTGACCACGGAGAGCCCATGCCGCGCGGCCAGCCCGCTGCGCGGGTGCACAAAGGCTGCATACCCAGCCGGCAGCGCGATGGCGAGCCCGGTTCCGACGATCGCGCGCTCACCGGGGGCCAGTGTGACGTCCTGCGCCGTGACCAGGTCCGCGCCGGCGTCCAGGGGCTGGGCGTACCAGGGCAGCGGCAGCTCCGGGTCAAGCCTGCGCGCCAGCACCTCCACCGACGCGCGCCCTGCCTCGGTCCCAGGTCCCGGCAGGGGCGCCGCGACGCGGGGCGGCAAGCCCGCGGGGAGGGCCGGTCGGCCCGCGGGGGCGGCCGGTAGGCCCGCGGCCACGGCATCGTCGGCCACGGCGTCGCTGGTCGCGGCCTCGGCTGCCGTCGGATCGAGGGCGGTCATGGCGGCTCTCCTTCTGATCGGCCTGATCGGCCTGGTCAACGGGCGGGTGCCGACATGCGCGCGCCAGCCGCTGGTGGCGCGGCCGGCGGGACCCGCCGGCCAGGGACGATACTGGCTGCGCACACCATCACTGGGTGGGTAGGTAGGGCAACGGCGGCGTGCGCGGACGGCGCCACACCGACGGTGGGACGCGGAGACGACATCCGCGCGGACAGGGCACGAACGACCGGCGCCGCACACACGAGCGTCGAGAACACGGAGAGGTGCACGGTGGCGGGACCGGTATCCAAGGTCGGCTGGAAGATCGTCGGGGGAGCGGCCACCGTGGCGGGCGGCACGGCGGCCACCAAGAGCGTCAACGCCGTCTACCGGAAGGTACGCGGCGGCGAGCCGCCCAAGAACCTGGCACACCCGGACACGACCTGGCGGGAGGCGATGTTCTTCGCGCTGCTGTCGGCGGTCGCCGTCGCGCTCGGCCGGCTCGCGGCCGAGCGGGTCGTCGCCACCGGCTGGACACGCGTGACCGGCGGGCTGCCGCCGGGCATGGAGAGCAAGGAGCCGGTCGCGTCGACCGATTGAGGTCGACCGACTGAGACAGGGCCACGGCGCCGGCCTGGAACATGGGCCGGCGCGCGCTGCGGGCCCGCCCCCGGTCCCTGTTCGCCGGGGCGGTTCCGCCGGTGGCGGTTGGCGCCTCCCGACGCTGTCGGGGCGTCAATCGGGCGACCGTCAGCGAGAGGACGGAGATCGAGGTCACAAAACCTACGGCCCGACCCCCTTTGCCGGGGCACACTGCCTTTCAGGGGTGTTTCAAGCCGATGTCCACGGACTCGGCGAGAAGCGCGGCCTGACATCGGTGGGTCAGATCGGAGGAGTCGTGGCTGAACGAGGCGGCTGGTGGGGCAAGGTGGTGCACCGGCTGACGGCCGACGACGACGAGCTCGAGGCGGAAGACCTGCAGCGGGCGGCCCGCGCCGAGGGTGCGGTCCCGATCGGGGGCTGCCAGGACCATGAGGCCGCCTGCGTGGCCGGCACCGTCCGGTCAGTCACCGTGCGCACGCGGTCCGGTGCGCCGAGCCTCGAGGTCGAGGTGTACGACGGCAGTGGCTGCGTGACGCTCGTGTTCCTGGGTCGTCGCCAGATTCCCGGTCTGGACGCCGGCCGGTCGTTGAAGGCGACCGGCCGGATCAGCCGGGACGACCGGCGGACGACGATCTTCAACCCTCGTTACGAGCTGCTCCCGGCAGCCAGCCACTGAGCAGCCGCTGAGCAGCCGCTGAGCAGTCATCGAGGCGCCACCGCCACACCTGGTGCCGGCCTCGCCGTCGGCGGGGACGCACGCCGGGACGGTTACTCTTGCGGGAGCCGACCGTCCCCAGGAGAGTGAGCCGACCTACCCGATGCCAGGACTGTCCCCTCGAGGGAACAACGCGCCCGACGTCCCGCCGCCGGGCGAGGACGCCCCGTTCGACGTGATCCCGCTCGACGTGGCCGCTCACCGGGAGAGCCAGCGCCCGCGGACGGACGGCCAGGACCCGGCCGATGGCCGGGGCACGGCGAGCGCCGAGTTCAAGGTCTCGTTCAGCGAGGCGATCGGCGGGCCCCGCGGGATCGTCGACAGCTCGCTGCCGACGATCGCGTTCGTCGCCCTCAACAGCGCCGCCGGGCTGGCCTCGGGGATCATCGGCGCCGTGGTCGTCGGCGTCGCGATCTTCATTCTGCGCATGGTCCGCGGCGAGCCGAAGCAGCAGGCGTTCTCCGGGCTGCTCGCCGTCGGTGTGGCGGGCTACATAGCGTCCAGGACCGGCCGCGGCAAGGACTACTTCCTGGTCTCCATCCTGCGTAACGCGGGCGCCGTCGTCGTCGGGGTGGCCTCACTCGCCGTCCGCCGGCCGCTCGCCGGCTATGTGATGGCCGGCCTGGACCAGCGGTACGCCGACTGGCGCAACCACCGCGACACCCTGCGGGCGGCGAACTGGGCCACCGGCGTCTGGATCGTCGTGTATTTCCTGCGGTTCGCGGTGCAGGGTGTGCTCTACCTCGCCGACCGGGACGGATGGCTCGCGGCCGCGAACCTCGCCCTTGGGCTGCCGCTGTTCGGCCTGGCCGTGCTCGCGACGCTGGCGATCGTGCGCAAGCTCGCCCCGGCCTCCCGCTTCGAGCCACCGGACGCCGCCGAGGAGGGCCCAGCCGACGCGGTGGACCCGGTGGCCGACAACGTCGACCCATTCGCGGCCAGGGCCGCCGTCAGGGAGCCGTACGACGACTAGCAGGACCGGCCGCCGGGCTCCGGTCACCGCAAACACACAGCGGCTGTGACGTCGTTCTGGCGAGCCATGCGCGCAACCCAGCCAACGGTGGTGACGGCGCATCAGCGCTGGCGCCCGGGGTCCCTGCCGGATCGGCGACAGGGTCCCTGCCGGATCGCGAAGCCGGGGTCCCTGCCGGATCGCGAAGCGATCTGGGAGGTCTGCTGGAAGGTCTGCTGGGAGGTCAGCGATCTGGGAGGTCGGGCCTCAGCGCCCGAATGCGGCGCCCGGTGCTGGGCGCGGAGCGTCCGGCACGGGACCGCCCTATGAGATGGACGGCGGGGTCGCGCCGAAGAGGGCGGCGAGCTCGGCCTCCGCGTCGGTGGTGACGGCGACGGCGAGCACCTCGTCACCGGGCTCCAGCGTGCTGTCCGGAGACGGGACGACGGCCTGGCCGCCGCGCAGGATGACGACCAGCGCGCAGTCGCGCGGCAGCGAGATGTCGCCGACCGACTGGCCGGCGACCGGCGAGTCCGCCGGCAGGGTGAGCTCGACCAGCGACGCATCGGACTGGCGGAACTTCATCAGCCGGACCAGGTCGCCGACGCTGACCGCCTCCTCGACGAGCGCGGTCAGCATCCGCGGGGCCGACACCGCCACGTCGACGCCCCAGCTGTCCGTGAACAGCCACTCGTTCTTGGGGTGGTTCACCCGGGCCACCACCCGGGGCACGCCGAACTCGGTCTTGGCCAGCAGCGAGACGACCAGGTTGACCTTGTCGTCACCCGTCGCCGCGACCACGACCGCGCAGTTCTCCAGCCCGGCCGACTCCAGCGACGACAACTCGCACGCGTCCGCCTGCAGCCAGCGCGCCTTCGGGAGCGACTCCGGACGGATCTTGGCGCCGTCCCGCTCGATGAGTAGCACCTCGGTGCCGTTGTCGAGGAGTTCGCTCGCGATCGACCGGCCGACCTTGCCTGCGCCGGCGATCGTCACCACCTGACGCGTCATGACCCTCAGACCCCCTTGGGTGGGTTGGCGCGCACGGCCGCCTCGGCCTCGGTGACGCGCTTGCGGGCCACGGCGGCGTGCAGGATGTCGCCGTCCTGCACCATCGTGCGCCCGTCCGGGATGATGCCCTCGCCGTACCGGGTCAGGCAGGCGACCCGGATGCCGGCCGCCTGCTCGATCTCCTTGACCGGCCGGCCCGCCCAGCTCTTCGCGGGGGTCAGCTGGGTCATCAGGGCGGCGCCGGACGGGTGGGTCCACTCCGGGGTGACCGCCTCGGGCAGCAGCCGGGCGAGCATCTGGTCGCGCGTCCAGCGCACGGTGGCCACCGTCGGGATGCCGAGCCGCTCGTAGACCTCGGCCCGGCGGGGGTCGTAGATCCGGGCGACGACCCGTTGGACGCCGAACATCTCCCGCGCCACCCGGGCGGAGATGATGTTCGAGTTGTCGCCGCTGGACACCGAGGCGAACGCCTCGGCCTTCTCGATGCCGGCCTCGATCAGGGTGTCCCTGTCGAACCCGACACCGGTGACCTTGCTACCGGTGAACGACGGCGGCAGTCGGTGGAAGGCACTGGGGTCCTGGTCGATGACGGCGACACCGTGCCCGAAACGTTCGAGCTCGATCGCCAGCGCCGAGCCGACCCGGCCGCAGCCGAGGATCACGACGTGCATGGGGCGAGAGCGTAGCGGTGCCCGATGCCCTGGGTCGACGGACCGGCGCCGTCACGCGGGCGACGCGTACCTGTCGCGCCCGCGGCGCCCGTTCGCCGCGCTCCGCGGGCTATGCCGCGGGTCACATGCCGGGCGGCCGCCCAGGAGCGCCGGCCGCCCGGTGGCGGCGGCGGCGCGGGGTGCACGCGTGCTGGCGTGCTGGGGTTTCCCGGCATGGGCCGATCACCGCGACGGTCCGCGCCGGGGATCCCGCGTGGTCCGCGCCCGGCCCGGCACTCTGGCCGGACCTTTGCGATATGCGCCATGCCGAACAGGTCGACGGGGTTGCTCGGTAGCATCCTGCGCGTGGCGCTCACGGACCGGCTGAAGCGCGTCTGGGTCGGCCGCCCTCTCGGAAGTGACCGGCTCGGTGAGACGTTGCTGCCGAAGCGGGTCGCGCTGCCCGTGTTCGCCAGTGACGCGCTGTCCTCGGTGTCGTACGCGACCGAGGAGATCCTGCTGGTGCTCTCGCTCGGCGGGCTGGCGTTCTACCACTTCACGCCGTGGATCGCGCTCGTCGTCGTCGCGCTCATGCTGACCGTCGTCGCGTCCTACCGCCAGACCGTGCACGCCTACCCGAGCGGCGGCGGCGACTACGAGGTCGCGACGGAGAACATCGGCGGGCCGGCGGGGCTCACGGTCGCCAGCGCCCTGCTGGTCGACTACGTGCTGACCGTCGCCGTGTCGGTCTCCGCCGGGGTGGCGAACCTGACGAGCGCGGCCACCAGCCTGGCCCAGCACAAGGTGCTGATCGCGGTGGTGCTCATCGTCGTGCTGACGATGATGAACCTGCGCGGCGTGCGCGAGTCGGGCACCGCGTTCTCGATCCCGACCTACGGGTTCATCCTCGGCATCTTCGTCATGATCGTAATCGGCTTCGTGAAGATGGCCTTCGGGCACACTCCGCGAGCGGAGAGCGCCGACTACCAGGTCGCCGCGACCAGCCACTACTCCGGGCTGGCGCTCGCGTTCCTCGCGCTGCGAGCGTTCTCCTCGGGCTGCACGGCGCTGACCGGCGTCGAGGCGATCAGCAACGGTGTGCCGGCGTTCCGCCCGCCCAAGAGCAAGAACGCGGCGACGACGCTGCTGGCGATGGGCCTGATCGCCGCGCTGATGTTCATCGGCGTCACCGTGCTCGCGATGGCCAGCAAGGTGCACGTCGCCGAGGACACGAAGAACCTCATCGGCGCGCACGGCGAGCAGCCGACGGTGATCGCCCAGGTCGCGGCGGCCGTGTTCGGCGGCGGCTCGATCGGGTTCGTCTACATCGCCGCGGTGACGGCGCTGATCCTGATCCTGGCCGCGAACACTGCGTTCAACGGCTTCCCGGTGCTCGGCTCGATCCTCGCCCGCGACGGCTACCTGCCGCGCCAGCTGCACACCCGCGGCGACCGGCTCGCCTACTCCAACGGGATCCTGCTGCTGGCCGGCTTCGCCACCCTGCTGGTGATCGTGTTCAAGGCCGAGACCACCCGGCTGATCCAGCTCTACATCGTCGGCGTGTTCGTCTCGTTCACCCTGAGCCAGACCGGCATGGTGCGCCACTGGCAGCGGGTGCTGCGCGGCAGCTCGGTGCTCGCGACGACGCCGGGCGGGCGGCGCAAGGTCCGCCGCTCCCAGACGATCAACTTCTTCGGGGCCTGCATGACGGGCCTCGTACTCGTACTCGTACTGGCGACGAAGTTCACCCACGGCGCGTACATCGTCGTCATCGCGATGCCAGTGATCTTCGTGGCGATGCGGGCGGTGCGCAAGCACTACGACCGGATCGCCACGGAGCTCACCCCGCCGCCCGGCCCGCCGACGCTGCCGTCCCGGGTGCACGGCGTCGTCCTGGTCAGCAAGATCCACGCGCCGACGCTGCGGGCGCTCGCCTACGCCAAGGCGACCAGGCCGCACAGCCTGGTCGCGGTGACCGCCGCCGTCGACCCGGCCGACGCCGAGCGGCTCACCCAGGAATGGTACGAGCGCGGCATCACCATCGACCTGGTGACACTCGCGTCGCCCTACCGGGAGATCACCGGGCCGGTGCTCAAGTACGTCGCGGACATCCGCAAGGACAGCCCGCGCGACGTCGTCGCGGTGTTCGTCCCGGAGTACGTCGTCGGCCACTGGTGGGAGCACCTGCTGCACAACCAGAGCGCGCTGCGGCTCAAGGCGAGGCTGCTGTTCCAGCCCGGGGTGATGGTGACGAGCGTGCCCTGGCAGCTGGAGTCGTCGTCGAACGCGCAGCGCCGCATGGACGGGGAGGCCGCCGGCGCCGTCCGGCGCGGCCAGGCCGGGCCGCGCGGCCCCGGCGCCGTCGCCGCCGTTGGCGCGAAGGCACCGTCGGCCGCGACGGCGCCTTCGCCAGGCTCGACCGCGTTGTCCAGCCGGGCCGACGGGCCGGAGGGCTAGTGCCGCCGGGGACGCGGGGCCGCCGGCGGCCCGAGGAGGGACATTCTCGCGCCTCCTCGGGCCATGGACCGGCCAGGCCCGACCAGGCCGGTCCTGGCGGCGACCACCGCGCGGGTGCGCGGTGGGCCGACGAGGACTACGAGGGCGACGAGGACCACGCGGGCGGCGAACTGATCGACCTGGACGTGGGTCCGGTGGCCCACGGCGGGTTGTGTGTGGCGCGGTCCGGCGGCAGGGTGGTGTTCGTCCGGCACGCGCTGCCCGGTGAGCGGGTGCGCGCCCGCGTCACCGACCGTTCCCACGACCGGTACTGGCGCGCCGACGCCATCGAGATCGTCGAGCCGTCGCCCGACCGGGTGGAGGCGCCCTGCCCGCACGCGGGGCCACCCAGGCCGGAGGCCCCGGGAGCGGTACGGGACGAACGTGGCCACCCTCGCCATGGCCAGGGAGGCTGCGGTGGCTGCGACTGGCAGCACGCCTCACCCGCCGCCCAGCGGCGGCTGAAGGCCGAGGTGGTCGTCGAGGCGTTGCGCCACCAGGGGGGCCTGGCCGCCCACGTGGCCTCCGGCGGCGAGACGGGTGACACGAAAGGCGCGCCGGGACTCGCCGTCGCGGTCGAGGCGCTGCCCGCCCTGGATGACGAGGCGGATGACATGGGCGCGCCCGGCCCGGCGCGGCAGGTGGGCCGGCGGGCCCGCGGGGGAGACCTCACGGTGGCTCTGCCAGCCGGCGAAGGGCTCGGCTGGCGCTCCCGGATGCGTTTCGCCGTGACCGCGGACGGCGAGGTGGGGCTGCGGATGCACCGATCGCACCAGGTCGTGGCCACGCCCGACTGCCGGATCGCGCATCCGCTGGTCGTGGATGCCGTCGCCGGGCGGCGCTTTCCGGGGGCGGAGGCGGTCGAGGTCGCGGCGAGCGTGAGCTCCGGGCGGGTGGCTGTTCGCCCGACCGGTGGCACGTCCCGCGACGTCGGCCGAGCGGCTCACGGCGGCGGGCTGGTCGAGCGAGTGCTGGGCCGGGAGTTCCGGGTGGACGCGTCCGCGTTCTGGCAGATCCACCCGGCGGCGGCGCGCACGCTCGTCGGCGCGGTGCTCGCCGCCCTCGAGCCGCGGCCGGGGGAGCGGGCCCTCGACCTGTACGCGGGCGCGGGCCTGTTCGCGGCCTTCCTCGCCGAGGCGGTCGGCCCGGACGGCGAGGTGATCGCGATGGAGTCCGACGCCGCCGCGGTCGCCTCGGCGACCCGCAGCCTCGCCGACCTGCCGTGGGTGTCGGTCCGGCCGGTGCGGGTGACGGCGGCGACTGTACGCCACTGCGTCGGCGGCACCCAGCCCGCAAGGGGCGCCCAGGGCGGGGGGCGCGTCGACGTGGCGGTGCTGGACCCGCCGCGGACCGGCGCCGGCACGGACGTGCTGACCGCGCTGCTGGCGCTGCGGCCCCGGGCGGTCGCCTACGTGGCCTGTGACCCGGTCGCGCTCGGGCGCGACCTCGCCGCCGCCGCGGCTGCCGGCTACCGGGTCGACGGCGTGCGCGCCTTCGACCTCTTCCCGATGACCGCGCACATCGAGTGCGTGGCCTGCCTGGTCCCCGCGCCGTAGCGCCGCCTCGGCCATGCCTCTCGTGTGACGGAACGCTGTCGCGTCGACATCCCGTGTCGATAGTCCGTGTACTGGATTGCTTGGATGCGGTATCGGCATTGTGACGGTGAGGTATCGGTGGCCATGCCGGCCGTTCCGGCGGCTGTACCGCCGCCCCGGGATGGTGCGTTCCCCAGGACACGCTGGCAGCCCGGACCAGGCCAGATCCGCGCCGGCGGGTAGTCGGATGACCGACATGGCGTGGCGGCCGAACGGCGGTAGGTTCAGCAGAGTACTGGTGCCGGGACACGTTGTCGCTACAACAGAGTGTTGCCACGGCGGAGAGTGGATTCTACCGCCAAAACGCGCGAATTCACCCGCGGCCGTGGCGATCTCACATGTCGGGTGCCGGTCCCTTGGCCGACATCCGGCCAGGCTAGGCTTTCCCGGACCCCGGGACCGAACCCCAGTCGGGGGAGGGAGTGCACGCCGTGTCGCTGCTGTCGACGATCAACAGCCCACAGGACGTCAAACGCCTCAGCCCCGAGGAGCTGCCCGCACTGGCCGCGGAGATCCGTGATTTCCTGATCCACGCGGTCGCGCGCACCGGCGGCCACCTCGGACCGAACTTGGGCGCAGTCGAACTGACGTTGGCGATTCATCGGGTATTCGACTCGCCCTTTGACCGGATCCTCTGGGATACCGGTCATCAGTCCTATGTGCACAAGCTGCTCACCGGCCGTGCCGACGGATTCGAGAAGCTGCGCCAGCGCGGCGGGATGTCCGGCTACCCCAGCCAGGCCGAGTCCGATCACGACATCATCGAGAACTCGCACGCCTCCACCGCGCTCTCGTACGCCGACGGCCTCTCGCGGGCCTATGCCCTGCGGGGCGAGGACCGCCACGCCGTCGCCGTCGTCGGCGACGGCGCGCTCACCGGCGGCATGTGCTGGGAGGCGATCAACAACATCGCCGCCGGCGACCGCAAGGTCGTCATCGTCGTGAACGACAACGGCCGCTCCTACGCGCCGACGATCGGCGGTCTCGCCGACCACCTGGCCGCGCTGCGGCTGGCTCCCGAGTACGAGCAGGTCCTCGACGTCGTCAAGCAGGTCCTCGGTCGCACCCCGCTGGTCGGCGCCCCGCTGTTCGACGCGCTGCACGGCATCAAGCGGGGCATCAAGGACGTCGTCCAGCCGCAGGGCATGTTCGAGGACCTGGGCCTGAAGTACGTCGGCCCGGTCGACGGCCACGACTCCGCCGCGATGGAGCAGGCACTGCGCCGCGCCAAGGACTACAACCGCCCGGTGATCGTGCACGCCGTCACCCGCAAGGGCTTCGGCTACCCGGCCGCCGAGCAGGACGAGGCCGACCAGTTCCACTCGGTCGGTGTCATCGACCCCAAGACCGGGAAGTCGACGGCGGCGAAGAAGGGCCTGTCCTGGACGAGCGTCTTCTCCGAGGAGATCGTCCGGATCGGCTCGGAGCGGCCGGACGTGGTCACGATGACCGCCGCGATGCTCCAGCCCGTCGGCCTGCACGCCTTCTCCAAGGCGTTCCCTGACCGGGTGTTCGACGTCGGCATCGCCGAGCAGCACGCGACCACCTCGGCCGCGGGCCTCGCGATGGGCGGCCTCAAGCCGGTCGTCTGCATCTACGCGACCTTCCTCAACCGGGCGTTCGACCAGGTCCTGATGGACGTGGCCCTGCACCGCCAGCCGGTCACCTTCGTGCTCGACCGCGCTGGCGTCACCGGTGAGGACGGCCCGTCGCACAACGGCATGTGGGACATGTCGATCATGCAGGTCGTGCCCGACCTGGAGATCGCCGCGCCGCGGGATGAGGCGACGCTGCGCACCCTGCTGCGCGAGGCGGTCGCCGAGACCGAGAAGCCGAACGTCATCCGCTTCCCGAAGGGGAGCGTCTCGGCCGACGTGCCGGCGATCGACACCGTCGGCGGCGTGGACGTGCTGTTCCGCGAGCCGGCTGTCGCCCGGCACCGCGAGGTGCTGCTCGTGTCGGTCGGTGCGATGGCGCCGACCTGCATGGAGGTCGCCCGCCGGGTGGCGAGCCAGGGCATCGGGATCACCGTCGTCGACCCGCGCTGGGTCAAGCCGGTGCCGGCCGAGATCGTCGAGCTGGCCCGCGACCACGATCTGGTCGTCACCGTCGAGGACAACGGCCGCGTCGGCGGTGTCGGCTCGGCCATCGCGCAGGCCCTGCGTGACGCCGACGTCGACATTCCGCTGCGCGACTTCGGCATCGCCCAGCGGTTCCTCGACCAGGGCAAGCGCGACGAGGTGCTCGCCGAGGTCGGCCTCGCTCCGCAGGACCTCGCCCGCAAGGTCGTCGAGGCGGTCGCCCGCCGCCAGCCGGCACTCGCCGGCGAGCCAGGCACGTCGGCCGAGACGACTCCGTCCGGCGAGCCGGTGATGCCTGAGCAGGCCACGGCGAAGGCGGCCAAGGCCTCGCCGCGGCAGCGCCGCTCCACCGAGTAGCTCGTCGGCCACGGCCGAGAAGCACGGCCACGGCTCACCGCTCTCAACCGCCGGCCAGGCACCCGCCTGGCCGGCGGTTTCGGCTTCCGGGCCGTCCGACCTGGCCCCGCCGGCGAATGGCGGACCGAACCTGGCCCAGACCGAATCGCATACCAGGCTGGCGATCAATGCCCGGCGGCGGCGCGGCATCTCCGACTGATCGCGAACCGGGTATGA
This sequence comes from Pseudofrankia coriaricola, assembly GCF_032027725.1. NCBI lineage: Bacteria > Bacillati > Actinomycetota > Actinomycetes > Frankiales > Frankiaceae > Pseudofrankia > Pseudofrankia coriaricola. The sequence goes on along the minus strand of NZ_JASNFO010000082.1, from coordinate 68,492 downwards.
ACAAATCCGGCAAATTGGGAGGTCTGGCGCCGATCGGCATGCCAGGGCCGCGATCGGGTCGGTCGATGTGGCAGGGGGCGGCCGATGATCCGGCGTGATGTATGCCGATCGGTGCGGACGGGGCGTCGCGGCGCGTCATCGGCGCGCCCCTAGTCTGGACGGGTGCATGCTGACACCGCGCCGAACCAGGCGGCGATGACCGGGCGGCATCGCGCGGGTCGCGCTCAGGCCGGAGGCCAGCCGTCGACACGGTCGTCCGCCGCGGCGGACGAGTCGACGTCGGAGCCGAATCCGCCCGGGCCGCCGATCACCGGCGCGCCGGAGGCCTCGGCCGTGCCGGGGATGCCGGCCGTGCCGGGGACGCCGCCGGCGTCGGGGACGCCCGCGATGCCGGGGCGCAAGGGCGGGCCGCGCGCCTTGCTGGTGCGCGGGGCGCTGCTGATGGCCGTCGGGCTGCTCGTGGTCGCGCTGGTCAAGGGGTGGCACGACGTCAGCGCGTCGATCCGGGAGCTGAGCGTCGTCGGGGTGGTCGGCTCGGCCGTGGCGACGGTCCTCGCCGTCGGGCTGACGGTGCTGTCCTGGCGGGCGGTGCTCGCGGGGCTGGGCGCGCGGCTGCCGCTGCGGGCGGCGACACGGATCTTCTTCGTCGGCCAGGTCGGCAAGTACATCCCGGGCAGCGTGTGGCCGGTGCTCGCGCAGATGGAGCTGTCGCGCGACTACGGGGTGGCTCGGCCGCGCTCGGCGGCGGCGAGCCTGATCGTGCTGGCGCTCGCCGTGCCGTGCGGCGGGCTCGCCGCCGCCGTGACGCTGCCGTTCGTCTCCCGGGACGCGCTCACGAGCTACTGGTGGGCGTTCGCCGCCGCGTTGGCGTTCATGCTGCTGCTGTGGCCGCCGGTGCTGCGCAGGCTGCTGGCGGTCGCCTTCCGGCTGCTGCGCCGCCCGGCGATGACCGAGCCGGTCCCGGGACGGACGGTGCTCGTCGGCGCCGGCTGGCTGCTGGTCAGCTTCGGCTGCTACGGCGTCGCGACGTTCCTGCTCGCCCGTGACCTCGGCGCGAGTGTCGGCGGGCCGCGGCTGCTCGCCCTCGCCGTCGGCGGCTACGCGCTGGCCTGGACGGCCGGCTTCCTCGTGCTGGTGCTGCCCGCCGGCCTCGGAGTTCGCGAGGCGGTGCTGGTCCTGGCCCTGTCCCCGGCGCTCGCCAGGGAGCCCGCACTGGTGCTCACGCTGGTGTCGCGGCTGCTGGCCACCGTCGCCGACCTCGTCTGGGCCGGCGTCGGCGTCGCCCTGCGCCCGCGCGGAGCCGCCCTTCCGACCGGCGCCGAGGCCGACGCCGACACCGGCGACGTTTCGACGACGACCGATGCGCTGCCGCCCGGAGGCGTCACCGCCCGTCGCTGACGTCCCTCGGCGGTCTAGCCGGGATGCTGGGGCTGGCGGGAACGGCGCCAAGGCCTGGGCCAGGTGAGATAGGCCTCGGCCTCCATCATGGCGACGGCGACCCTGGGCAGGTCGCGGCTGGTGGGGAAGCAGATGTAGCGCGGCTGCCAGGCCGGCTGGAACCGGGCGTTGAACCGGTAGAGGCTCTCGATCTGGAACCAGCGGGAAAGGAACACCAGCAGCCACCGGCCGCTCCTGGCCGCCGGGCCCGCGCCGAGTCGGCCGCCGAGCTCAAGGGCCTGGCGGAAGGCGGCGAAGTTGAGCGAGATCCGGCGTACGCCCAGCTCCCGGGCGGCGCGGACGGTCGCCACGATGAGGTACTCGGTCAGCCCGTTGTCGGCCCGCGGGTCGCGCAGCATCATGTCGAGGGACAGGCCGTCGCTGCCCCAGGGCACGAAGTGCAGCAGCCCGCGCACCGCGCCGCCGGCCGGGGCGGTATCCCCGTCGGCCGGCGGAACTCGGCCGGCCTCGGGCAGGCTCACGGCGGTCACGGCGACACAGTCGGCGGCGCACGCGGCGACGGCGGCCTTGTCGTCACCGTCACCGCCGCGGCCACCGTCGTCGGGGCCGACCTGGCCGCCGGCTCCCGCGGCGCACTCGGCGAACCGCCCGAGTGCCATCGAGAAGCCGCGTTCCCGCTCCGAGCCGCGCCAGGCGCGCGTCAGCCGGCTCAGCTCGGCGAGCTCCGCCGCCGGCAGGTCACGCACCCGCGCGGCCTTCGCCTCGTAGCCGGCGCGCTCGACCCGGGCGACCGCCTGGCGGACCCCGCGCATAGCCCGGCCGTCCAGGCTGAAGTCGTCGACGGAGAGCACGGCCTCGTCACCCAGCTCCAGCGCGGTCAGGCCGGCCCTCGTCCAGGCCGTGCCGCCGGACGCCGAGCAGCCGATCACCGCCGGGACCCAGGCGTGCCGGGCGGCGACCCGCAGGAACTCGGCGATGGCGCCCGGCCATGCCTCCCGGTCGCCGAGCGGGTCGCCGCTGGCGAGCATCACCCCGCCGACGACCCGGTACGCGATCGCGGACTTCCTCGACGGCGACCAGATCACCGCCTTGTCCCGGCGCAGCGCGAACCAGCCGAGCGAGTCGTCGCCGCCGTGGCGGGCAAGCAGGTCCAGCAGCCGGGCCTCGTCGTCCGCGTCGTGGCGGGGGTGCGGCCGGGGCGGGCGCAGCGCCATCCAGGTCGGCAGCGCCACCGTCAGCAGGCCCATCGCGGCGAGCGTCCTGGCGACCATCCGGTCGATCCGGCCCGAGGCGAAGCCGACCGGGCCGTGAATCCCGATCATGCCGCCCAGCACATGCTCGATCTGCTCGGACAGCGGGTACTCGCTGATCGACCTCGACCAGCCCAGGCGCAGCATGAGCAGGCCGCTGCCCACCGACAGGCCGAACAGCGCGGCGAAAGCGCCGACGGCCCGCCAGCGGCTCGACGGGTCCGGCTCGGCGTGGAAGTCCCGGTGGCGGTAGAGCAGCCAGCCGGTGACCGCGGCCGACCCGACGGCGTCGTCGTAGTCGAGGCCCTTGAGCAGGTGCAGCACCGTGCTCACGGCGGCGAGCGCGAGCACGAGCTGCCAGGCGCGCCGCTTGCGGCGCGCGAGCCCATGCGCGAGCAGGACCAGCAGGACGCCGACGAGGACCGTCAGCGTCCGAGCGTGCTCCGGGATACCCGTCGGCAGGATGGCGCGCAGCTCGGCCATCCGCCGATGGCCCGGCGGCGTGACCGCCGACAGGATGTCGATCAGCCCGAGCCCGTACGCCAGCAGCGCGGCCGCCCGTGGCGAGGCTCCTCGCCGCCAGCCAGTCGCCGTGCCCGTGGGCGCCGGGCCGCGATCGGCCAGGTTCCCGCCTCGGCCACGACGCTGGCCCGCCCTGATCCGCCCGGCGGCGGGAGGACTGGCCGTCCGCGCGCCCAGCGTCGCGGTGCCGCGGGTGGCGGGGGACGTGGCGTTTCCCGCCGTGGGGCTTGTCGACGGCGGCCGGGAAGCGGCACGTGCCTGCCTCGACGACGGTGCCCGGTTGGTCATGGGCCCATTCTGGCCTGATCCGACGATGTCCTGATCCCGTGCCCGGTCTCAGTTTCCCGCGGCTCGCGATCAGGTGCGCACGTCGCGCGGCCCGCGGACAGGCTGAGGACGCCCGTCCGCGGGCGGTGACACGTGTGTGGCCCGGCAGGAAGGGCCTTTGTGCCGGGCCACACACGTGATGCTTCGTGGTCGCGCGTGGTGCTTCGGTCGTTGTCGTCGGCTTCGCGCCGGTGGGGTTGGCGGCGTGCGCGCCGCGCGGACGTTCGCCGCGTCAGCGGCCGGCCGCGAGCCGGCGCGCGCCCGCGCGCGTCCGGGCGGGGTCGGGAGCCGACTCGACCGGGAACCGGGTGAGGTACTCGGCCTCCAGTTCGAGCATCCGCCGGGTGTGGGTCGCGAGCGCGTCCTCGCTGCCGCCGACCACCGTGTCGTGGCGGGTGGCGTGCAGCCGGTCGAGCTCGTGGCGCAGGTCATCGTCGCTGAGCTGGGGCGCGGGGACTCCGATGGCGTGCTGCGTAGCGGTCATGGCGGCGAGGTACCCGGATCACCCCGATCTATCCCGGGCACCCGATGATCTCTCGACTGATGGATGAATCATGTGAATCATGGCGAGCCTCGTGTTAGTCGCGGCTCCGTGGGAATCGGGGGGAAACCGAACGAACCAAACGGAGTGGGCGATGGGCGTGCTGGACAGTCTCCTGACCGGACTCGACGACAAGACCCGGGCGCGGACCCTCAACATGATCGCGCAGAGCATCGCCGACGACCGTGAGCGTGCGCCCGAAGCATCACACCGCCGTCAGGTCGACACCGGGACCCGCACCCGCCGGTCCACCGGACCCCGTGCCCGCCACGAGCGGCGTGTGCCCTCAGGGGACGTCTCATCCTGACGACCGTGGGCTCGGCCGAACAGATCCGGATCAGGACAGTGCTCGCGCCCGCTCGGTCTCGTCGGCCAGCCAGCGCGGCACGGGTTTTACTGCGGCGCGGCGAGACCGCCGCGGGGCCCCCAGCCTGGCTGGGGGGCCCGCGGCGGCCGGACGGGGACGTGCCGTCAGCGGACGGTGGCGACGCCGGGTGGGGTGAAGCGGGCGCCGGCGATCTTCTCGCTGACGCCGATGCGGTCCAGGTACGGGGTGATGCCGCCGAGGTGGAAGGGCCAGCCGGCGCCGAGGATCATGCAGAGGTCGATGTCGGCGGCCTCGGCGACCACGCCCTCATCGAGGAGCAGACGGATCTCCTGGGCCAGGGCCGACAGCGCCGAGGCGCGGACCTCTTCGCCGCTCGGGGCGAGCGCCGAGCCCGCGGACGCGCCGTCGCCGGCGACCGGGCCGCGGGCGAGCGCCGCGGCCTCCGCGTCGACGATCTGGGCGCCGTCCGGGCCGGTCGTGTAGACGCTCGTCTTGCCCGCGGCGACCACCCGGCCCAGGCCGGTGGGGGAGCGGAACCGGTCGGGGAACGCGTCGTGCAGCGTCTCCGCGACGTGCAGGGCCACCGGTGGGCCGACCAGCGCGAGCAGCGTCAGCGGCGACATCGGCAGGCCCAGCGGGTCGAGTGCCGCGTCCGCCTCGGCGACCGGCGTGCCCTCCTCGATCGCGCCGAGCACCTCGCCGAGGAAGCGGGTGAGCAGCCGGTTGACGACGAACGCCGGCGCGTCCTTGACGAGGACGGCGTTCTTGCCGAGCTTCTTGGCCACCGCCAGCGTCGTGGCGACGGCCGCGTCGTCTGTCCTGGCCGCCCGCACGACCTCGACGAGCGGCAGCACGGCGACCGGGTTGAAGAAGTGCAGGCCGGCGACCCGCTCGGGGTGCGCGAGGCCCGCGGCCATGTCGGTCACGGACAGCGCCGAGGTGTTGGTCAGCAGCAGTGCGTCGGGGCGTACGACCGCCTCGAGCTCGCCGAGCACCGCCTGCTTGACCTTCAGGTCCTCGAAGACGGCCTCGATGACGAGGTCGGCGTCGGCGAACGCCTCCTTGGTCAGCGAACCGGTGACCAGGGCCTTGAGCCGGTTGGCCTTGTCGTGGGAGACCCGGCCGCGCAGCAGCAGGTTGTCGACCTCGCGGTGGACGTAGCCGACACCCTTGTCCAGGCGGGCCTGGTCGAGGTCGGTGAGCACGACCGGCACCTCGAGGCGTTGGGCGAACAGCAGCGCGAGCTGGCTGGCCATCAGCCCGGCGCCCACGACGCCGACCTTCGACACCGGCCGGGCGACCTTCGGGTCCGGCCCGCCGACCGGCTTGCGGGCGCGCTTCTGGGTCAGGTCGAAGGCGTAGAGGCTCGCGGCGAGCTCCTCGGAGACCGACAGGTCGGCGAGCGCCGTCGTCTCGGCGGCGTAGCCGGCGTCGCGGTCGGCCGTCTCGGCGAGGGCCAGCAGTTCGAGCGCGCGGTAGGCGGCGGGCGCGGCGCCGTGCAGCTTCGCGTCGGCGAGGGCCCGGCCGCGGGCGAGCGCGTCCGTCCAGGCCTGGCCGCGCTCGACGGCCGGGCGGGCGGCGACCGGGTCGACAATGTCGTCGGACAGCCGCCGCCCGCGCGAGGCTTCGCCATCCGGGGTTCCTGCCGGATCGGCGACAGGGTCCCTGCCGGATCGGCGAAGCCGATCTGGGAGGTCGGCGATCTGGTAGGTCCGGCGCGGGCTTTGGCCAAGGCCGCGCAGCACCTGGCCGACCCAGGCGAGCGCCTCCTCGAGGAAGTCCGCCGGCTCCAGCAGGACGTCGGCCAGGCCGAGCTTCGCCGCCTGCGGGCCCTTGAGGGTGCGGTTGGTGTTGAGCGGGTTCTCGATCGCGAGGGTGACCGCCTTGTCGGCGCCGACCAGGTTCGGCAGCAGCTGGGTGCCGCCCCAGCCAGGCACCAGGCCGAGGAACACCTCCGGCAGCGCGAGCACCGGGATGCCGGCGGAGAACGCCCGGTAGTCACAGTGCAGCGCCAGCTCCAGGCCACCACCCATCGCCGCGCCGTTGACCAGCGCGAACGTCGGCACCTTCCGGCCTGCGAGCCGGCCCTCGCCCACGCGGCGCAGCGCCATGTGCCCCAGCTCGCCGAGCTTCTCGATGGCCGGCCGGATCGCGTCCGGGTCGGTGAAGGACGACCGGAACGACAGGTCCGCGCCGACGCAGAAGATGAACGGCTTGCCGGTGACGGCGACCGCGGCCACCGGCGGCGTGTGCGCCTCGATCTCGTCCACCGCGGCCAGCAGCTCGCGCAGCCCGGCGGGGCCGAACGTGTTCGGCCGGGTGTGGTCGTGCCCGTTGTCCAGCGTGATCAGGGCGACCGGGCCGTCGACCCCGGGAAGCTGGGCATAACGGACGTAGGCGTGCGTGACGACCTCGTCCGGGAAGTCCAGCGCGACGTCAGTGCTGCTCATGCGGTATCTCCTGGTTCGCTCCGTGCGGGCTGAGTCGCTGGTTCGCTCCGTCCGGACGCGGCGCTACGGCCCCTTACTCGCTTCGCTCCCAAGGGACCTGCGCGCCGCGTCCTCCTCCGCGCCGCGTCCTCCTCCGCGAACGTGCGCTACGGCGACCTCCGCTGCGGCCCAACCACTTCGCTTTGCTCGTGGCCGGGCCTCCGCGGAGGCACGCCTCCGCGCCTGGTGGTGCCGTCCCAGCATCAGGCAGAGGTTGCCGAAGGGCGCGATGATGGCGGAGCCTCACGCGCCCGGGGACAGATCAGCCAGCATGGTGGGGGTTCTCCCAGATCGTGGTCGCGCCCATGCCGAAGCCGACGCACATCGCGGTCAGGCCGTAGCGGACCTCGGGGTGCTCCTCGAACTCGCTGGCGAGCTGCGTCATCAGCCGCACACCGGAGCTCGCCAGCGGGTGGCCGAGCGCGATCGCCCCGCCGTAGGGGTTGACCCGTGGGTCGTCGTCCGCGAGGCCGAAGTGGTCGAGGAACGCGAGCACCTGCACGGCGAACGCCTCGTTCAGCTCGAACAGGCCGATGTCGTCGATCGTCAGACCGGTGCGGGCGAGCGCCTTCTCGGTCGACGGGATCGGGCCGACACCCATCACCTCGGGCGCTACTCCGACGAACCCGAACCCGACGAGAGACATCTTCTTGGACAGGCCCAGCTCGTCGGCGACCTCGCTCGCGGCCAGGATGCAGCCCGTCGCGCCGTCGTTGATGCCGGCCGAGTTGCCGGCCGTCACCTTGCCGTGCGGGCGGAACGGGGTCTTCAGATGCGCCAGGGTCTCGACGGTCGTGCCCGGCCGCGGCGGCTCGTCGACCGTCACGTACTCCCAGCCGGTCTCGGCGTGCCGCGCGGCGACCGGGACCAGGTCCGGCTGGATCTTTCCGTCCGCGTAGGCCTTCGCGACCTTCTCCTGCGACGCGGCGGCGTAGGCGTCGGCGCGCGCCTTGGTGATGTCCGGGTAGCGGTCGTGCACGTTCTCGGCGGTCATGCCCATGACCAGCGCGGACGGGTCGACCAGCTTCTCGGAGACGAAGCGCGGGTTCGGGTCGACGCCCTCGCCCATCGGGTGGCGGCCCATGTGCTCGACGCCGCCGGCGATCGCCACGTCGTAGGCGCCGATGCCGATCGCGGACGCCGTGGTGGTGACCGCCGTGACGGCGCCCGCGCACATCCGGTCGATCGCGTAGCCAGGCACCGACTCGGGCAGCCCGGACAGGATCCCGGCGACCCGGCCGATCGTGAGCCCCTGGTCGCCGATCTGGGTCGTCGCGGCGATCGCCACGTCGTCGACCCGCTCCGGTGGCAGCGACGGGTTGCGCCGCATCAGGTCCCGGATGACCCGGGCGACCAGGTCGTCCGCGCGGGTCTCGGCGTAGACCCCCCTGGCCTTGCCGAACGGGGTCCGTACCCCGTCGACGAACACGACGTCGCGGACTGCACCGCGGGATGCCTTGAACACGTGGGTCCTCCCCGGCGAGGAACGGCTCGGCTGGGCCGTGCCGCCGGCGTCACCCGGTGGCACCCAGCCAGCCTACGACAGAGTTACCGATGAGTAGGTAACGCCCGCCAGGTGTCGTCCATGCCCACCCCGCCCGGTCCGCCCGGCCTCGCCCACCCCGCCGGTGATCGACGACGGCGGTGGAGGCAACGGGGACACGACGACGGGCCGCCACCCCTTCGCCGCCCGGCGGGCAGTTCGCGGGAGCTGGTGGGTCAGACGGTGCGCAGGCAGTAGCGGCCGTCCTGGCGGTCGACGCGGTAGGCGCGGCTGGCGGCCGCGTGCTCGCGCCGGACGAGGACGGTGACGTCGCGCTCGGACTCGGTGGCCGGCGCGGGCGCGAGCGTCACGCCAGTGACGCTGGCTGCGCGGATCGGCCCGCCGTCCCGGGCGTTCTGGGCCTGCAGGTCATTCTGGAAGTGGCCGAGGCTGTACACCTGGCCGGCGGCCGCGTGCTCGTCGAGCGTCTGGGCGCACAGCCGCTGGTAGGCGGCCCACAGCTGACCGTGGCCGATCTGCGTCAGGTAGGCGCTGTCGGGGGCGCTGGGCTCACGAGAACGTCGGCGCGGGGGAGTTGAGGGATAGGCGGGATCCGCGGTCGCGGCCTGATGACCTGCTGGCTAGGCCGTGCCGTCATTCTGGGGACGGGATCCGCTCCTCGAACCGCGTTCGTCGCCCCGGCGACTGTCGCCCACGCGGCACCCATCCACGTCATCCGGTGGTTTCGTCGGAGCTTCGGAGGCTGTTGCAAAATCAAGCCGACCAAGATCGGTAGTCGAGTGTGTACGGCCGAGGTGGCCGCTGCCGGACCAACGCCGGCCACCTGGACTGATCCGGTGGGCCGGATCGGGCCCGTGGGCGAATTTTGCAACAGCCTCTTCGACTCCGAGCATCACACCGGATCATGGGGCAGCCATCGTGTCGGGCAGGGCGAGACCGTCCGCCCACGACCTGGCCACGACACCTTCCCGCCGAGCTGCCAGCACGACCTAGCCACAGTTGGCGACGGCGCGTTAGCGCAGTGCCAACCTGGCCACAGAAGGTGGCAGCGCATCAGCGCAGTGCCAACCCGGCCACGTCCTCAACCCGGCACCACACCAACCACGGCCATACGCCTGTATCCGGCACCACGCGGGGAGGACGCTCAGCGTCCGACAGGCGGGGCGGCGCGTCCAGCGCCCGCCCGCCTCACGCGGCGTCGGTCAGCTCGCGGGGGACGGCCACGACGTCGACGAGGGCGCCGTTTCGCCAGACGGTGATCTCAAGGCGGCGGCCGATCGCGTTCTCGACCATGAGCTTCTGGATGGCGGTGCTGGTGGTGATCTCCTGGCCGTCGACGGACAGGACGACGTCGCCGCGGCGCAGGCCCGCGCGCTCGGCCGGGCTGCCGTCGACGACCTGGGCGACGCGCAGGCCGGCTCGCCGGCTCACCTTGGCGGCCAGCGCCGGCGGCAGCGGGGCCTCGGCGCCGGCGATGCCGAGCCAGGCACGGCGGACCCGGCCGTGGCGCATCAGGGTGGCGATCAGGCCGCGGGTGGTGTCGTTGATCGGGACGGCGAGGCCGAGGCCGATGCCCGCGACGGCCGTGTTGACGCCGACCATGCGCCCCCGGCTGTCGGCGAGCACGCCGCCGCTGTTGCCCGGGTTGAGCGCCGCGTCGGTCTGGATGACCTCGTCGACGACCCGGCCGGACTGGGTCGGCAGTGAGCGGCCGAGCGCGGAGACGATCCCGGCGGTGACGCTGCCGGCAAGGCCCAGCGGGTTGCCGAGCGCGACCACCAGCTGGCCGACCCGCAGCAGGCCGGCGTCGCCGAGCGTCACCGGAGGCGGCACGTCGCCGCGCGCCCGCAGCACCGCGAGGTCCGACAGTGGGTCGCGCCCGATCACGTCGGCGACGACGTCGGCGCCGTCGGTGAAGGTCGCCTCGGCGGTCTCCGCCCCCTCGACGACGTGCGCGCTGGTGAGCAGGAAGCCGTCGGCGGTCAGGACGCTCGCGCTGCCGGCGCCCTGGCCGCGCCGGCCGCGTACCCGCAGGCTGGCGACGCTCGGCAGCACCGTCTGCGCCACGTGGACGACCGCCGCCGAGTACGCGTCGAGCGGCTCCTGCTCGGCCGGCTCGCCGCCGACGACAGATCCGTCACGCTGGGCTGGCGGTACGTCATCACTCATGCCGCGAGCAACCACCGGCGGCCACGGATCGTGCCCGGGTTCGCGTTCGGCGGACATCCCAGGCCAACCCGCCCGGCCGCCCGCGTCGGGAACGGCGCCTCCAGGGAGACGGCCTCGGCGCCTAGGAGACGGCCTCGGCGCCGCCGCCGAGGGGACTCGCGGACGCGGGGGCGGCGGACCGGCCGGCCCGGCGTGGCGGGCCGGGCTCGGCCACGGGGGGCTCGGCGAGGGCGTCAGCGATCGCGGCGGCGGTCAGGTCCACCTGCCAGGCGCGGGCACCGCCGGCGCGCAGCGTGCCAGCCACGGTCGCGGCGGAGAGCTCCCCGGGCGGCGACCAGGCGACCCGCCTGGTCAACGCCGGCTCGATCAGGTTCTCCACCGGCATGTTCTGCTCGCCGGCGACCTTGTTCAGGCTGGCGCGGACGCGGACGAGCCGGGCGGCGGCGATCGGGTCGCGTTCGGCCCACCGGTTGGGCGGTGGCAGCCCGTCGCCGCCGGTGGACGCGGTCGCGGGCGGGAGATCCGCGTCTGGCAGCGCCGCGGCCTGGGTCAGCGCCGTCATCCACACGCTGGCGCTGCGCCGCAGCCGCGGCCCGGAGAACACCGGCAGCTTGACCAGCTCGGTGGCGTCCGCCGGCGCCGACAGCACCGCGTCGATGATCGCGCTGTCCGGCAGTACCCGGCCGGGCGCGATGTCGCGGGCGCGTGCGATCTTGTCCCGGGCGGTCCACATCGCGCGGACCGCCGCCAGCTGCCGGCGGCTGCGGGCGCGGTGGATGCCGCTGGTGCGCCGCCAGGGCTCGGCCCTCGGCTCGCGCGGCGGGGCGGCGACGATCGCCGCGAACTCCTGCAGGGCGAAGTCCAGCTTGCCTGTCTCGGTGAGCTCGGCCGTGAGCTCGTCGCGCAGCTCGACGAGCAGCTCGACGTCGAGCGCCGCGTAGCGCAGCCATGGCTCGGGCAGCGGCCGGGTTGACCAGTCGGCCGCGGAGTGTCCCTTCTCCAGGCCGAACCCGAGCACCCGCTCGACCATCATCCCGAGGCCGACCCGCTCATAGCCCAGCAGCCGGCCGGCGAGCTCGGTGTCGAACAGCCGCGTCGGGCGCAGCCCCAGCTCGGCCAGGCACGGCAGGTCCTGGCTCGCCGCGTGCAGCACCCACTCGCACTCGCCGACCTTCTCCTGAATCACGCTCAGGTCGGGCAGCGTGACCGGGTCGATGAGCGCCGTGCCGGAGCCGCGCCGGCGGATCTGGACCAGGTAGGCGCGCTGGCTGTAGCGATAGCCGGAGGCGCGCTCGGCGTCGAAGGCCACCGGGCCCTCACCCGCCGCGAGCCGCTCGGCGACCTCCGAGAGAGCCCTCGCGTCGCAGGTGACGGGGGGCACGCCCTCGACCGGTTCCAGCAGCGGGGTGACGGCGGGCGACACCGGTTCTGCCGCGTCGATCACGTCTGGTCTGCCACCCCCGCTGAGCTGCCGTGTTGAGTTCGGAACCGTCGACGTCACGATCGGCGATGGTACGTGTGAATGCCGCCGTTGGCAGGCCGGTCGGCGGATCAAACGTACCGTTTATACGCTTCGTAACGAGGCTACCGGCATCAGTGACCGGCGTACCGCCATATGTACGCGGCTCGCCCACGGAGTGCGCTCAGCGCCCGCCATCGGGCGCTGAGCGCCTTCCCCGTGTGGTTCGTGGTTGATGCGTATGGCGGCGGCCGACCTGCTCCCGACCTTATCGGGGCCTTCCAGGCTCGCCATGGCCTGGGGCGTGGAACAGAGCGGTGGCGGAGGTCGTACTGGTGAGCTGTTCACGCAGCCCGGCGCCCACCGGTGACGGCGCCTCTAGCGCTGCGCCAACGTAACCACCTCACCGACCCGACTCCGGCCCGGACCGCGGTCATCTGCGCCGGCCCGGAACCAGGCGAAGAGCAGGGTCCCTGCCGGATCGGCGACAGGGTCCCTGCCGGATCGGCGGACGGGGTCCCTGCCGGATCGGCGAAGCCGATCTGGGAGGTCGTGATCTGGGAGGTTAGCGATCTGGGAGGTCAGGCTAAGCGCCCGACACGAGGCGAGCGCGTCCAGCGCCTCGCTCGCTAGAAGCGGCGTCCCGGGAGCTGGACGACGCCGGCGATGCGCGGCGGCAGACCGGCCATCGCGGCCAGGAGGTCGGCGAACGCGTGCAGGTGGGCGGCGGTCTCCTCGGCCGACCAGGGCGTCCCGCCTTCCCCGCCGGGACGGACCGGGCCGGCTGTCTCCGCCCAGTTGGGCGACCAGGAGCAGCGCACCTCGACGTCGAAGCTGTCGCCGTCGGGCGCGAGCACCCCGAAGCGGCGCGACGTCGTCGTGGTGACGGTGCCGCCGAGAGCGCGCGCGCCGGCGCCGTGGGCGGCCATCGCCTCGACCAGCCAGGACCACGCGACCTCGGGCAGCATCGGGTCGGCCGCGACCTCGGGCTCGACGGCGGCGCGGGCGTAGCAGACCAGCCGGGCGGTGCCCTCCCAGGCGTTGTGCCCCGCCGGGTCGAACAGGAGGACGAGCCGGCCGGCGGCGAGGTCCTCGTCGTCACCGGCGAGGCTGGCCGCGAGCGCGAGCGCGTACGGGGCGACCCGGCTCGGCGGCGTCGTCTCCCGCACGGCCAGTTCGGGGCGTAGCGTGCCGAGCGCCTCCCGCAAGGCTGTCGCCGCGGCGACGAAAAGGCCCGGTCCAGCGAGGGCTGGTATGGCCACCGCAGTCGCCGCCGCTCGCGCGGCCCCGGCGTCGGGGGACAACTGGGCGCCCATGGCGGCCACGTTAGGGCGTGGGCGCAGATCCCGCTGCCCGGACGCCGGAGCGTGCTGCTTCGACCCCGATGGGTGTGCCCGGTGAGGGATTGCCCAATGTGGGCCGACGGCCGCAGGAACGACGCCGGGAGCAGGTGGCTCCGGCGCCGTGCTGTACAGGCTCACGCTCGTGACCGCGGGGCGCGTCCGGCGCTGGCCAGAGAACGTGGCCGCGTCCTGCCGCAGGGCGAGGCGTCCGGCTCGCGGCCGGGTGCCGCTTGGCGGACCACCCGCGGCCGAGGCCGCTCCGCCTCGTCGTCCGGCTCCGCGCCGAGCTGGGTCAGGGGCGCGACCAGGATCGCGGTACCGCAATACACGCAGGCCAGCTCGGGACAGTCCGAGCCGTGCCCGTCGAGGCATTCCGGCCGTTCGAACCGCCGCTCGTCGGCGCACTCGGGGCAGTGGTGGTACTCGCCGGCCGGCTCGCGGCCATCGGCGGCGGTGGCCGCTCCCCGCCGGTCTCCCGGCGCGAGGCGCTCGGGGTCCGCGCGCAGGGCGGGATGATCAGGCTGATCGGGCTCGCGTCCAGGGAGCATGACCGCACCTCCTGTGGCCGGCTGGTTCTGCTGGTCGGCATGGTCGTGAGCGCTGGAGGCCCGCCCGCGCGGCTCGCCGCCATCGAGGCTTGGCGCGGTGCACAGCGCCGTCTGACCGGCGGTGGTGGTGACGGCTGCCTCCGACGCGTCGGTCGAGCGAAGCTCGACATCGGGGTCCGGGATCGCCCCCGGGGCTATATCGCGGCCCGTGGCGAAGCTGCCCCGCAGCGTGCAGGCGGCGCCGGCTCGGCTCGGACATCGCCTGCACTCCCAGCCCTTTCGGACGGCTCAGACGGTGCCACGACCATGACTGATCTCCACGCATTCCCCCCGGCGTGTCGCGGCCAGACCATCTGCGCACGGCCCGTCACACATGTCGCGAGCGTCCCGGTTCCAGCTGTTGGGCGCCCGATGTGCATTCTTGGCGCTGTGTCGGGCGCATCGAAGCACCGCCGGCGCCTGCCGGGCCAGGCCAGAAACGCCCCGCTGTGGGTGCGGCGGCCGGGCTCCCGGGGGGAGTAGTTTCTACCAGACGTAGAAGAGCTGGAGCCCGCCCCCCGGGTGGGCCGGCGGGCCGTTGGCTACGCGGGTTCGGCACCCTCGGCCGGCGCGTGTCACGATCGGAGTATGGGCGTGAGCGCAAGTTGGGTCCCCGGATGTCGCGAAGCGATGGCGGGAGAGCGATGAACGCCGCGACGGAGCAGCGAGCGCGCGGCTCGGTGGGAACACCGTCCGCCTCGACCGCGCCCGACGGGCCCCGACGGGCCGGGCTGGCCGAGAGCGCGCCCCTGCTGCGTGCCGCCAGGGGGGAACCGACCGACGTCACACCGGTCTGGTTCATGCGCCAGGCCGGCCGGGCGCTGCCCGAGTACCGGGCGCTGCGCGCCGGGGTGCCGATGCTGGACTCCTGCCAGGACGCCGCGCTGATCACCGAGATCACGCTGCAGCCGGTCCGCCGGTTCGGGACGGACGCGGCGATCTTCTACTCGGACATCGTCGTACCGCTGGTCGCGATCGGCGTGGGCGTCGACATCGTGGCCGGGACCGGGCCGGTGGTGGCCGAGCCGGTCCGCGACGCCGCCGGTCTCGCGCCGCTGCGCCCGCTGTCGCCCGACGACGTCCCCTACATCCACGACGCGATCCGGCTGCTGCTCGCCGAGCTCGGTGACACCCCGCTGATCGGCTTCGCCGGCGCGCCGTTCACGCTGGCCAGCTACCTCGTCGAGGGCGGGCCGAGCAAGACGCACGCGAAGACCAAGCAGCTGATGTACAGCGACCCCTCGCTGTGGCACGCCCTGCTGGACCGCCTCGCCGAGATCACCATCGGCTTCCTGCGGGTCCAGGTCGACGCGGGCATCGACGCGCTGCAGCTGTTCGACTCGTGGGCCGGCGCGCTCGACGAGGCCGACTACCGCCGTTACGTCGCCCCGCACAGCGCCAAGGTGCTGGCGGCCTTCGAGGGCTCGGGCGTGCCGCGGATCCACTTCGGCGTCAACACCGGCGAGCTGCTCACCGCGATGGGCGAGGCGGGCGCGGACGTCGTCGGCGTCGACTGGCGGGTCGGGCTCGACGAGGCGGCCCGCCGGGTCGGTCCGGGCCGCGCCGTGCAGGGCAACCTGGACCCGACCGCGGTGTTCGCCCCGCCGGACGTGCTCGCTGAGAAGGTGCGCGACGTGCTGCTGCGCGGGTCCAAGGCCGAGGGGCACATCTTCAACCTCGGCCATGGCGTGCTGCCCGAGACCGACCCGGGTGTGCTCGCCCACATCGTCGACCTCGTCCATGGCGGCTAGGAATCCGTCGGCCCCGCTCGCGGCGGCCGGCAACCCGGCCCCCGCGAGCGCCGCCGGCCGCGGGGTGCGCGACATCGACGAGCCCCCGCGCCCCCGCGGGCTCGTCCCAGGTCGCGGAGGGAGCGTTCCAGCGTGCGAGTAGTGATCGTCGGCGGGGGCATCGCGGGGCTCGCCGCGGCGCACGCGCTGGCCGGCCGGGCCGAGGTGACCGTGCTGGAGGCCGGCGACCGGGTGGGCGGCAAACTGCGCACCACCCCGCTCGAGGGGCTCGACGTCGAGGAAGGCGCCGAGTCGTTCCTGGCCAGGGTCCCGGAGGGGCTGCGACTGGCCCGCCAGGTCGGCCTCGGCCACGACATCGTCCACCCCGAGACCACCTCGGCGTCGCTGTGGATCAACGGCCGGCTGCGGCCGATCCCACCGAACACGCTGCTCGGGGTGCCGACCGACGCGCTGGGGCTGATCCGTTCCCGGGTGCTGTCCCCCTGGGGGCTGGTGCGCGCCGCCGCCGACCTCGTGCTGCCGCGCGCGAAGATGCCGGACGACCCGACTGTCGGCGACTACGTCGGCGCCCGGGTCGGCCGCCAGGTCGTCGACCGGCTGGTCGACCCGCTGCTCGGCGGCGTCTACGCCGGTCGGGCCGACGCGCTGTCGCTGCGCGCCACCGTCCCGCAGCTCGTGCCGATCCTGGCCGAGGACCGCTCGCTGCTGCTCGGCGCCCACCGGGTGCGGGCCCGCACGGCGCCGGCAGCCACGACGGTGCCGTCGCCGGTGTTCGCCTCGGTGCGCGGCGGGCTTGGCGCCTTCGCGGCCCGGGTCGCCGAGGCCAGCGGCGCGACCGTGCTCACGGGGGTGCTCGCGCGCCGGCTCACCCAGGTGGAGGGCGGCTGGCGGGTCGACTTCGACGAGTCCGGGCCGGCCGCCGACGCCAGCCCGGATGCCGTGGCGGTCGGGCCGCGCGGACGAGGCTCGCTGGACGCCGACGCGGTGATTCTCGCGGTCCCGGCCGGGGCGGCGCGCGAGCTGCTCGGCCCGGTCGCGCCGCGGGCCGCCGCGCCGCTGGCCGGCGTGCCGTACGCCTCGATCGGGCTGGTCACGCTCGTCTACCGCGACGTGGACCTGCCGGCGGGCAGCGGCTTCCTGGTGCCGGCCCGGGAACGTGCCACGATCAAGGCCGCGACCTACCTGACGTCGAAGTGGCCGCACGTGTCCGGGGGCGGTCCGCTGCGGGTGGTCCGCGCGAGCGTCGGACGGGCGGGCGCCGACCAGGACCTGCGCCGCTCCGACGTCGAACTCGCCGGTGTGGTGGCCGCGGAGATCGCGCACGCCGTGGGCCTGCCCACGCGCCCGGTCGCGAGCCGGGTCAGCCGGTGGGGCGGGGCGCTGCCGCAGTACCTGCCGGGCCACCTGGAGCGGGTCGTGATGGTGCGCCGGGCGCTGCCACCGGGGCTGGCGGTCGCCGGCGCCGGCTATGACGGGGTGGGCATTCCCGCCTGCATCCGATCCGGTGAGGCGGCGGCGGTGGCGGTGCTGCGGTCCGAGACAGATGCGGTCGGCGCGGTGAGCCGTTCCGCGAGCGAGGAAGAATAGACGTATGTCGTCCACCCAGCCTTCGTCCACGTCGCAGCCGGAGACCTCATCCCAGCTGGAGACCACGTCGCCGCGGCAGGAGCCCGGCGCCCAGCACGGTGAGACGGCGAAGTCCGCCCGCGACCTGAACGCGGAGATGCTCTACACCAGCTGGTCGGTGTTCGCCGCCCGGCGGTCGCTGCCGGCCGACCGGCCCGCCGTCGCCGCCGAGGTGGACACGCTGCTCGACGGCGCGCTCGCCAAGGACGTCTACACCCGGGGCATCTATGAGATCTCCGGCTACCGCGCCGACGCCGACATCATGATCTGGTGGACGTGCCCCGACCCGGACCTGCTGCAGGAGACCTACCAGCGGTTCCGCCAGACGACGCTGGGCGCGCACCTCGCCCCGGTGTGGTCGGCCGTCGGCCTGCACCGGCCGGCCGAGTTCAACCGGAGCCACATCCCGGCCTACGTCCGCCGTGAGGACCCGCGCGACTACATCTGCGTCTACCCGTTCAACCGCTCGCTGGAGTGGTACCTGCTGCCCGACTACGAGCGGCGCGGAATGCTCGCCGAGCACGGGATCATGGGCCGGGAGTACGAGGACGTGCGTGCCAACACCGTCTCCGCCTTCGGCCTCGGCGACTACGAGTGGCTGCTCGCCTTCGAGGCGGACCAGCTGCACCGGATCGTCGACTGTATCCGCCACCTGCGCGCCAGCGCCGCCCGCCGGCACACCCGGCTGGAGACGCCCTTCTACACCGGCGCCCGCAAGCCCGTCTCGGACATCGTCGCCGCCCTGCCCTAACTGTGTTTCTGGTTCGCTCCGTCCGGGCAGCGCGCTCCGGCCTCGTACTCGCTTCGCTCCCACGAGACCTCCGCGCGCTGTCCTCCTCCGCTCACGGGCGCTGCGGCGACCTCCGCTGCGGCCCGCCTACTTCGCTTCGCTCGTAGGCAGGCCTCCGCGGAGGTGCGCCTCCGCGCCCAGCGCGGTTGCGTTCCGCTGTGGCGACACCAGTCCGAAGACGAGCGCGTTCGCGGGGTCACTTCGCTTCGCTCGTAGGCAGGCCTCCGCGGAGGTGCGCCTCCGCGCCCAGCTCGGTTGCGTTCCGTCGTACGTCACCAAGCCGAGGCCGCACCTCGGGCGGGCCAACTCGCTTCGCTCGTGGCACGTTTGCGGGACGTCTCTACGAGCGGAGTGAAGTGGGGCGCCGCGTGGGTGCCGCTTCGGACTGGTGACGATCAAGCGCGAAGCACCCACGCCTGCGCGGAGGCCCGGCCACGAGCGAAGCGAAGTGCCCCCGCAAGAGGGCTGTGGTCTCTCGCAACGTCCGAGCGGTTCGCGACTGAGCTGGCGCGGAGGCGTGCCTGCGCGGAGGCCCGGCCACGAGCGAAGCGAAGTGCCCCCGCGAACGCGGTCGTCTTCGGACTGGTGACGTCACAGCGGCCCGCAACCGAGCTGGCGCGGAGGCGTGCCTGCGCGGAGGCCCGGCCACGAGCGAAGCGAAGTGGTTGGGCCGCAGCGGAGGTCGCCGTAGCGCACGTGAGCGCAGGAGGACACGGCGCGGAGGTCCCTTGGGAGCGAAGCGAGTAAGGGGCCGGAGCGCCGTGCCCGCACGGAGCGAACCATCAACAAGGTGGGGTCGACGTCCGCCTGGGCGCCCCCACCCGTCCGACGGACGCCGACCGCTCTCACCCTGGCCGTCATGGCGGCCGGGGGCCTCGCCCCGGGTCGCCACCCCGGGTTTCGCGGACAGTAACACCTCGACGTCGTTGTGTAACTCACTGTCGAGGTGAGCGTTGGGTGGCGGCAGGGCGATGGCCTCACCGACCGCGAATGGTGGCGAGCCTTCGGTTGGCCGCGTCGGGCCAGTGGTGCATTTCGTCATAAAGGCATGCCATCGCGCGTGGCTGGTGCACGTTCGTCCATTGATGACGGTCATCGGTCGGATGGCGCGTTCTGCCACGTGGGGGCGCTGGTCGGGCAATCGTCAGGGACGGGTAAGTTTGCCCGCGTGACCACGGTCTGGTGGTCTCCTACGCCCCCGCGCCGGCCCAGTCGCCGCGGCGGGACGTGGGAACGCGGCTCGCCGCGGTGCGCGCCAAAGGGGAGCGCTCGAGCATGGGTGTGTCCGCGCGGTGAGGCGTGGGGGGAGCCGGTGGAGTCGCCCACCGCGGAGGAGAACGTGCTGACGCTGCAGGGGTGTGCGGCGCGTCGGCGTGCGGGCGGCGCGCGGTGACGGCGACCTTTCCGGGCGGCCGTGGCCCGGCCGCCGCGCCGGGCGGGGTTCCGCGTGCCCGCGTGCCCCGGGCCGGTGGGCAGACCGTCGGCGGACCGGTGCCCGGCGGGCGAGTGGCCGGCGGCCCACCGGGTGGCGCGCCAGCCAGCGAGGGAGGCGTCAGAGCGCCCGCTGGCCGGCGGGAGGCCAGTCCGCCCCGGCAGGCGGCGCCGCCCAGCCATGCCCCGCGACGCGGCCAGACCATGCCGCCGGGCGGCTACCGGGCCCAGCTGTACTGGGAGCGCCGCTATGTCCGGGTGCTGATCGCCTTCGACGCCGCGGCTTGTGTGGTCGCGGCCGGCGTGGCGTACGTCATTCGGTTCGGCGGCTTCCTGCACTTCGAGACGCCGGCCGTGACACCACGGTGGTACCTGCTCGCGACGGTGCTGCTGCCGCTGGTCTGGATCGTCTCGATGTCGTTGAACCGGGCCTACGAGCCGCGGTTCCTCGGCGGCGGCTCGGAGGAGTTCCGACGGGTCGTCAACGCCGCGGTCCGGGTCGTCGCGACCGTCGCGACCGTGTCCTACGCGACCAAGGCGGAGATCGCCCGCGCCTACGTGCTGGTCGTCTTCCCGGTCGCGATCGTGCTGACCGTGGCCGGCCGGATCGGCGGGCGCGGCCTCCTGCACCGGATGCGCCGGCAGGGTCGCTGCATGCACCGGGTGCTCGTCGTCGGCGCCGGCGAGTCGGCGGCGTCGCTGGTCCGGCTCGCGCAGCGCGACCCGACAGCCGGGTGGTCGGTCGTCGGCGTCGTGCTGGACCGCTCGCCCGGCCGGCACAGCAGCGACCGTCCCGAGCGCAGCGGCTTCGACCTGCTCGGCGTGCCGATCGTCGGCACGTCCGAGTCGCTGCACACCTCGATCAGGGCGACCCGGGCCACCACGGTCGCGATCTCCCCGCAGGTGGACGGCGAAACCCTGCAGCGGATGCTGTGGAACCTGGAGGGCTCGGACGTCGAGGTGCTCGTCTCGTCGGCGCTGACCGACGTCGTCGGCCCGAGGATCTCGATCCGGCCGGTGGCGGGCCTGCCGCTGCTGCACATCGAGGAGCCGGAGCTGACCGGCTCGCGCCGGGTCATGAAGATGCTCTTCGACCGGGCGGTGGCGCTGGCCGTCGTCCTGTTCTTCTCCCCACTGCTGCTCGGGCTCGCGCTCGCGGTCCGGCTCAACAGCCGCGGCCCGGCGATCTTCAAGCAGGTCCGGGTCGGCCGGGGCGGCCAGCCGTTCAAGATGTACAAGTTCCGCTCGATGTACGTCGACGCCGAGGCGCGCCTGGTCGGGCTGCGGACGAGCAACGAGGGCCAGGGCCTGCTGTTCAAGATGCGCGACGACCCTCGGGTGACCGGGGTCGGGAAGTTCCTGCGCAAGTGGTCGCTCGACGAGCTGCCGCAGCTGTTCAACGTCCTCAAGGGGGACATGTCGCTGGTCGGCCCCCGCCCGCCGCTGCCGAGCGAGGTCGCCGAGTACGAGGGCGACGTGCACCGCCGGCTGATGGTCAAGCCCGGCCTCACGGGCCTGTGGCAGATCAGCGGCCGCTCCGACCTGGCCTGGGACGAGTCGGTCCGCCTCGACCTGCGCTACGTCGAGAACTGGACGCTGGCCATGGACTTCGTGATCCTCTGGCGCACCGTCTTCGCCGTCCTCCGTCGCGAAGGCGCTTACTGAGACTGTGGAACGGGTTCCAGTGTTTTCTTGACAGGTTCAAGAAAACGGGGGAGTGTGGCTGCCATGGCCGCCGCCTTGGACTTCCAGCAGATGCTGCGAGGGGCCGGTCTGCGTGTGACCCGTCCTCGGATGGCGGTGCTGGGCGCGGTGTTCGCCCACGCACACGCCGAGACGGACTCGATCATCGGCGCCGTGCGCCGCGAGCTGCCCGAGGTGTCTCACCAGGCCGTCTACGACTCGCTGCACGCGCTGACGGCCGCGGGGCTGGTCCGGCGCATCCAGCCGGCCGGCTCCGTGGCCCGCTACGAGTCGCGGGTCGGGGACAACCACCACCACGTCGTGTGCCGCTCCTGTGGCGTCATCGCCGACGTCGACTGTGCCGTCGGCGATGCGCCATGCCTGACCGCGTCCGACGACCGTGGCTACTCGATCGACGAGGCCGAGGTCATCTACTGGGGCCTGTGCCCGGCCTGTTCCGCCGGGCGTGCGCCTGAACACCCCTGACCAGCGAGGCTCGGGAGGAGTCCCATGTCCGAGAACCAGGAGACAGTCGCGCCCGCCGCTGACACGCCCGCCACCGACACGGAGAGCGGCGGAGGCTGCCCGGTCGTGCACACGCGTGCCCAGCACCCCACCCAGGGCGGTGGGAACCGCGGCTGGTGGCCGAACCAGCTCAACCTGAAGATCCTTGCCAAGAACCCCGCGGTGGCCAACCCGCTCGGTGAGGAGTTCGACTACGCCGAGGCGTTCACGTCCGTCGACCTCGCCGCCGTGAAGAGCGACATCGCCGAGGTGCTGACGACGTCGAAGGACTGGTGGCCGGCCGACTTCGGCCACTACGGCCCGTTCATGATCCGGATGGCGTGGCACGCCGCGGGCACCTACCGCATCGACGACGGCCGCGGGGGCGCCGGCACCGGCCAGCAGCGGTTCGCGCCGCTCAACAGCTGGCCGGACAACGGCAACCTCGACAAGGCCCGCCGCCTGCTGTGGCCGGTCAAGAAGAAGTACGGCCAGAAGATCTCCTGGGCCGACCTGATGGTCCTCGCCGGCAACGTCGCCCTGGAGTCGATGGGCTTCAAGACCTTCGGCTTCGCCGGCGGCCGTCCGGACGTCTGGGAGCCGGAGGAGGACGTCTACTGGGGCCCCGAGTCCGTCTGGCTCGACGACGAGCGCTACAGCGGCGACCGGGAACTCGAGGAACCCCTGGGCGCGGTCCAGATGGGCCTCATCTACGTCAACCCGGAGGGCCCGAACGGCAACCCGGACCCGCTCGCCGCGGCCCGCGACATCCGCGAGACGTTCCGCCGGATGGCGATGAACGACGAGGAGACGGTCGCCCTCGTCGCCGGCGGCCACACCTTCGGCAAGACGCACGGCGCCGGCCCGGCGGAAAGCGTCGGCCCCGAGCCCGAGGGCGCCCCGGTCGAGCTGCAGGGCCTCGGCTGGAAGAGCTCGTACGGCACCGGCAAGGGCGGTGACGCGATCACCAGCGGCCTCGAGGGCATCTGGACGAACACGCCGACGACGTGGGACAACAGCTTCTTCGAGATCCTGTTCGGCTACGAATGGGAGCTGTTCCAGAGCCCCGCGGGCGCCAACCAGTGGCGGCCGAAGGATGACGCCGGCGCCGGCACGGTCCCCGACGCCCACGACCCGTCGAAGACGCACGCGCCGACGATGCTGACGACCGACCTCGCGCTGCGCCTCGACCCGGTCTACGAGCCGATCTCGCGGCGCTTCAAGGACAACCCGGACGCGTTCGCCGACGCGTTCGCCCGGGCCTGGTACAAGCTGACCCACCGCGACATGGGGCCGATTCAGCGCTACCTCGGCCCGGAGGTCCCGGCCGAGGTGCTGATCTGGCAGGACCCGGTCCCGCCGGTGACGGGCGAGCTCGTCGACGCCGCGGACGTGGCCGCCCTCAAGGGCCAGATCCTCGCCTCGGGCCTGACGGTCTCCCAGCTGGTCTCCACCGCCTGGGCGTCGGCCTCGACGTTCCGCGGCGGCGACAAGCGCGGCGGCGCGAACGGCGCCCGGATCCGCCTCGAACCGCAGAGTGGGTGGGAGGTCAACGAGCCCGACCAGCTGGCCGTCGTCCTGCGCACCCTGACGGGGATCCAGGAGACCTTCAACGTGGCCGGTGGCCGGCAGGTCTCGCTCGCCGACCTGATCGTGCTCGCCGGTGGCGTCGGCGTCGAGCAGGCGGCGAAGAACGCCGGTTTCGAGGTCGAGGTCCCCTTCACGCCGGGCCGCACCGACGCCTCGCGGGAGCAGACCGACGTCGAGTCGTTCGTCCCGCTCGAGCCGAAGGCGGACGGTTTCCGCAACTACCTCGGGAAGGGCAACGGGCGTCTGCCGGCCGAGTTCCTGCTGGCCGACCGGGCGAACCTGCTGACCCTCTCCGCCCCGGAGATGACCGTCCTCGTCGGCGGCCTGCGCGTCCTGGGCGCGAACTACCAGCAGTCGCCGCTCGGCGCGTTCACCACGGCCCCTGGGGTGCTGACGAACGACTTCTTCGTCAACCTGCTCGACCTGGGCGTCACGTGGACGCCGACGTCCGAGGACGCGAACACGTTCGAGGGCCGCGACGACGCCACCGGCGAGGTCAGGTGGACCGGCACCCGCGTCGACCTGGTCTTCGGCTCGAACTCCGAGCTGCGGGCGCTAGCGGAGGTCTACGGCAGCGACGACGCGAAGAAGAAGTTCGTGGACGACTTCGTCGCCGCCTGGGTCAAGGTCATGAACCTGGACCGGTTCGACCTGGCCTAATCCCGATTGCCTGGTCCCGGCCGGTTGATCCTGGCCGGCTGATCCTAGCCGGCTGGTCCGGGCCGCCTGATCCCCGTCGTCCGGGCCGGCGGCACGTGCCGCCGGCCCGGAGGTGGACGGTCTCGGACCCGGATGCCTGTCCCCTCCGCGCTCGGCGCGAGGGGGACAGGTCTCGCCCCATGATCCGGTGGATTCGTCGGAGCCCTGGCTCCGAACATCACACCGGCTCATGGGCGTCCGTGTGTTCGGCGGGGTCAGGCCGGGAGCCAGCCTTCGGCGCGCAGGTGGGTGAGCACGGCGTCGACGGCGGCGTCGGGGGTGACCTGCGCGGTGTCGACGGTGACCTCGGCGTCGGCGGGTTCCTCGTACGGGTCGGAGATGCCGGTGAACTCGGGGATCAGGCCGGCGCGGGCCTTGGCGTAGAGGCCCTCGCGGTCGCGGTCCTCGCAGACCTCCAGCGGGGTCGAGACGTGGACGAGCACGAATCCGGCGCCGCTGGATCCGACCAGCTCCCGCACCCTCGCCCGCGCCGCCGCATGGGGCGCGATCGGCGCGCAGACGGCGATGCCGCCCGCGGCCGCGACCTCGGCGGCGACGAAGCCGATCCGGGTCACGTTGGCCTCCCGGTCGGCACGGGAGAAGCCGAGCCCCCTGGACAGGTGGGTGCGCACCACGTCGTCGTCGAGCAGGGTGACGTGCCGGTCGCCGCGCTCGAGCAGGCGGACCACCAGCAGGCCCGCGAGCGTCGACTTACCGGAGCCGGCCAGCCCGGTGAACAGGACGGCGAAGCCGCGGGCGCACCGCGGCGGGTAGGCCCGCGCCAGCTGGGCGGCCACGCCCGGCGGGGTGAGCTCCGCCGGGATCGGCCTGCCGGCGGCGAGCAGCGCGGCGAGCTCGGCGCGCCCCGGCGCGCCCAGCGCCGGCCCGGTGATGCTGCCGCCCAGGCCGTAGAACTCGGCGACGTGCGCGCGCAGGGTCACGAGCTCGGCCAGCCGGTCGGGCTCGCCGGGATCGCCGGTAGGTACGCCGAACGGCGAGGTGGCCGTGATCCCGGGCTCGCGGGGGGCGGCGAGTTCCGCGCTGGGCACGATCGGGACCAGCACCAGCAGCGCCTTCGCCGGCTGCGCGTCGGAGGCGCGCGCGGTCCGGCCCCCCGCGGCCTCGGCGCCCGCGGGTGGCGCGGCGGGACCCGGCGGGTAGAACGACACGGCCGCCGAGGTGCGGGTGGCCTCGGCGGCGATCGCCTCGCCCGCCAGCGTCGCCTCCGTCGGGCGGATCGGCGCGTCGAGCGCGTCGAGCGCCGCGCGCAGGGCGCGGACCCGCAGGTGGTGACGCGGGTCGGTCGGGTCGGCCCCTCCCACGGGCGCGAGCACCACGCACCGCTTGCCCTGCCGGGTCAGTGCCCGGACGCGGGCGATGTCGGCCGTGTGCAGCAAGCCGTCGGCCCAGACCGCCCAGGGCGCCCGCCCGCCGGGCTCGAACCAGCCGCGCTCGCGCAGCAGCGCGCGCAGCTCGCCGGGCCGCGGCCGGAGCCCCGGGTAGTCGGGATGGGGTGGGGGCCGCAGCCCTTCGACCCGGCCCGCCAGCCGCGCCTGCCCCGGCCCCACGGCGTCGGCCTCCTCGTCCCGCGCGCCGGTCCCGGCGGACGGGCGGACCAGACCGACGTGCAGCGCGGCGATCATCACCCCCTCGGGGTCGCGCAGCGCCACCGTGTCGCCCGGGGCGACATCCGCGACGGCCTCGGCCGGGACGACGAGCATCGGCATCCGCAGGCCGTCGCGCAGCGTTGACTCCGCGTACCCGGGCACCGGGCCGAAGACGCCCAGCAGCAGTAGCTCCAGGTCGGCGAGCTGGGCGAGGGTGAGCGTGAGCGATCGCCAGCCCCTGGACGCGGTGGTCAGCTCGGCGGCGCGGTCCGCGTCGACCAGCGCCAGGCGACCTGACGGATCGCCGGGCGATCCGTCAGGGGTGCGAGTGGTGGCGGACACCCCGCGACCGTAGCGGTTACGGCGACATTACGGAGCACGATCGGTGCCCGTCGCGCCGTCTCTTGTCGTGCCCTCCGGGGACGGATGGTCGGCACAGACGGACGATCGGTGCAGAATCGACGAACACCGTCCGTGGGCGGACCCACCGCCCTGCTCGCGCCCATTTCCGCGGGCTGGGCAACAGATGATTGATGGCAGCCGTCTGCCATAGAATTTGAGGGTGATGAGCATCGACAGCACCACCGAGCTGACCGACGCCGCGCTCGCGAGCCGGCTCGCCACCGACGCGGGCCGCCGGCTGCTCGAGATCCGCGACGAGGTGGGTTTCGCGGACGGCGCCGCGCTGCGCGACGCCGGCGATGCCGGCTCTCAGAAGCTGCTCGCGGCCGCCCTTGCGCACTACCGGCCGGCCGACGCCGTGCTGTCGGAGGAGGCCGTCGACGACCGGGCCCGGCTCACCGCCGACCGAGTCTGGATCATCGACCCGCTCGACGGCACCCGGGAGTTCTCCGAGACCGGCCGCACCGACTGGGCGGTCCACGTCGCTCTCTGGCAGGGAGGCGCCCTCGCCGTCGGCGCCGTCGCGCTGCCCGCGCTCGGGGTGACGCTGTCGAGCGATACCATCACCCCCCCGGCCCCGGCCGAGGCCGGGCCGCCGCGCCTGGTCGCGAGCCGCACCCGCGCTCCCAGACTGGTCACAGACGTCGCCGAGCGGATCGGTGGCGTCGTCGTCCCGATGGGCTCGGCCGGCGCCAAGGCCGCGGCGGTGATCCGCGGCGAGGCGGACGTCTACCTGCACGCCGGCGGCCAGTACGAGTGGGACTCGGCGGCCCCGGTCGCGGTGGCGCTGGCGGCCGGCCTGCACGCCACCCGCATCGACGGCTCGCCGCTGCGCTACAACCAGCCCGACCCGCTCCTGCCTGACCTCCTGATCTGCCGCCCCGGCCTCGCCGACGCGGTCCTCGCGGCGATCGGGGAGTCCGCGGCCGGCTGACCCGACAGGGCGGCCCGCGGCGTGGCGTCGTCGCGGCGAACTGCCCCGCGCCGCAGGCGAAGACCGTCCCAGGAAAGCAGCCGGGCGACCGCCTGTGACCAGGGAAACCACCCATTCGTGCCATCGGTGGCGACCGTCGGAGGTGTTATGTATACGAGAACGTATACGAGAGCTTGGATTGACCCCGAGTGGCGGCCTTTGACCGGCTAGCATCGGCCTGCGCCCTGCGGGGGATTGGTCGCGTTCTTCCGGTGCTCTGGCTGGTCGTCCCGCGCGGTCTGGTGACCCCACCTCGTCGTCCCTCACCGCACGGAGGCCCCGAATGACCGCTCCCTCGACCGCCGTGCCCGGCGTCGGCTCGCTCCCTCTCGCGGCCGGCTCGTGGACGCTGGACCCGAAATCCTCCAGCGTCACCTTCCAGGTCCGCTATCTCGGCGTCAGCAACTTCCGCGGCCGGTTTGACGAGTTCGAGGCGACGCTGACTGTCGGCGAGACGCTGGACTCGGTGTCCGTCACCGCGTCGATCGAGATGGCCTCGGTCAACACCGCGTTCGCGTTCCGCGACACCCACCTCCACGCCGCCGAGTACCTCAACGCGGTGGGCCAGCCGCACATCACCTTCGCCTCCACGTCGGTGACCGAGGGGCCGGACGGCTACGAGGCGACCGGTGACCTGACGATGAACGGGGTGACCAGGCCGGTGGTGCTGGTCGTCGAGTACTTCGGCAGCGAGACGCACCCCATGGACGGCAGCCTGCGCGCGGGTTTCGCGGCGAGCACGGTAATCCTGCGCAGCGAGTTCGGCGTCGACTTCAACGTGCCGATCGGCGTCGACAAGTTCGCCCTCGCGGACAAGGTGAAGGTGGAGCTCGACCTGCAGTTCCTGGCGCCCACCGCCTCCTGACCGCTCGGTACGCGCCCTGAGCGGGCCGCGAGAATCTCGGCCTACGGGTACCCGGTGCCCGCTGGACGCCGCGGCCGCGGCGGTGCCCGGTCGTTTTGGCGCCCGCCGCGGCCGTGACAGCCGCCCTCAGCTGGCTCCCGACGGCTTCGTCGCAGGAATTACGGGTTCCCGCTCTTCTGCTCACCCGCCGCGGGGCGCGGCGGGCTGAAACCCGACTCTGGGTTTACCTGGACGCCTGGGCGTGGGCGCGCAGGAAGGTGTCGACGCCGGCGTTGACGGCGGCGCGGACGCGCTCGTCGGAGACCGGCCGGGTGCCGTGCTCGGTGAGGTCGGCGATCTCCGCGCTGATGAGGGCGAGGAACTGGCGGGCGGCCAGCGCCGGGTCGGGCACGGTGAGGTGGCCGGCGTTGCCGAGCATCGCGAGCCGGCCGGCCAGCGCCTCCAGGATCGGGGCCGTGGCCTTGGCGCGCACCACCCGGTAGACCTCGGGGTCCCGCGCCGTCTCGGCGGCGATCATGCGCGCGAGGAAGATGGCGCACGGAGTGCGCTGGCACTCGACGAGTTTCATGCCCAGGTCACGCAGGCTGGCGAGCCACCCCTGCGTCGAGAAGTCCAGGCGCTGGATCACCTCCAGGACCTGGGCGTTCTGCTGGACGGCCGAGTCGGCCACCGACTCGCGGAACAGCTGCTCCTTGCCGCCGAAGTAGCTGTAGATCGTCGGCTTGGAGACGCCGGCTGCCGTGGCTATCGCGTCGATGCTCGCCCGCTGGTAACCCTCGTCGCCGAAGATCGGCGCCGCCGCGTCCAGGATCACCCGTCGCTTGTCCCGTCGGGCCACCCGCCGCGTGTCCACCATCGTCACGTCCTGAGTCTAGCCGGACATTGACGGACCTCGGACGTTGCCACACTAAACGGTGTGGTTTAGTTTCGTGGCATGGTAGTAAGTTCGGAGAGCGCCGACGGTATGACGACCAGCGCGCGGACGCCCGCCATCCCGCGACCGGCCGCCCCTGACAGCCGGGAAGGCCCGGACAGCCCGGGCGGTGGGCGGCGGCCCGTGCCGCCTCGTGCCGAGCCGGGCGCGGATCCCCGGCGGGTAGAGCGGCCGGCCACGCAGGTCGGCGGCCGGCCCGGTGGGCAGTCCGTCGGACAACTCGGCGGACAGCCCGAGGGAGAGCCGGGAGCGCGGAGGGACACGCGGCCGGCGGAGCGGGCCGAGGCGCCGACGGGTGCCCTGGTGGCGCTGGGGCTCGCCGCGCTGGTGGCGGTGCTCGACGGCACCGTGGTCTCGGTCGCGCTGCGCACGCTCGCGACCGACTTCGACGCCCCGCTCACCACGGTGGTCTGGACGACCGTCGGCTACCTGCTCGCGGCGGCGACAATGCTCCCGCTGCTCGGCTGGCTCACCGCCCGGTTCGGCGGCCGGGCCGTGTTCCTCGCGGGCCTTGGGCTGTTTGGGCTCGGCTCGGCGCTGGCGTCGCTCGCGTGGTCGGCCGAGGCGCTGATCGCCTTTCGGGTGGTGCAGGGCCTCGGCGGCGGGCTGCTCGAGCCGGTGGCGCTCCTGCTCACTGCCCGGCTCGCCGGCCCGGAACGGGTCGGCCGGGTGATCGGCACGATCTCGATGATCGTCAACGTCGCACCGGCGGTCGGACCGGTCGTGGGCGGCCTGCTTCTCGCGACCGGGCACTGGCAGTGGATCTTCGTGGTGAACATCCCGCTGTGCCTCGGCCTGCTCGTCGTCGCGTTTGTGTTCATCCCGGCCGACCGCCCGGCCCGCGCCGCGGTCGCTGGCGGCCGGGCCGCCGCCGGCGCGCCAGGTGCCGCCGACGCGCTGGCGGTCGCGGACACCACGGCGGTCGCGGACACCACGGCGGTCGCGGACACCGCGGGGGTCGCGGACACGGCGGCGGGCGCGGGTGTTGCGGGCAGCCCGTCGCAGGGTGCCGAGGCCGGCGGCGCGGCGCCGACGGCCGACGTGCGTGGGCTCGTGCTGCTGACGTCCGGCTACGTCGCGATCCTGCTGGCGCTGACCAGGGCGGGCCAGGCCGGCGTGGGCCTGGTCGTGGCGCTGGCCGCCGCCGTGGGGGTCGCGTTGCTCGGCGGCTACGCCTGGCATGCCCTGACTACGCCCACCGCGCCGGCCTTCGACCTGCGCCTGCTGCGCCGGCCGGGGTTCGGCGCCAGCCTCGCGGTGATGAGCTGCGTCGGGCTGCTCATGTACGGCCAGCAGTCGGCGTTGCCGATCTTCGGGGCCGAGCGGCACCACCTGCACGGCGTCGGCCAGGGCCTGCTGGTGTGCGCGCTGGGGCTCGGTCTGTTCGTCTCGATGTCCTGGGGCGGCCGGGTCAGCGACCGGACCGGGCCGCGTCCGCTGGTGCGGGCCGGCGCCGTGGTCACCGCCGCCGGTCTGGTGACCTTCGCGCTCACTCACGACAGGCTGCCGCTCGCGGCCGTGTTCGCCCTCTTCGTCGCCATCGGGCTTGGCTTCGGCGCCACGGCGGCCCCGACGTTCGCCAGCGTCTTTCGCATCCTGCCGCCCGCCGAACAGCCGCAGGGGACGACCGCGATGTTCATGGCCGTGCAGCTGTCCGCGTCGCTCGGCATTACCGTGCTCGGCCTGTTGCAGGCCAGGGCGGGCGACGACTGGCTCACCTGGCTGTTCGCCCTCATGACCGCAGCGGCGCTGGCAATGCTCGTCCTCAGCCGCCGCCTACCCGGTCGCCCCGCTGAGCCGTCAGCCTGACAGCACCGGCATCGACGGCGGTCTCACTGCGATCCAGAATCAGACCGGCGCCGTCACCCTCCAGCTGACCAACCTCCGTGGCGGCATCGTCGCCACCGTCGATGACACGGCCGCCGTTAGTTTCATAGAGGGGGAGGGGGCAGGTAGATGAGTCGGCAGGCATCGCGGCCCGGGGCGGGACGTGAGGAAAATCGCTGCGACGGGGAGTGTCTGGAGGACGGGATGACCGCGGTCCAGGTGCTGAGAATATTACTGAAGTCACCAAGATTTCTTTGTGGCGCGATGCTGGCCGCGGGCGCGGTCGTGGCCACGGAGAATCTTCAGCCCTGGCTCCTCCTGCTGGTTTTGCCTGTGACGGGCATGGCTTTGGGGATCCTGGCGGGTAAAACTTTTGGCCGCCGGAACGGCTAGCGCTTCCCTTCCCGTCCTCGCGGCCCGAAATGGTGGCGCCTTGGCGTGGCAGGCGGCGCCGCGGCGGCGGGAGGACCGACCAGGCCGAGAAGCGACAAGGCAACCGCCGCCGTTGACGGGCCGCGCGTGGGCCAACATCGGAGGGACGATGCGGACTCTCGCCAGCAAGCCCGCTCTTGACTCCTATCACCTCGGCGTCAGTCAGAGTCGCCGCCGTCATCGGTGGCCGCGTGAACGCAATGTTCAGGTCGGGGTGGCCGGCGTGTAGCGCCGCGTGGGCGACTTCGCCACTCCGATCGCGGTCACCATGCCCTGGTCGGTCAGGGCCGTGAGGGCGGCCCTGACCCGGGCGGCGGTGAGCCCGCTCGTTTCCTCGATCTCCCTGCGGGACAGCGGTCGCGCGGCCGAGCGCAGAACGTCGAGGACGAGCCGGTCTCGTTCCCCAAGGAGAGGGACGCCGGCCGTCGCGGTCGTGAGCGTGGCCGTCGGGCGGTCGGGCAGGGACGAGGCGGGGGCCTGCCGCGTCGACGGTCCGGTGAAGGTCACCTCGAACCAGGAGATGTGATCGGCGAACCGTGGAGCGGGCAGTCCGGCGGCCGCCGTCGCGCGGACCATGGCGCGGATGCCCGATGCGCGGTTCTCGCACACTGTTCTGCCCTCGCCGGGTATCTCGACGTCCTCCAGGAGCTTGAGGAGGAGGGCGTTACGGGCCGACGACAGGCCAGGCTGGCCGAGCGCCTCCAGACGGATGGCACCGAACAGACCGCCGGGGTTGCGCACCGTTATCCGGTCCGGATAGACCTCGACC
Organism: Pseudofrankia coriaricola; assembly: GCF_032027725.1. Lineage (NCBI taxonomy): Bacteria > Bacillati > Actinomycetota > Actinomycetes > Frankiales > Frankiaceae > Pseudofrankia > Pseudofrankia coriaricola. Next base: position 36,692 of record NZ_JASNFO010000082.1, on the reverse strand, counting down.
TGCACCTGCGTGCCGAGCGAGTACGGGCCGAGATCGCGGTGCACGACCGCGTTGACGACCGCCTCGCGCAGCGCCTCGATCGGGTAGTCGTACGCTGTCGAGGCTCCGCCGCCGGGCGCTATGACCGTGCCGCGGCGCATCGTACGGGTGAGTTGGACGAGTGTCTCCCGCACCTGGAGCGGAACCGGGCCGTCGAATGCTCGGTTCTCGAGAAAACGGGTTCCGGTCGTGATGTCGGCGCCGTCCACGGTCGGGTACTCGACGAGCGTGATCTTCAGCTGCGGGTAAAAGTGCTGCGGTAGGCGGCCGAAGCAGAGTAGTCCGGCGAGCGAGGGCACGGGGCCGGTCTTTCCGGGCACCAGCACGCGGGTGGCCAGCAGCAGTTCATGCTCGTCGAGCGTTCGGTAGGCATACGGGCGCTGCAGCCGAAGGCGCTGGGCATACGGACCTACGATTTCCGGCATCAGGTCGTCTGGCCCGGCCTCCTCGACGGGCGCGGCGTCATCGACCGGCTGCCCGCGGGCGGCAACCAGGGCATGTACCTCCGCCGGGCCAAGCCGGTAGTCGCCGTCGCCGACCCGGACGTACGCCCCGTTGGTCAGCCCGGCGCCCCGGTAGTAGCAGGGCTTGTGGCTCCGGTCGATCTCCGCTACCTCGGCGACGACCAGCTGGGTCCCCTCGAACCCCATGATCTCGATGAGCGGCGTCAGGGGAGGGGCCATCTGGGTGCGCGCGAGGTCGGCAAGTGAGTCTCTGATCCTTTTCGGGTCGGCCACGCCGGTAGCCGCGAAGTTCTGGGCCTCGTCAAGGCCGAGGACGATGACTCCCCCACCCGAGGAATTGGAGAACGCCGACAGGACTCACGTACCGATTTCGGTAGGTCCCGCTCAGCGCGTTTGGCCTCCACCCAAGCCAGGTCGGTTCGGGCCGCGCGCAGGGCGCGCACCAGCTCGGCGAGTTCCGCGGCCAACATGGCTAAATCTTAGCGAAGCTTCGCGAGAGCTTCGCGAGAACTTCGCGAGTCTTGGGGCCAGCTTCGCGGCAGGCGCGGAGCTGGCGTCGAGGGTGTTGACATCCCCGCGGTCGCTGGGACAGCCGGGCGCGCCAGTTGCGTGCTCGTGGTGTGCTGTTCGCCTGTCGGTGGGCGATCATGGGTGGGTGGACCTTCCTGTGTTGCCTCCCGTGAAGCCGATGCTGGCGAAGGCTGTGGCGAAGATTCCCGTCGGGATGAGCTATGAGCCGAAGTGGGACGGGTTCCGGTCGATCGTGTTCCGGGACGGGGACGAGATCGAGATCGGGTCGCGGAACACGAAGTCAATCAAGAGGTACTTCCCAGAGCTGGTCGAGGCGTTCCTGGCGGGGCTGCCGGAGCGGTGCGTGCTGGACGGGGAGATCGTGGTGCCGGTAGGGGACCGGCTGGACTGGGCGGCGCTCGGGCAGCGGGTGCATCCGGCGGCCAGCCGGATCAGGCTGCTCGCCGCCGAGACACCGGCGTCGTTCGTCGCCTTCGACCTGCTGGCCCTCGGCGACACGTCGCTGGTGGACAGCCCGTTCGCCGAGCGGCGGCGGCTGCTCGCCGACGCCGTCGGCGCCACGGCGGCCACTGTCGCGGCCGTTCACGTCACGCCAACCACGACCGACGTCGACGAGGCGGCCCGCTGGTTCGAGACGTTCGAGGGCGCGGGGCTGGACGGGCTGATCGCCAAGCCGCTGGACGTGCCCTACCAGCAGGACAAACGCGTCATGTTCAAGGTCAAGCATGACCGGACAGCGGACTGCGTCGTCGCCGGCTACCGGCCGTACGCCGCCGAGCCGACCGCCGTCGGGTCGCTGCTGCTCGGCCTCTACACGGACACGGCCGACGGGGGGACGGTGCTCGCCGCGGTCGGGGTGGCGTCGGCGTTCTCGCGGGAGCGGCGCCGGACGCTCGCCGAGGAGCTCGCGCCGCTGGTCACGGACCTGGCCGGCCATCCGTGGGCGCCGGAGCGGATGGGCGACACCCGCACGCCGTGGGAGGCGGGGGAGAGCCGCTGGGGCAAGGGCAAGGACCTCTCGTTCGTGCCGCTGCGCCCGGAGCTGGTCGTCGAGGTCCGCTACGACCAGCTGGAGGGGCCCCGTTTCCGCCATACCGCCCAGTTCGTCCGCTTCCGCCCGGACCGTGACCCGGACAGCTGTACCTATGCCCAGCTGGAGGAGACCGTGCGCTACGACCTGAGCCAGATACTGCTCTGAGCCGCTGAGCTGAGCCGGCCGGCCGGCCGCTGAGCCGGCCGGCGGCCGAGCCGCTGGCTGAGCCGTCGGGCGGCCGAGCGGCTTTGCGCCGGGTCGGGCCCGCCAAAGGTTCGATGATCGGCGGCTTTGTATCTGGATCCGAACCGGGACGGCTCCCGGAACTCGGACTCGGATACAGAACTGGTGATCATGGCCGTTCGGAGGCGGTGGCTCAGTCGGTCGGGTGGGGGAGGACAGGGAGGCGGTCGTTGTTGGCTACCAGGGCGGGGCTGGCGAGCCAGCGCAGGTAGGCGGCGCGCTTGGCGGAGGACATCCGTTCCGGGGCGAGTGGGTGGTCGGCGGCGTCGAGGAAGTCGTCGAGCGGGCCGGTGATGAAGCCGTCGGCGCGTGGGTCGCCGGTGAAACGGCGGCGCCGGCCGGCGGCGTCGGTGACCTCGACGGGAATGATCGGGTCGTCGGCGCGGCGCAGCCAGACGGCGGTCGCCGACGCCACGTAGGCCGCCTGCCAGCCGGGCAGGGCCGCCGCGGCGGTCCGGGCCGAGTCGATCGCGGCCAAGGCGTCCGAGGACAGAACGGGTGTGCCGAACGGTTTGAGGTCGGCCGCCGCGGCGGCCACCGGCACACTTACCGCGAGGCCCGTGAGCGTGCCGACCGGGTCCGCAGGCTTGACCGCGCGGACGATCGCGGCGAGCTCGTCGATCACCTTCGCGGTGGCTCTGGTGTCGTCGCGCGCGTCGAGCTCGCCGCGCAGCGTGAGCTGGTCGGCGGTCCGCGCGAGCGTCGCGCCGAAGAAGGCGAACAGCGCCGACTGGCGCAGTTGCCCGAGCGCGCGCGGGCTCGCCGGGTAGGCCGTCCGGCCGTCGCCCCGGTAGCCGCGGGTCGCGGCCCACTGGGCCTGCTCCCATCGCCGCGCGACGAGCGCCGCATCGGTCGCGAGGGCACGGGCGAGCGGCCCGCCGGCGGCCAGCGCCTCGCCGAGCAGGTCCGCCCACAGCTCGGCCGGGATCCGCGCCCCGTCGGCCGGCCCCGCCAGATGCGTCGACCAGGGCCCGCCCGTGTCCGCGGCGTGACCGGAGGCCGCGGCGGCTGGCCAGGCGGTGACCAGGGCTCCGCCGGAGGTGTCGCGCAGGGCGTCGCCGGCGGGAAGCAGACCGGTCACCGAGGCGTACATCTCCTCCCGCCACACGCCGAGCACCTCGCCGATCGCGGCGCGCAGGCCGGCGGGCAGCGGCCAGGAGGTGTCCCGGTGGCGTGCCTGGTCGAGATGGGCGGCCCGATACTGATGAACGGCGAAGCCGAGCCGGGCGACGAACGTCGCGGCGCCCGCCGGGTCGGCCCGGCGTGCCTCGGACCCGCCGGCGCGCCCGGCCAGGTGGGCCCAGGCGCTCGCGACCCGCTCCGGCACACCGGCGTCGATCGGCGGCGGCAGGGCGGCCAGCCGGGAACCCGCCAGGATCGCCTCGACATGGTCGGTGGCGAAGCGCGCGACGAGCGCCGGCTCGGCGGCGATCGCGCGCAGCAGCGCGGCGGCGTAGTCTGCCCGGGCCGCAGCCGGCCCACCGCCGAACAGGCCGACGTCACGGACGGCGCCACCCGTCCCTGGGCCAGTGAGCGGGGCCGGGCGGACCCGGTAGTGCTCGCCGCGCACGTCCGTGCCGGCGAACAGCGCGTCACCAAGCAGACGCAGCGTCGCCGGGGCGAACCGGCCATGGCCGAGCAGGGGGCCGAGCAGGGTCGTCTCGGCGGCGCCTGTCTCGCCGCGCGCGTTGAACCGGGCAAGCCAGCCGGCGGTGAGCCGCCCGGCTCGGCTGAAGGTGGCGAGCGCGGCGCCGAGCGCCGCCGTCAGCGCGCCCGCGGTCTCGGCCGGCAGGCGCCTGCTGGGTGCGTCCACGACCGTGCGTGGGCCACCGTGGCTGGCGTGGACCCGCGCGCCGCGCGCGGTCGCCTCGATGACGTAGCCACCGCCGCGGACGCCCTCGGCCAGGCGCAGGACGGCGGCCAGTCGGTCGGGGCCGACCGCGTCCACGAAGCCGGCGACCAGGTCGGGGTCGTTCGCGCCGACGTCCAGCCGGGCGGCGGCGGCGGCGATCGTCGCCACATCCGGGGACGGCCGCAGGGCGGCGCCCACGAGCTCGATGCCGAGCAGCGTCCCGGCGGCCTGGGCGGCGCCGCCATCCCCGCCGAAAGGGTCGGGCGGCAGCGTCAGCATGACCCTCCCGCCGCTCGCCGTGCCGCCCGCCGCCACAGGGCCGTCGAGCGTCACGGCGCGGTGTGCCCCGTCCGCGGCCTGTACCAGCGCGAGCCGGCGGGTCAGCATTCGCTGCGCATCGTCGGCCCATACGGCGGCGCGCCGCAGCTCCGCCGCGGGGTCGCCGGGCCGGCCGAGCGGGGCGAGCAGCGCCGCGACCACCCGCGCATACCGCCACAGCACGTCACGCAGCGCCTTCAGCCGCTCGACGAGCGTCCTGGTGAGGGCTGTGTCCAGCATGACGCGTTCGCGGGGACCGGGCACGGCCGATCACCGCCCGCCGGGCGGGACGCCCGGAACCGGCACCGCAGGGATCGCCCGCGGGTCGTCCGGCGCCACCCACTCCGGCTCGGCCCTCGCCGCTCCGGCACAGTCCAGCGCCGCCCCGGCGAGCGCCTCCGCGGTCACGGCGCGCACCCGGGAGAGCTCAGTACCCCACGCCGTCGCCGCCCGGCCCTCCCACGCGCCGCCATCGAACACCGTGGTGACCTGGTCGAACGCCGTCGCTGTCTCGGCGTCCACCATGCGGAGCGCCGCGGTCGCGGCCAGCAGCGTGCCGCGCCGCTCGTTGGCTACCAGCCCGGCTGGTGGCAGCGCCGCGGGGCCGCCACGACGGCCCGCGCTGCCCGCACCACTCGCGTAGACCGACGTGCCCGCCACGGTCCACCGCCCTTCGCCAACGATCGCCGACCCGGTGCCCGCGCATCGCCCGGGACTGGCTGGCACGCTAGCCAGACCGCGACGCGCTCGGAAGAGGTCGACCGCTGGCTGTGGACGGCCGCTGACCTGTGGATATGACGTGGGGTAGCGACCCGTTACTGTTCGCGGGTGAGCCGGTAGCGGAGGAACAGCGTGCCGTCCTCCTCGAGGAGATGCGCCAGTTCCATCGCCCGTGCCGACGGCCAGGGGAGCCCGGCGACGATGCCCAGGTGCCCCGGCCCGCCGAGCAGCGGCGCGACCGTCAGGCACAGCTCGTCGAGCAGCCCGGCGCCGGCCAGCTGGGCATGCAGCAACGGGCCGCCCTCCGTGAGCACCCGCGGCAGGCCGCGCGCGACCAGCTCGGCCAGGGCCGCCTTCAGCTCCACCCGCTCGTCGCCGCAGACGACGACGTCGGCGACCTCGCGCAGCGCCGCCACCCGGTCCGCCGGCGCGCTCGCCCGAGTGAGCAGGAGCGGCCGGACCTCGGCGTCGAACAGGCGCGCCGTCGGGTCGAGCTCCATCGACCCGCTGATCACCGCGATCGGTGGGACGGGCGCGAGCCCGGCCGCGACCCGCGCCTCCCGTCGCTCGGGCGGAACGATGGCGGGGCCGTAGTCCTCGGTCCGAGCGGTGCCCGCCCCGACGACCACGACGTCGGCGAGCCAGCGCAGCGTGCGGAACACCCACCGGTCCGCCGGCCCGCCGAGGGCGCCCGAGCGGCCGCTCACCTCGGCCGCACCGTCCGCCGACGCGACGAAGTTCGCGCGGACGTGGGCGGTGCCCGGGAGGAGCGCGGGCACGGCGTAGGCGGCATCCAGGTCGTCCTGGGCCAGGCCGGGGTCGCCCGGCCCGGGCCGGGCCGGCGAGCCGGGTTCGGGCAGGGGCAGCAGGCGGCGCATCGGCCCGACCCTAGCGTTCGGCCCCGGCCGATGTGCCGTGTGTGCGGGGGCTCATGACGGCGGCCCTTCCTGGACGGGTCAGCCGGCGGCGTCGCGGGGCCGGCTGGCGGCGGTGCTCCCGGCGATGCGCTCGCGGTACCGGCTGGCGCGGTAGACGCCGAGGATGCGGTAGTCGGCGAAGAAGGCCAGCTCCTCGAACGCTCGCGCGACGGCCGGCTCCTCCGGGCTGCCCTCGATGTCGGCGAGGAACTGGGTGGCGACGAAGTTGCCGCTCACCATGAAGCTCTCCAGCTTCGTCATGTTGACGCCGTTGGTGGCGAAGCCGCCGAGCGCCTTGTAGAGCGCGGCCGGCCGGTTCTTCACCTCGAAGAAGAACGTCGTCACCAGCTCGTGCACGCCGGCGGCGGCCCGGAGGTTCTCGCCGGAGAAGATGAGGAACCGGGTGGTGTTGTGGTCCTCGTCCTCCAGGTCGGCGCGCAGGATCGTCAGCCCGTAGACCTCGGCGGCCATCCCGGAGGCGATCGCCGCCCTGGTGAGGTCGCCGGACTGGGCGAGCTCGCGCGCGGCCCCGGCCGTGTCCGCGTCCGGCACGGCCCGCAGGCCGAGCCCCCGCAGCGCCTCCCGGCACTGGGCCAGCGCCTGCGGATGGCTGTGCACGGTCTTCAGGCCGTCGAGCGTCGCGCCCGGCAGCGCCATGAGCTGGTGGTTCACCGGCAGGAAGTACTCGCCGATGATGTGGGCCGTCGCCTGCGGAAGCAGGTGGTGGATGTCGGCGACCCGGCCCGCGGTGGAGTTCTCCACCGGGATCATCGCCAGCTCCACCGTGCCGTCCTCGATCGAGGCGAAGCACTCCTCGAAGGTCTGGAACGGCACCGCGTCGAAGTCCGGATAGACGTTCCGACAGGCGAGATGGGAGTTCGCTCCAGGCTCGCCCTGGTAGGCGATGCGCTGCCGGGATGTCATCACGGACACGGTGTGGTCACGGTTCCTTTGTCGGGAATGGGTTGCTGGCGGGCGGTCGGACATCCGCGCCCGGTTCCCCGCCGGATCGGCGACAGGGTCCCTGCCGGGTCGGCGGTGAGAGGCTGTCATCAACGGTACCCAACCCGGTCCGCCAGCCGGCCTGCGCGGGTTGAAGCCACGCTCGGGCCCGGGGGCAACCCGACCCGCGATGTCCGCGTGGGGGTCTTTCGCGACGGTCGAACGGCCTGATTCCCGTTTGTCCGGCGGCCGACATTGAGGCGTCATCCGACGCATGACCGGGCCTACGATGAAGTCGTGCCGGCAGAGGTTGTCTGGTTCGTGGTGGCGGGGGCGCTCGCGGTCGGTGAGCTGCTCACCGGCGGTCTCTTCCTGCTCATGTTGGCGGGCGCGGCGCTCGTCTCCGCGCTGGTGGCGCTCCTCGGCGGCGACACGGCCTGGCAGGTCGTGGTGTTCGTGGTCGCGTCCGGCGGCCTGACCTTCGGGCTGCGCCCGATCGCCCGCCGCCACCTCATGAACACCCCGCTCACCACCACCGGCACGGATGCGCTGATCGGCGTCGAGGGCGTCGTCCTCGAGCGGGTCGACCGTGACGACGGCCGGGTGAAGATCAGGGGCGAGGTCTGGTCGGCGCGGGCCTACCCGGAGGACGCCGTGCTCGCCGCCGGTAGCCGGGTGCGGGTGCTGCGTATCGACGGGGCGACGGCCGTCGTCCACCAGGAGGAAATCCCGGGGCCGGAGGCTCCACGAGGGGAATTGGCATGACCGGTGGACTGATCGCGGCGGTCGTCTTGGCGTTCGTCGCGCTGATCTTCGTCGTCCGGACGATCAAGATCGTCCCGCAGGCCCGCGCGATGGTCGTCGAGCGGCTCGGCCGTTACAACCGCACCCTCGTGCCGGGGCTCGCGCTGGTGCTGCCGTTCATCGACCGGATCCGAGAGCGCATCGACCTGCGCGAGCAGGTCGTGGCCTTCCCACCCCAGCCGGTGATCACCGAGGACAACCTGGTCGTCGGCATCGACACGGTCCTGTATTTCCAGGTCACCGACCCGCGCGCGGCCACCTACGAGATCGCCAACTTCATCCAGGCGATCGAACAGCTCACCGTCACCACACTGCGCAACGTCATCGGCGGCCTGCACCTGGAGGCCGCGCTCACCTCGCGGGATCAGATCAACACCGCGCTGCGCGGCGTGCTCGACGAGGCGACCGGTAAGTGGGGCATCCGGGTCAACCGTGTGGAGATCAAGGCCATAGAGCCCCCGCGCTCCGTGCAGGAGGCGATGGAGAAGCAGATGCGCGCCGAGCGGGACCGCCGCGCCGCGATCCTCGGCGCCGAGGGCATCCGGCAGAGCGAGATCCTGCGCGCCGAGGGCGAGAAGCAGGCGGCGATCCTGCGAGCCGAGGGCGACCAGCAGGCGCAGATCCTGCGCGCCGACGGCGAGGCGAAGGCGATCGCGACCGTGTTCGCCGCCATCCACGCGGGTGACGCGGACCAGAAACTGCTCGCCTACAAATACCTGCAGACCCTCCCGGAGATCGCCCAAGGGCAGGCGAGCAAGCTGTGGATCGTCCCCAGCGAGCTGACCACCGCGCTCGGCAACGGCCTCGGCGAGCTGAACGGCCTGCTCGGCAGGCCGTCGGCAGCGGCTCCGCCCGCGAGTCCGGCCTCGACGCGGCCGCCGGCCGGGTTGCCTTCGGCCGGCGACGGCGACCCGGACGCCACCCCGCGGCCCGGTGGCCGCCTCGCCAAGCCGCCGGCCTCCGCCTCCGGACCGGAGGGCCTTCCCACCCCGTAGCGCCGAAGGCTGGTCGCGCCGGCCGGCGGCGGGCGGCAAGCCGGCGGGCGCATCGCGCGGTCCCGTCGGTGCGCCTGGACCGGCTGGCACCAGGCAAGTAGTAAGCAGGCTGCTAAGGCGGCGGGGTTTCTCAGGACATCTTCAGGCGACGTCGGCAGGGTCTAAGGCGATCTCCGCCGCGGCCTGCGTGCCGCGGCGGATGGTCCGCTACCCCTCATGTCCGCTCAGCCCACGCCGGAGGCCGCGTTGCCCGATACTGTGTCCGGGCTTCCCACCCATGCCCTGATTGTCCACGCCACGGTCGTGCTGATACCGCTGGCGGCGGCATTGTTGGCGCTCTCCGCGCTGTGGCCGCGGCTGCGGCGCACCCTCGGGCCTCTGCCCACGCTCGGCGCGGCCGTCGCGCTCATCCTGGTCCCGATCACGACGGCGACCGGAGACAAGCTGCGCGACCGGCTGGGGGTCGACAACCCGCTGATCAACCGGCATGCGGACCTCGGCGAGCAGCTGCTGCCGTGGGTGGCCGCGCTGTTCGTGGCCGCGGTCCTGCTGCTGTGGGCCGACGGCTGGCGCCCCACCGCCTGGTCGACACCGGCTCCCGGGACGGGAGCTCGTGCGGCGACGGCGACCGGCTCCAGGATGCGCGTTGTGGCGCTCGTCGTCTCCGTGATCGTGCTGGCTCTCGCCGTGGTGACGGTCGTCGAGGTGATCCGGATTGGCCACGCCGGCGCGGAGGCCGTCTGGCAGGGCGTGGGCACCAGCTAGCGGCTAGAGGGCCAAAGGGCGTGCGAAAATGATCTTCCTTCGCACGTCCGGCGGCCGTTGTCCCCAGGATCACTGACGGGATGTCAGCTGGCGGCTGGCGGAGCGTGGCTGGCGGAGCGTGGCCGCGCCTCTCCGGCCGGGATCTTTCGCGCTTGGAGGGGTGGGAGCGGTGCCGGCTGGGCACGTCTGACGATGGTCACCGAGCGGGCCGTGGACTTTCCGGCGGTCCGGCCGGCCGGCCTGGCGGACCGGTGACAGGGCCCCCGCCGGATCGGCGGGGCGGGGCGGATTTTCCGACGGCGGGCGGGGCGGCGACGATAGGGCCATGGCGACGTACGTGATTCTGCTGGTAGTGGTCCTGCTGTTCGCGCTGGGCCTGCTCGGGCTGCTGTACTTCGTGCTCCGCCGCGCCGAGAGCCCCCAGGAGACCACCCGCGAACGCTAGGCCGAGGGCCAGGCGACGATGGCGGGCCGTCGCCTGGCATCCAGCCGCGGCGGAGTACCAGGCCGCGGGGTGCTAGGCCGGTGGCCCGCCCGATGCCGGGCGGTGCTCCCCGAGGTGGCGCGGCAGCAGCCGGGCGATCACCACCGACTCGCCGTCGGTCTCGACGCTGTCCGGTTGGTAGACGAATCCGGGGGTCGACGCCGCCAGCACGTCGAGCACCACTCCGCCCGGCCCTGGCAGGTCCGTGTCGTCGCCGGCCGGATCCGTCGGGTCGACGGGGATCGACTGCCGCGTCCCCGACAGGTTGCACACCACTGCGACCTCGGCCGGCGGGCCGCCTCGGTACAGCACGAACCACCGGGCCTGCTCGTCGTAGGCGCAGCGCACGCCGTCCCAGGACGGGTCGGCGAGGTCCTCGACCGCGCGGCGCAGCCCGATCAGGCGCCGGTGCCAGTCGAGGAGGCTTCGGTGCGGCTCGGCGGCCGGCTGTGACCAGTCCAGCTTCGACCCGGTGAACGTGGCCTCGTCCTGCGGGTCGGGCACATCGTCCGGGTTCCAGCCATGTGTGGCGAACTCGGCCCGCCGGCCGTCGCGGACCGCCTGGGCGAGCCAGTCCGCCTCATGGTCGGTGAAGTAGGCCCACGGGGTGGTCGCGCCCCACTCCTCGCCCATGAACAGCATCGGCGTGAACGGCCCGGCCAGCAGCAGCGCGGCGCCGACCCGCAGCAGACCGTCGGACAGCGTCGCGGCTGCCCGGTCGCCGGTGGCGCGGTTGCCGACCTGATCGTGGTCCTGCAGGAAGGTGACGAGCCGGGACGCCGGCACCGACGACGGGATCTTCCGCCCGTGGGCGCGGCCGCGGAACGTCGAGTACGTCCCGTCATGCACGAATCCGCCCTCGAAGGCCTTCGCGAGCGTCGCGAGCGAGCCGAAGTCGCGGTAGTAGCCCTGCCGCTCGCCGGACAGCGCCGTCCACAGGGCGTGGTGGACGTCGTCGGCCCACTGCCCGTCCATCCCGTGGCCGCCGGCCTCGAGCGAGGTGATCATCCGCGGGTCGTTGAGATCGGACTCGGCGATGAGGAACAGCGGCCGTCGCTGGTGCGCGCCGAGGCGGCGGACGGCCGTCGAGAGCTCCTCGAGGATGTGCATCGCCCGGCTGTCGCGCAGCGCGTGCACCGCGTCCACCCGCAGCCCGTCGCAGTGGTAGTCCCGCAGCCAGGCGAGCGCGTTGTCGAGGATGAAGGCCCGTACCTCGTCGGAGTCGGAGTCGTCGAGGTTGACCGCCGCGCCCCACGGGGTGGCGTACCGGTCGGTGAAGTAGGGGCCGAACCGTCCGAGGTAGTTCCCGTCGGGTCCGAGATGGTTGTAGACGACGTCCATGACCACGCCGAGGCCGCGGGCGTGGGCGGCGTCGACGAACCGCCTGAGTCCATCTGGGCCGCCGTACGGGTCGTGGACGGCGAAGAGGCCGACGCCGTCGTAGCCCCAGCCGTGCCGGCCGGGAAAGGCGTTCACCGGCAGTAGCTCGACGGCGTCGACGCCGAGGTCGACGAGGTGGTCGAGCCGGCCGATGGCGGCGTCGAAGGTCCCCTCCGGGGTGAACGTGCCGACGTGCAACTCGTAGAGCACGCTTCCGGCGAGCGGCACGCCCCGCCAGCCGTGGTCCGTGCAGGCGAACCGGCCGTGGTCGACGACCCGGGAGCGTCCGTGCACCCCGTACGGTTGCCACGCCGACCGTGGGTCGGGCAGCTCCTCGTCCGCGCCGTCTAGCCGGAACGCATAGTCGGTGCCGTGCCCGGCGCCCGGCACCTCGGCCGTCCACCAGCCACCGGCGGCCGGCGCCAGGTCGGTGACCAGGTCCGCCGCGGACCCGGCGGCACCGGCCTCGTCCGGCCCGTCGGGGCCGCCGGCCTTGGGCGGGCCGCCGGGCTCGGCGGTGACGACGGCGACGGACTTCGCGAGGGGTGCCCAGACCCGAAAAGTGCTCATCGCCTCTGTCATACCGCCCGAACCCCCACCCGCTAAACGCCGAACGCCGAACGCCACGACTTTGCCGTGCGCCGCCTCGGTGGGCGACGACCGTCAGGAGTCGCTGGTCGCGGAACACAGCCTCGTGGTCGTCGTGCGGGCGGTGGGTGACCTCCCACCAACATCGCCCAGGCGAGGGCAGGCCCGCCGGAGGTCAGTCAGACGCGGTGCGTCGGCGGTGGCGGGTGGCGTCTGACTGGTCTTGGGCCTGGTGGCCTCCAGCAGCGGCAGAGGGCCGGGGCTGGGATCGGCTCAGGGGACGCGGATGAGCATGGTGACGGGGAAGTCGCGCAGTAGGCGCAGGACGTAGGCGGTACCACCGTCGTGGCGGCGGCCGGTGAGGACGTCGAGCCAGCGGCCGTCGGGCAGGGTGAGCGTGGTGTCGCGCCAGCCGCCGCCGCGGCGTAGGCCCAGCACCAGCCGGGGCACCACGGTCACCACGGACTCGGCCCTCGTGAACGCCACCAGGTGCTCGGCCGCCGAGCCCGACGCCCACAGGGGCCGGTAGGACGACCCCGGCCCGAACCACTCGGGGTGCTCGCGGCGCACCCGCAGCGCCCGGGAAACCACCAGGAGCTTGGCGGCGCCGGTGTCGTCGAGCGACGGCGGGCGCCGCGGCACCGGGTCGGTGCCGAGCTCGCCGAGCAACTTGGTGCGCTCCCCGAAGTTCACCGGCCGACGGTTGTCCGGGTCGACCAGCGAGTGGTCCCACAGCTCCTGGCCCTGGTAGACGTCCGGGACGCCGGGCGCGGTGAGCTGCAGCAGCCGGGCCGCCAGCGAGTTCTGCCGGCCGAGCTCGACGATCGTGGAGACGTAGTTCTCCAGCGCGGCGACGAAGTCCGGGTCCTCGAGGGCCGCGTCGACGTAGGTGGTGAGCGCGTTCTCGTACGAGGGGTCCTGGTCGCTCCACGAGGTGTGCACCTTGGCCTCGCGGACCGCCTTGAGCATGTACTCGCGGACCCGCTCCGCGGAGATCGGCCATGCGCCGACCAGGGTCTGGATCAGGTGGTAGACGGTGACCGGGTCCGGCCAGCCGCGCTCGGCGTCGGTGTGCCGGTAGCCGAGCCGGCCGAGCTGGCGGACCACGTCCGCCCAGCCGCGCGGGTCCTCCGAGAGGACCGCGAGGCGCGCTCGGACGTCCTCAGAGCGTTTGGTGTCGTGGGTGGACAGCGTCGTCATCGTCAGCGGCCAGGTCCGCGCCGTCGTGACGTTGGCCTCGTGGAACTCGTGGACGGCGCTGCGCGGATGGCCGGGCGGGAAGGCCGGGTAGGCACCCGGGTCACCACCTACCTCGTTGAGCGCGACCACTTGGCCGAACCGGTAGAACGCGGTGTCCTCGACACCCTTGGCCATCACCGGGCCGCAGGTCTGCTGGAAGCGGACGACGAACTCCGCCGGGCCGCCGAGCGCCAGGTCCTCGATCAGGTCGATCTCGGTGGCGCGGCGCGGGAGCCTGCGGCGGGCCTCCTCGCAGGCCCGGACGACGTGCGAGCGGGCCTCCAGCGACGGCGTGCCGTCGGGGCGGAGGTAGGCCCGGTAGACGCCGAAGCCGGCGAGCACCTCGCGCAGCGCCTCGCGCAGGCCGGTGCGGGTCAGGTCGGCGCGGTCCCGGCGGGCCTCGGTGAGCGCGAGCGCCGTCAGCCGGTCCAGCTCGGGGCGCAGCACGTTGTCCAGCACGTCCAGCTTGGCCTGGTGCGCGGTGTGCGCCCAGTCGGGCGCCTCGCCGGAGACCTCGGCGTAGAGCGCGGCCAGCGGGCGGGCGGCATGCGGGTCGAGGAAGAGCCGGGTGATCCTGTTCAGGGCCTCGTAGCCGGTGGTGCCGTCGCAGGCCCACGCCTCGGGCAGTGACTCGTCGCCCTCGAGGATCTTCTCGACGACCGTCCACACCCCGCCGGTCGCGTCCGAGAGCCGGCGCAGGTACTCCTCCGGGTCGGCGAGGCCGTCGGGGTGGTCGATGCGCAACCCCTCGACGGTGCCGGCGCGGACCAGGTCGATGAGGAGGCGGTGGGTGGCGGCGAAGACGTCGGGGTCCTCCTGGCGCAGTGCCGGGAGCGTGGTGATGTCGAAGAACCGCCGGTAGTTGAGCTCGGTGCCGGCGGTGCGCCACCAGCACAGCCGGTAGTACTGGGCGTCGAGCGTGCCGGCCAGGTCGTCCGGGTCGGCGGTGCCGGGCGCGACCGGGAGGACGTGGTCGTAGTAGGTGATCACCCAGTCGTCGCCGTCGGCGGCGTCATCGTCGGCGCCCGCGTCGCCGAACCCGGCGAGGTCCCCGGCGCCGGTCTCCGCCGCGTCGACGGTCCTGACCAGGGTGATCTCGTCGGCCTCGAGGCAGTCGTGCAACGGCTGGCCGAGCAGCGGCATCAGCACCTTGCCCGGGTTGTCCGTCGACGCCCAGTCGATGTCGAACCAGCCGGCGTAGGGGGAGTCGGGGCCCTCGCGCAGCACCGACCACCAGACGGGGTTCGCGGTCTGTGGGGTCGGGATGGCCATGTGATTGGGCACCACGTCGACGACGAGGCCCAGCCCCGCCCGCCGGCAGGCGGCGGTGAGCCGGCGCAGCCCGCCGACGCCGCCGAGCTCCGGGCTGATCCGGCCGTGCTCGACGACGTCGTAGCCGTGCATCGAGCCGGGCGCGGCCTCAAGGACCGGCGACAGGTACAGGTGCGAGACGCCGAGCGCCGCCAGGTACGGCACGATCACCGCGGCGTCGGTGAAGTTGAACTCCAGGTGCAGCTGGAGCCGGTAGGTCGACGTCGGCACGACCCGGGTGCGCTCGTCGCCCATCGGGCCGTCATTCATCGAGACCCCCCATCCGCCCCCCACCGGCGGTCGGTCCAACGACCCGGACCCGAGCAAGGTGGAGCGAGCCGTGAAAGCGCCTGCGCCAACGCCGGTCGGTATGGGCTCGAGTTGGCCGGGGTCCCCGGGGATCCTGCCCGATCGGCGACAGGGTCCCTGCCGGATCGGCGGAGCCCGGGGTCCCCGCCGGATTGGCGGAGCCGATCTGGGAGGTCTGCTGGGAGGTTAGCGATCGGGGAGGTCTGCGATTTGCCACACCGACCCCCGCAAGGCAGCACATGACCGACCGCGTGCCTCGGGCGAATCGGTGGGGGGGCTTAGTCGGCACGGCGCAGGACCAGGGTCGAGCGGGCGTCGAGGGGTATTGCGTCGCCGGCCTTGACCAGGTGGGGCCCGGCGTTCGCCCGGGTGTCGCCGTCAGGGGGCTCGGCGGCGGCGCGGGTGTCGACGACGATCTCCCAGCTGGCCCCGAGCTCCGCCGGCGGCGCCTGGAAACTGACCGTCTCGTGGTGGGTGTTGAAGAACATCAGGAACGAGGTGTCGACGACCGGCTCGCCGCGTTCGTCCGGGTCGGGGATGCCGCGGCCATTGAGGAACACCGCCAGCGACTGCGCCGTGCCGGACTCCCAGTCGTGGTCGGACATCTCGCCGCCGTCCGGGCGCAGCCACACGATGTCCTTCAGGGGGACACCGTCGTCCTTCGGGGGAGCGCCGTCCTCGTACTCGCCGTCGCCCGTTCCCCGGATCGGGGCGCCGTGGAAGAACCGGCGGCGGCGGAACACGGGGTGTTCACGGCGCAGCCGCGACACCGCGGCGGTGAACCGCTCCAGGTCGGCGTTCTGGGTGGCCAGCGACCAGTCCACCCAGCTCGTCTCGTTGTCCTGGCAGTAGCCGTTGTTGTTGCCGCCCTGGGTACGGCCCAGCTCGTCACCGGCGACGAGCATTGGCACCCCCTGGGACAGGAACAGCGTTGTGAGCAGGTTACGGGCCTGCGCCCCGCGCAGCGCGAGCACCGCCGCGTCGTCCGTCGGCCCCTCGACCCCGCAGTTCCATGACCGGTTGTCGTCGGAGCCGTCCCGGTTCTCCTCGCCGTTCGCCTCGTTGTGCTTGCCGTTGTATGAGACCAGGTCGGCGAGCGTGAAGCCGTCGTGCGCGGTGACGAAGTTGATCGACGCGATCGGGCGGCGGCCGTTGAACTGGTAGAGGTCGCTGGAGCCGGTCAGCCGGGAGGCGAACTCGGCGATGCCGTGGTCGGCGCCGCGCCAGAAGTCGCGGACGGTGTCGCGGTACTTGCCGTTCCACTCGGTCCACAGCGGGGGGAAGTTGCCGACCTGGTAGCCGCCCTCACCGACGTCCCACGGCTCGGCGATCAGCTTCACCTGGGAGACGACCGGGTCCTGCTGCACCAGGTCGAAGAAGCTCGACAGGCGGTCCACGTCGTAGAACTCGCGGGCGAGCGTCGCGGCCAGGTCGAACCGGAAACCGTCGACGTGCATCTCCGTCGCCCAGTAACGCAACGAGTCCATGATCAGCTGGAGCACGTGCGGGTGGCGGACGTGCATCGTGTTGCCGGTGCCGGTGTAGTCCATGTAATACCGCGGGTCGTCCTCCATGAGCCGGTAGTAGGCCCCGTTGTCGATGCCGCGGAAGCAGAGTATCGGGCCCAGGTGGTTGCCCTCCGCGGTGTGGTTGTAGACGACGTCGAGGATCACCTCGATCCCGGCGTTGTGCAGGTCCCTGACCATGCCCTTGAACTCCTGGACCTGCTGGCCGAGGCCGCCGGAGGCGGAGTAGGCGTTGTGCGGGGCGAGGAAGGCGATCGAGTTGTAGCCCCAGTAGTTGCGCAGGCCCTGGCGTACCAGGTGCTCGTCGTGTACGAACTGGTGTACCGGCATGAGCTCGACGGCGGTGACGCCGAGCTTCTGGTAGTGCTCGATCATGAGCGGGTGGGCGACGCCGGCATAGGTGCCGCGGTAGCCGTCGGGCAGGTCGGGGTGGCGCATGGTCAGGCCGCGGACGTGCGCCTCGTAGATGACCGTCTTCTCGTACGGGGTGCGCGGCGGCCGGTCGCCGTTCCAGTCGAAGAACGGGCTGATCACCACCGACTTCATCACGTGCGGCGCCGAGTCCGCGGTGTTGAGGCTGTCCGGGTCGCCGAAGGTGTAGCCGAAGCACGCCTGGTCCCAGTCGATCTCACCGTCGACGGCCTTGGCGTACGGGTCGAGCAGCAGCTTGCTCGGGTTGCAGCGCACGCCGTGGGCCGGGTCGTGCGGGCCGTGGACCCGGTAGCCGTAGCGCTGGCCCGGGCCGACTCCGGGCAGGTAGCCGTGCCAGACGAAGGCGTCCTTCTCATGCAGCTCGACGCGCCGCTCGGTGCCCGCCTCGTCGAACAGGCACAGCTCGACCCGCTCCGCCACTTCGGAGAAGATCGCGAAGTTGGTGCCGGACCCGTCATATGTGGCGCCCAGGGGATAGGGGTGGCCAGGCCAGACCTGCGACATACCCGCGAAGCCTACGGAATCTACCCCCTCATGGGTCCGGTGCCCGTGCGCGCGCCTGGTGTTCCGTGGACGGAGGAGCGCATGCGGCACGCTGGGCGAACGGGATCGGCCGGTGGGGGAACCGTGTGGCGCCGAACGAGGACCAGCGTGTCGTGGCTCACGGGGCCGTCCGCGGCGGAAGCGGGCCGAGCCCGACCCGGCACGGGCTGGTGCGCGGCGGCACGGACCAGACACGCGCCGGAGACCTCGACGACACCTCGGCTGGACTGTCACCCGGATTGCGGGTGAGATAACTCGTTTGGGTGGCGAAACCGGTGGTCCGCAACCCCCACGACATGGCACGATCGTCCAGTACACGGAACAGGCCACCACTGACGAGACGCAAGGGGAAGGCGTTCCTCGTCGACGGAGGTACTCCGTGGTCATGTCGTCAGCCCATGGGCTGTCATCCAGCTCGGCGTCGAACGTGGTGCCGGGCATGTTGTCGGTGCTCGCCTGCCCGCCGGCGCTGTGCCCACACCTGGAGTTCGCCGTGTCCGGCGCACTGTCGGCGACGGTGTCACTCACCTGGTCGCCGCAGCCTGCCCGGCCGGGCAACCTCTACGCCGGGCTGGAGTGGCGGGGCGCCCCCGCCACCGCTGGCCGGCTCGCGACCCGGCTGCGCCGCCTCGGCCACGTCTCCTTCGAGGTCGTCGAGGGCCCGTCGCCCGGCTGTGACGCGGAGCGCTACTCCTACACCCCCGACCTCGGCCTGCACCGGGTCGGCATCGCCGCCAATGGCGACGTCGTCATCGGAGAGGCCGCGCTGCGTGCCCTGCTGGAGCGGGGCGAGGGCCGCGACACCCTCGCCCGCGGGCTGCACCGGCTGCTCGGCACCGACTGGGACGACGTGCTCGAGCCGCTGCGCCGCGGCGGCCATGGAGCCCCGGTGACCTGGCTGCGCCGCACGGGCTAAGGGGCGGCGGGCGCTGGACGCGCCGCCCGCCCGGGGTCCCTGCCGGATCCGGGGTTCCTGCCGGATCGACGGAGCTTGCGGAGTCGATCTGGGAGGTCCGGGAGCTTGCGTAGCCGATCTGGGAGGTCCGCGGGCGCTGAGCCTGACCTCCCAGATCGCTTCGCGATCCGGCAGGAACCCTGCTCCCTGCGTGGTTCTGGGCCCTGGCCTATGGCGGTGGTGGGGCTGGATTCGGGTTCACGACGTGGTTGGGTTGGCGCTGCGCCGATGCGCCGTCACCGGCGGTGGCTGGGGTGGGCGCGTTGTCCGCCGGACGATTTCGTGGCCGGCTGATGCCTTGCCAGGTTGCTGCGGCGTCGGCGGGTGCGGTGCGTGCGTTGGTTGGCGGGACGACATCGCGGCCACTTGGCTCCGGCTGGGCTGGTGCGGCGTCACCATCGGTGGCTGGGTTGCGTACATTGCTCGCCAGAACGACGTCAGCTTGCCCTGGTCGGGCTTCGGGCTGGCGTAGGTTCAGCCGATACCGACGGGCCATCGAGCGCGGGGCGGCGGCGCGGCCATGGGCCGGCACGACCACGCTGCGCGGTGACCCGGTCGTATCGTGTGGCGAAGGCCACAGGAAAGTCCTGGGCACAGCCTGGGCACATTGCCAGACAGTCGTGCGTTGTGGGTTGGGCACGAGGAGCGCGACCTCCGAAATCGGCCTCGCCGGTTTCGCAGGGACCCCGACCATCTGGGAGAAATCAAGTGGCCACCGACTACGACACCCCCCGTACCACGGATCTCGAGGATGCCCCCGAGCAGAGTCTGGAGGCCCTCAAGGCGCGGCGGGCGGACGCGGCGGCCGACCTCGGTGATGAAGTCGACCCGTTCGAGACCGAGCTCGACCTGCCCGGAGCTGACCTGTCCGGCGAGGAGCTGAACCTGCGGGTGCTGCCTCGCCAGGCTGACGAGTTCACCTGCACCAGCTGCTACCTGGTTCACCATCGCAGCCAGCTGGTAGATGCTCGTCGCATGATCTGCCGGGACTGCGCCGCATAACGACCATCCGCCCGCAAGACACGGAAACCGCACATCCATACCGCGCAGGCCCGGTCGCCGGGGCTCCGAGGTCCATGCCGATCGGTGAAGCCGATCGGGGAGGTCCGCGCCCCCGGCCCGGGACCCGCGCCCGGCCTAAGAGATGACGTCTGACCTGGCCAGCGGGGGAGTGTCCACCTGGACGCCCGCGGCGCGCAGTTCGGCGACGGCGCGTTCGTCGTCGCCTGGCTGAAGGTTGACGAAGCGGGTGAGCTCGAGCGGGACGACGACGTCCAGCCCGAGACGCCTGGCGTCCAGGGCTGTTTCCTTGACGCAGTAGTCGCCGGCGAGACCGACGACCACCACCTGGCCGCAGCCGGCCGCCACGAGCCGGTCACCAAGCACGGTCGACGTCCGCTCGCCCGACCTGGGGTCGCGCACCGAGAACCCCGAGTAGCCGTCGGCACCGTCGACACCCTTGCGGATCACCTCGCCGGTGACACGGGTACCGGTGTGGAACTCGGCGCCGGCCGTCCCGGCCACGCAGTGCGGCGGCCAGACGCCCCCGGACGTCACGAAATGCGGCGTGACCTCAGGGTGCCAGTCCTGCGTCCAGAAAACGGGTGAACCGGCCGCGGTCGCCCTCTCCACCTGCGCATTCACCGCGTCGACGATCTCCTCGCCGCCACGGACGTACAGGCTGCCTTCCCTCGTCGCGAAGTCGTTCTGCAGGTCGACGACGATCAACGCGACCCCAGGGCCATACGTCGTCATCGGCGTGTTCCTCCCGTGCCGCCCGGTGTGCCCGCGTGGGGTCACTCGTGCTGTGATCCTAGGGTGTCGGGTATGCGTAGCCGCGACTATGGCCGGGATGTACTGGCCCCTTCCGCGAAGAAGGCGCCGGCAGCCATACCCGTTGTCGAGGCGGAGCCGGACCTCGTCGTCGAGGACGCGGGGAGTGGTTTCTGCGGCGCCGTCGTCGGCTTGGACGCCACCGGGGTCACGTTGGAGGACCGGTTCGGCGTCCGCCGCCTCTTCCCACTGGAAGACGGGGCGTTCCTGTTGGAGGGCCGGCGGGTGACTCTGGTCCGGTCGCGGCGGGCCGCGCCCGCGGGTCCCGGGCGGACCGCGTCCGGCTCGGTCGCGGTGCCGAACGCGCCGGCGCGGGTCGCCAGGGCCGGCCGGATCTACGTCGAGGGCCTGCACGACGCGGCGCTCGTCGAGCGGGTCTGGGGCGACGACCTGAGGGTCGAGGGCGTCGTCGTGGAACCCCTCGACGGAGTGGACGAGCTGCCGGCGATCGTGGCGGCGTTCCGGCCGGGCGCCGGGCGCCGGCTGGGGGTGCTCGTCGACCACCTGGTCGCCGGCTCCAAGGAGAGCCGGATCGCCGCGTCCGTCACAGGCGAGCACATCCTGGTGACGGGCCATCCCTACGTTGACATCTGGCAGGCGGTGAAGCCCGCCTCCGTCGGCATCCAGGCCTGGCCCGAGGTGCCACGCGGGCAGCCGTGGAAGGAAGGCGTGTGTCGCGCGCTCGGCGTGCGCGAACCCGCCGAGATGTGGCGGCGCGTGCTGGCGTCCGTGGACAGCTACAGCGACCTCGAGGTGGGTCTGCTACGCGCGGTCGAGGAGCTCATTGACTTTGTCACCACCGGCTGATCCTTCCCCGTCCGGGAGCCGCCCGCCGCCCGCGGGCGGCGGCCGCCCGACCGGTGGCCGCGCGGCGCCGCGGCCGCGACCGCGGCAGGCGGTCGGGGGGCGCCGGAAAGGGCCGTCCCGGCAGAGCGAGCGGAGTTACGTGCTCGCGGGACGGTCGCCGCTCGCCGCCGGCAGGGGGGTACCGCGGCCCATGCTGGCGCTGACGGCGGCCGTGGTGCTGCTCCTGGCGGTACTGGTGGCCGTGCTGGCGGGCGGCGCGGCCGGTGGGGCCCCGTCTGCGGGGCACGCCGCCGTGGACGGCGCGGCCGGCGCGAGCGGGGCTGGCGACGCGCCCGCCTCGGCGGTGCCGGGCGGGGTTCCGTCGGCGACGGCGGTCCCCAGCCCGGTGGTTCCCAGCTCCGCGGCCCCCGGCGCGGTGCCGCCGGAGGACGACCTGCGCGGGCGGGTGGTCGTGCTCGACCCGGGGCATGACGGCGGCAACGGCGCGGCGCCGGCGCAGATCGACCGCAAGGTCGACGCCGGCGGCTTCCTGAAGGAGTGCGACACCGTCGGCGCGAGCACCGACGCCGGCTACCCGGAGCACGCATTCACCTGGGACGTGGCGAACCGGACGGCCCAGCTGCTGCGCGACCGCGGCGCCACCGTCGTGCTGACGAGGAACAATGACACCGGCGTCGGCCCGTGCGTCGACGCGCGTGCCCGGGCCAGCGCCGACGCGCACGCCGACGCCGCCGTCTCCATCCACGCCGACGGCGGCCCAGCGGACGGCTTCGGGTTCCACGTCATCGCACCGGACCGCGCGCCCGACAGCGTGAACGCCGGCATCGTGGTCGCCTCCGGGCGGCTGGCGACCCAGCTGCGCGACGCCTTCGCGTCCTCGACCGGTGAGGCACCAGCCAACTACCTCCCCACCCACCAGGGCATCGTCGACCGGTCCGATCTGGGCGGCCTGAACCTGTCGACGGTTCCCAAGGTCTTCGTCGAGTGCGCCAACATGCGCAACCCGGCTGACGCGGCGCGCGTCAGCGACCCCGCCTGGCGCCAGCGCGCCGCCGACGGCATCGCCACCGGCATCGCCCGCTACCTCACCGCACCCGCGAGCTGAACGCCTGAGGAGCGCGACATCCGGCCGGTCATTCTCGGACGGTCGGGGCGAGGTCCGCTACCAGTGTCGATCCCTTAGAGTGACTGCTTGTATGCGGCTGACACGGCCGCTGGGGGCCTATCGCGAGGGGCCTCGGCTGTCCCGCTGGGCTCGCGACGGCGGTGCCTCAGGCACCGTTCCGCCGGGCTCCGCCGGACGGTCGAGCTGTGTCGCTTCAGCCCGCCCATAGGCGTGCGCATCCAACACAGGTCGGACGACGCGATGCGGACTGTGTCGGATGCGCGCGGACTGTGTCGGATGCGCACGTCCATAGGCGGGCTGAGCCGCCACAACTCGCCGACAGAGGACGGCGCGGCGGGGACCTGAGGCGTGGAGCCTGGGTCTCGAGGGCGTCGGCGCGACTGGTGGCAGCCAAACCGTGCGCGCCGCGGGACGCCACCACCCGATGGTGCCGCGGAGTGGCGGCAGCCGGGGTGCTGAGGCTCGGGTGGGTGGTGATGATGACGATGGGGGCTGGGCGGCCGAGCCTTGCGCGTGGGCGGAGACCGGCCGGGCGTGGCGCTCCGAGCGGGCAAGATGCCTCACTCGGGTGCCCACGACAGACCGATGGCGCGGGGTATCGCGCAACATCTGGACGACGCTTGCGCGCTGTTCGACGATCGGCCCCGCCGTCCGCTAGAGTTCACCTTGCACCCGATGGGGAGCGGCAAAGGGAGGCAAACCGGGGTAACCTGGGCCTTCTGCTAGACTCCGGAGGGCGGCGAACCTACCGGTTAGTGATCGAGTCGTGAGACACGGTCATGGTGACAGGATCTCGGTCCTGTACAGTAGGCAACGCACGCGGACGTGGCTCAGTTGGTAGAGCATCACCTTGCCAAGGTGAGGGTCGCGGGTTCGAATCCCGTCGTCCGCTCGGAAGTAGCGAGGTCACGAGGTCAAGCCCGTCAAGGCCTCCTCCGGCGGAGTGGCCGAGTGGCTTAGGCAAGGGCCTGCAAAGCCCTGTACGCGGGTTCGATTCCCGCCTCCGCCTCGCACTTACACGGGTGTAAAAACCCTTTCGGGCGATTAGCTCAGTGGGAGAGCGCTACCTTGACACGGTAGAGGCCACTGGTTCAATCCCAGTATCGCCCACGAGCCGGGATTCGGCTGCTCGCCGCCTTTTGGCGGCTTCGCCACCGGCCGCGATGTCTGCCCAAGGGGGCGACCCCCTGGAACCCCCGGGTCAGGGGGCTTTGCCCCCCGGCCGCTCGCGCTTCGCGTGTTGCGGCCTTTCTCGTTTCTTGCGTGGCGTTGTTTCGGGTGCGGCGCGATGGGCTGCCGGCTTTGTATGGCCGCGCTTGGTGTGTCCCGATGAGGTGCCGGCTCTGCGTGGTCGTGTTTGGGCGATTTGCGATGGGCTGCCGATCTTGCCGGCCGGGGTGGGTTTGTCGTGGTGGGCTGGTGGGGCCGCGGGTGGTTGGCTTGGCGGCGGAGGGCTGTCGGCCTGGGGCACTTGGTGGCGCTTCGATGAGCTTGCCTGCGTAGGCGATGCGGTACCCCGGAAGTGGTGGGTCGGCCGGATGACGCCGGAGCGGGACGTCTGGCCTGGGTGATCGTGAGAGCAGCCGGCGGCGTCGGTCGCGGCCTGGGCCGTGGCGCCATGTCGGCGGTGTGGTGCCCAACCGGATTGCGGGGCGAAAAAACCCGTCCGGTGGGGGCCCACCGGACGGGCCTGGCGATATGTCGTTCGCCGGACGGTGCCCGCACCGGAATTCGCGGGTCGGGCCCTGGCGGCGCCCGACCCGGGCGCATCACCGGTCGGGGCCACCCCAGATGAGGAGAGCCAGCTCGGCGTCGAGGTCGATCACGTCGCTCTCACTGCCGAGAGGGACGGCCGCGTAGGTGCGGCGTAGGAACGCCAGCACCTCTGAGCGGGGCATCTCGAACAGGGCGTGCCCTGACGGGCTCGACAGCGACAGGCAGACGATCCTGCCGCCCGACTGCGCCGCGGGCCAGACCTGGACGTCCCCGTCACCGGCCGGGCGACGGACGCCGTCGCTCAGGAGCTGCCGGGCGAAGGTCCACTCGACGACCTCGTCCGCTCCGGTGCGGAACCCGATGCTGACCGCATATGGGTCGTCGGGCTCATACCGGACCGTCGCGGCGACTGGGACCGGGGCACCCCCTGGCACGACGAGCCGGAGGGCGAGTTCTGCGGTGATCGAATCGTGACGAATAGTCATCGGGCGGCCTCTCAGCGGTGCGGTGGTGCGGGCGAGCACCCGTGTAACGAGATAGTTCCCACTCTGCGTCTCGTAGGAAACAAGGTTATGCCAAGACAACATCTGTTACGACGGTTCGGGCGAGTTGCCCGTCCGGGGAGCCCTGGATCCCCAAAGATCCGCGTCGCGAGTCTCTGGGAGAGGCGCCCACATCCGTCAGGTCCCCGTTGCGGGGGGCCGGCGTCGGTCCGAGCCACCGGGAGGCGACGTCGGTCCTCGTTGCGACCCCACCGGGAACCTCCCGGACACGGACCCCACTGCCGTGGCCGTGCCCCGACATCGTTCCCCGCGGCGCGGTCCTCAACCACGGCGAGTGCCGACCAACGCCCACAGGAGCCCCAGTGACCGAACATCAGTCAGACATGGGACGGACATGCCCCTGACGCGAGGCTCGACCCACGCGGAGCCCATGCGGCACGCCGTTTCATCCCTCCCATCGGGTTGTGTAAGCTGAGCCCCACAGTCAGTCGATCGAGGGACTGGTCGGTGGAGTGGTTGATCGACGAGATGATCGGTCAGGGACTACTCGACCATCCGGCCAGAGATCGAGTTCGGCTGCGACTAGCGGGCGTATAGCTCAGGGGTAGAGCGCTGCCTTCACACGGCAGAGGTCCGTGGTTCGAAACCACGTACGCCCACGAGCCGGGATTCGGCTGCTCGCCGCCTTTGGGCGGCTTCGCCACCGGCCGCGATGTCTACCCAGGGGGGCGACCCCCTGGAACCCCCGGGGTCAGGGGGCTTTGCCCCCCGACACCCCCGGCCGCTCGCGCTTCGCGCGTTGCGGCCTTTCTCGTTTCTTGCGTGGCGTTGTTTCGGGTGCGGCGCGATGGGCTGCCGGCTTGGTACGGCAGTGCTTGGTGCGTCATCATGACTTCCGGACTTGCGGGGCCATGTTGGGATGCGTCGCCGTGGGCATCCGGTCTTGTGCGGTGCTGGAGGGGGGCGTCGCGACGAGGTTCTGGTCTTGTGCGGCGATGTATGGGTGTGTCGGGTCGCGGGGCTTTGGACGGAATCAGGGGTGGGATTGCTTCGGCTTCCCGTTTGCTCGGGGACTTGGTCGCGCTTGGGCGGCCGGGGGTCATGAGTCTCCTCGGGTCGGGTGTCGGTCCGAGTCTGAACGGTGGCCGAGTTGGTGGCCACTGATCGACTAGGGCTATGCCCCGGTCTGGGCGGGAGAGGGGGGCGGGTCACCCTGGGCGGGACGGCGGCAGGCCGGGCGTCACCCTGGTTGGGGCGGGCTGCCGGCGGGTATGGGGCTTGGCCTGGATGGGCAGTGGGACGGCCGGTGGCGGATCCGGGTAGCGGTGCCGCGGAGTCGTCGGGGCGCGCGACTGGCTGCCCGGCGGGCAGGTAGGCGGGATTCGGGTGGGGCTGGCGGTGCCAGTGGGGCTGGTACGGTCGGGGGCGCGGTGCGGGATGGCAGGGATGTGAGGTAGGCGGTTGAGCGGGGTGGCGGACGGCTCGACGCCGAGCGGGATCTGGCTGGACGAGCAGGCGGGCGTCGGGATGCCGGACGCATTCCGGCGGCTGTACACACCGCATCGGATGGCCTACATCAAAGGCGAGGGGCGGTCGGACAGCGACGGGTGCCCGTTCTGCCTGATTCCGGCGATGACCGACCAGGACGGGCTCGTGGTAGCCCGTGGCGCGGTGGTCTATGCGGTGCTCAACCTCTACCCGTACAACGCGGGGCATCTGATGGTGGTCCCGTACCGGCACGTGGCCGACTACGCCGACCTCACGCCGGACGAGACGACCGAGATGGCGTTCTTCATGCAGCGGGCGCTGCGCGCGCTGCGGCTGGCCAGCGGGGCACACGGGTTCAACACCGGGATGAACCTCGGGTCGGTCGCCGGCGCGGGGATCGCGGCGCATGTGCACCAGCACGTGGTGCCGCGCTGGGGCGGGGACACGAACTTCATGCCGGTGATCGGGGGCACCAGGGTGCTGCCCGCGCTGCTGGGCGAGACCAGGGCGCTGATCGCCGACGCCTGGGAGAAGACCGCCGGCGAGGGCTGACAGCGGTACGAGTCCGCCTTCTGCCCGGTCGAGGCGGGGGCGCCTCGACCGGGGCAGAAGGTCAGCTGGCGCGGTCGCGGATCATCGTGGATGCCACATGGTCGGGCATGGGCTCGTAGCGAGCCGGGGAGCGGGTGAAGGTGCCGGTGCCCTGGGTAAGGGAACGCAGCTCGATGGCGTAGCGGATCATCTCCAGCTCGGGGACCTCCGCCCTGATGACGGTGCGACCGACGTCGCCCGCGCCCAGGGGCTCCATCCCGATCACGCGGCCGCGGCGGCCCGAGAGGTCACCCATGACCGCGCCCACGTGCTCGTCGGGCACGAGGACGGAGACCTCCAGGATCGGCTCGAGCAGCGCCACCCCGGCCTTCGCGGCGGCGTCGCGCAGGGCGAGGCCGCCGGCGATCTGGAACGCCATGTCGGACGAGTCGACGCTGTGGGCCTTGCCGTCGACGAGGCGGACCCGGATGTCGACCATCGGGCAGCCGGTGGTGACACCCTTGGCCATCTGGGCGGCGATGCCCTTCTCCACGGACGGGATGAACGAGCGGGGGACCGCGCCACCGACGATCTTGTCGATGAACTGGAGGCCCGAGCCAGCGGGGAGGGGCTCCACCTCGATCTGGCAGATCGCGTACTGGCCGTGCCCGCCGGACTGCTTGACGTGCCGGCCGAGGCCGTGTGCCGCGCCGCGCAGGGTCTCGCGCAGCGCGATCCGCGGCTCGCCGCGGTCGACGTCGACGCTGTACCGGCTCGCGAGCCGGTCGAGCAGCACGTCGGCGTGCGCCTCGCCTATGCACCACAGCAGCAGCTGCCCGGTCTCGGTGTCCGTCCGCACGGTCACCGTCGGGTCCTCGGCGGCCAGGCGCGCGAGCGCCCCCGGCAGCTTGTCCTCATCGGACTTGGTGCGCGGGTCGATCGCGATCGGCAGCAACGGCTCCGGCATCGCCCACGGCGCGAGCAGGCGTGGGTCGTCCCGGTCGGAGAGGGTGTCACCGGTCTCGGCGGTGCCGAGCTTCGTCACCACGCAGATGCCGCCGGCCGGGCAGGCGTCGACGGGGTGCAGCGCGGTGCCCTCGGGCAGCGACAGCCCGCCGATCTTCTCGTCGACGTCGTGGTCGGGGTGGCCGGCGGCGGCGCGCCCGTGGCCTGATACGTGCACCGTGGCGTCGGGGCGCAGCGTGCCGGAGAAGACCCGCACGACCGACATCCGCCCGACGTAGGGGTCGGTGGTGGTGCGTACGACCTCGGCGAGCAGCGGACCGTCCGGGTCGGCGGAGATCCGTGGGCAGTCCGACCCGTCGCAGCGGGTGAGCGGCGGCATCGGGTGTTCGGCGGGGGAGGGGAACGCGTCGACCATCATGTCGAGCAGCTCGACCGAGCCGACGGGCGGGCCGGCGCCGTTCGTGGCGCGCGCGAACGGGAGCACGGGGTGGAAGGAGCCGTGCGCGATGGCGGTCTCGGCGTCGTCGAGCAGCATCTTGGGGTCGAGCTCCTCACCGCCGAGGTAGCGGTCGAGCAGGCCCTCGTCCTCGCTCTCGGCGATGATGCCCTCGATCAGCGCGCCCCGGGCCGCCTCGAAGGTGCCGTCGAGCCCGGCGGGCTCGTCGACCTCGTGCCGGCCTCCGCGGCCGTACTCGACGACGCGGCCGGTGAGCAGCCCGACCAGGCGGGCCTCGTCACCGCCCTGGGCGGCGCCGTCGGGTAGGAAGACGGGCAGGACGCCGGTGCCGAAGGCGTCCTGGCAGGCGGCGACGGCGGCGGTGAAGTCGGCCCTGGGATGGTCGAGGCGGGTGACGACGACGGCGCGTGGCATGTTCACGTCCGAGCACTCGGCCCACAGCGCCCTGGTGGCGCCGTCGATGCCGTCGACCGCGCTGACGATGAACAGCGCGGCGTCGGCGGCGCGCAGCCCGGCGCGCAGCTCGCCGACGAAGTCCGGGTAGCCGGGGGTGTCCAGCAGGTTGATCGTCATGTTTCGATGGCGCAACGCGGACAGCGTGAGGCTGATCCCGCGGGTCGAACGGTGCTCGCCGTCCCCGTGGCGGGCCTGCTCGCGGCTCTGCCCGGCGCTCGCGGCGCCGGTCACGGTGAGCAGGTCCTCGACCAGCGCGGTCTTTCCCGCGCCGGTGTGACCCACGAGGACGACGTTGCGGACATTAGCCGCGGCAGACGGCATCTCGGCCTCCGTTCGGGTCCTGCCGAGCGCCCCAGGTTTCAGGCCACGGAGCCTCCGGGCGCGCCGCTACGCCATGATCGCGCGCCCTTTGGCCTTAGCGCGTCATGAGCCGACGTTCCGGGGGCCTGCGTTCCAGGGGGCGGGGGCCGCCGCGCGCGGAAAGAAAGAGCATGTTCGTTCGCGCCTCCTTTGGCCTCCTGCGCTCGGACGGGTACTGACGTCGCCGCCCAGCCTGCGCTCATGTGACCTAAAGCACAAGTCCGGTGGTTCGCTCTGGGACAAGCCTGGGGTCGGGCGGGAAGGTTGTCATGGTTCGCTCCGTGCGGGCACGGCGCTCCGCGGCCGTCCTCGCCTGGCGGCTCGGACGACCACTCCGCGCCGTGTCCTCCTCCGCTCACGTGCGCTCCGGCGACCTGCGCTGCGGCCCAACCCACGTCGCTTCGCTCGTGGGCCGGGCCTCCGCGCAGGCGCGCCTCCGCGCCAGCCCGGTTGCGTGCCGCCGCAACATCACCAATCCAAGACCGGGCCTGACCCGAAGCTAGATCCCTGCGGAAGCCACCGCTCGGACGCGAAACCCACCGCACGAGCGCAGCGAAGTGCTTCCGACACCACCCCCCTGGCCCGGTCCGTGACGCTCCATCGGCGGGTGACCGTGCTGGGCGCGGAGGCGCGCCTCGCGGAGGCCCGCCTACGAGCGCAGCGATGTAGGCGGGCCGCAGCGAGGTCGCCGGAGCGCCCGTGAGCGGAGGAGGCGGACCTCCCAGATCGACTCCGCAGGCTCCGTCGATCCGGCAGGAACCCCGCGGCGCGGAGGTCCCTTCCGCAGCGAAGCAAGGAAGGGGCCGTAGCGCCGTGCCCGGACGGAGCGAACCAGCAATACAGTGAACCCGCGCGAAGAACACCGCGCCGGACACGACGGGACGGACATGCTCGCTAGCAAGGCGCGGCCGCAGATCAACCGGCTGCTGGAGCCGTTCAGCCGATGGGCGGCCAGGACGTCGCTCTCCCCGGACCTGGTGACGATCATCGGCACGGTCGGAGTGGTCGGCGGCGCGCTCGGCTTCTTTACCCGGGGCGTGTTCTTCCTCGGCACCATCGTGATCACGCTGTTCGTCTTCTCGGATCTCATCGACGGCGCGATCGCTCGGGCTCGCGGGATCTCGTCGAAGTGGGGCGCCTTCCTCGACTCCACCTCCGACCGGCTGGGCGACGGCGCGGTCTTCGGCTCCCTGGTGATCTGGTACGCGGGCGACGGCGACTCGTTGCCGCTGGCCGGGGCGGCGCTGATCAGCCTGGTCGCGGCCGCCGTCACGTCCTACGTCAAGGCGCGGGCGGAAAGCCTCGGTTTCACCTGCAACGTCGGCCTCGCCGAGCGCGGCGAGCGGCTGCTTGTCCTGCTCGTCGCCTCTGGCCTCTATGGCCTCGGTGTGCCGTACCTGCTGCCGATCGCGCTGTGGGTGCTCGCCGCGGCGACCGTCATCACGGTCATCCAGCGGATCTGGCACGTGTACCGGCAGTTCCAGCGTTCCGGCGGCGCGGGTGCCGCGTCGCCGGAGGCCGCGGGCGCCGACGCCCTGCCGGCTGGCGAGCCTTCGGCTGACCAGCCCTCGGCCAACGGGGCGGCGGCCAACGGGGCGCCCGCTTACGGGGCTTCGGCTGATCGGGCCGCCGGCCCGGTGGGCCAGAGGGCCGTGGTCGGCGCGGTCGTCGGTGTCGAGGCGGCCGGTCCGGTCACCTCGGCCGGCTGAACCGGGGGCCGCGTCCCGTGCCCTCCTCCGGACGGTTCACCGACCTCACCTATGCCGTGGGCTGGCGGGTCGTGCGCGCGCTGCCCGAGCGGCTCGCCGCGCGCGGTTTCGCCGCCGGGGCCGACTGGGCTACCCGCCGCGGTGGCAAGGGAGTGCGGCGGCTGCGGTCGAACCTCGCGCACGCCGTGCCCGACGGCACCGACCTCGACGCACTGACGAAGGCCGCAATGCGCTCGTACGCGCGCTACTGGCTCGAGGTCTTCCGGCTCCAGGACATGCCGCCCGAGCGCTACATCGGGGACATGTTCATCCACGACGAGCACTACCTGCGCGACGCGTACGCCGCCGGCAAGGGCATGATCCTGGCGCTGCCGCACATGGGGAACTGGGAGCAGGCCGGCGCCTGGCTCGCGGGCACCGGCGTGCCCTTCACCACCGTCGCCGAGCGGCTGAAGCCTGAGTCGCTGTTCGACCGGTTCGTCGCGTTCCGCGAGTCGCTCGGGATGGAGGTCATCCCGCTCACCGGCGGCGCCGAGCCGCCGTCGGCGCTGCTCATCGAGCGGCTCCTGGCCGGCGGCTGCCTCTGCCTGCTGGCCGACCGGGACCTGTCCGCGCGCGGTGTGCCCGTGGACTTCTTCGGCGCGTCGGCGCGGATGGCGGCGGGGCCGGCGGCGCTCGCGCTGCGCACCGGCGCCGCGTTGCTGCCGACCACGCTCTGGTTCGAGGGAAAGGCGTGGCGCGGGCGGATCTTCCCGCCCGTCGAGCACACCGACGTGGCGACGATGACCCAGGAAATGGCCGACGCGTTCGCGGCGGTCATCGTCGAGCACCCGGCCGACTGGCACATGCTGCAGCGTGTCTGGCTGGACGAGCCGGACGGGGCGGCGCCGGAGCGGGCCGCCGGCCAGGCGGCGCCCGGTGGCGCGGCCGGTGGGAACGGTGACGTCGAGGCCGGCGGGAACGGCGGCCCGTCGGGGCCGGGAGAGCGGTGAGGGTCGGGCTGGCCTGTCCTTACACCTGGGACGTCCCGGGCGGGGTGCAGGTCCACGTCCGGGACCTGGCGGAGACGCTGATCGCGGCCGGGCACGAGGTGTCGGTGATCACTCCGGTCGACGACGCGGACGCGCTGCCGCCCTACGCCGTCGACGCCGGCCGTGCGCTGCCGGTGCCGTACAACGGCTCGGTGTCCCGGGTGCTGATGGGCCCGGTCTCGGCGACGCGGGTGCGCCGCTGGCTGCGTGAGCACGACTTCGACGTGCTGCACGTCCACGAGCCGACCGCTCCGAGCGTCGGCCTGCTCGCCTGCATGCTCGCCGACGGCCCGATCATCGGCACCTTCCACACGGCCAACCCGCGTTCGAAGATCCTCACCGCCGCCCAGGGCGCCCTCCAGCCATCGCTGGAGAAACTGCGAGCCCGGATCGCCGTCTCCGAGGCGGCCAGGCGCACGATCGTCGAGCATCTCGGCACCAGCGCGGTACTGATCCCGAACGGGGTGCGCGTCGCCGCGTTCGCGGACGCCCGCCCGCTGCCCGGCTACGAGCCGCCGCGGCACACCGTGTGCTTCCTCGGGCGCATCGACGAGCCCCGCAAGGGGCTGGACGTACTGCTCGCCGCGCTCCCGGAACTCGCCCGCCGGGTGCCGGGCGTGCGCCTGCTTGTCGCCGGCCCGGGTGACGTGGCGGCGGTGCGATCCCGGCTCGACCCACCGCTGCGTGACCGGGTGGACCTCGTCGGCCTCGTGCCGGGGGAGGACAAGGCCCGGGTGTTCGCCTCCGCCGACGTGTACTGCGCGCCGAACACCGGCCAGGAGAGCTTCGGCATCGTGCTGCTGGAGGCGATGGCGGCGGGAACCCCCGTCATGGCCAGCGACCTCGACGCGTTCCGCCGGGTGCTGGACGACGGCAGGGCGGGGCGGCTGTTCGGCGTCGGCGAGCCGGCCCAGCTCGCCGCGGGGCTCGCCGACCTGCTCGGCGACGACGCGGCGCGCGCCGCGCTCGCCCGGCGCGGCCGGGCCCTCGTCGCCGGCTACGACTGGCCGGTGATCGTCGAGTCGATCGTCGACATCTACCGCATGGTCACCGCCGGCGCAGACCCCGTCTCCCTGGCCTCCGCCGCGGACGCCTGAACCTTCCTGGGCGGAAGGTTCTGTGATGCTTGGGACGTCCCGGGCCGGGCGGTCGCCTGGTCGTCTACGCTGCCCGGAATGACAGTCGTCGTGGCCGTGGTCGCCGTCGTGGTGGCGATCGCGACCTACCTCACCTGGATCGCCCGTCGCCTCGACCGGCTCGGCGTCCGGGTGGACGCGGCCCGGGCCGGGCTGGTCGCCCAGCTCGCCGCCCGCGCCCAGGCGGCGGTCGCACTGGCCGAAAGCCGCGGGCTCGTCTCGCTGGCAGCGGCGGCCGAGCAGGCGCTGGCCGGGCATGCGGCGCTGCGGGCCGGCGCGTCGCTGGACAACGGCGTCGAGGACACGGAGAACGAGCTCAGCCGTGCGCTGCGCGCGCCCGAGGTGGGCAGCGCCGGCCAGGGTGCCCCTGAGCTACTGCACGCCGTCGACTCGGCGGCGGCCCGGGTGGCGCTTGCCCGCCAGCTGCACAACGACGCGGTGCGCGACCTGCGGGCGCTGCGTGGCCGGCGCCTGGTGCGGATGACGCGCCTGGGCAGCCGGCGCCCGCTGCCGGCCTACTTCGAGATCGACGACGCCCTGCCGGCACGGGGCGGGCCGCTGGGCGCCCCGCCGCCGGGCATTGGGCGCCCGACCCGGGTGGTTCCGGGCGGAGCCATATAGCGGTGGTGGCCGGAGCGGCGGAGTGGCCGGGGGCGCCAGCCGCCGGGAGTGATCAGCGGGACGTGTCGTGATGAGGGTCGGGTGCGGCGTCCGGCCGTACCATGGTGGTGGTATGTCCGCCCGGGGCGCGGTGAGGGCTGGCCGTGGCGGCCGGCCGGGGATCACCTGAGGCCGGTCGGGAAGGCCGGCCGAGGGCTGGGGCAAAGCCCCGAACCGCCTTCCAATGCCTGCCCTGTCCGGCCCCGACGCGCGGGTTCTGTGGTCCGTCGGGACGACAGGAGGCACGCGGCCGCCACGGCCGAGGGCCGACCGGCGCGGGACATGACCGGAGCACCTGACCGTGACGAGGACACCCGAGAGAGACGGACCGCCATGCCTGCCGGAGCTACGCCAGCTGGAACGCCCGCCGGAGTCCCCGCGCCCGCCGGGCCGGCGAGGCAGGCCGGCACCATGCCCGTGAAGCGCGGCATGGCCGAGATGCTCAAGGGTGGTGTGATCATGGACGTGGTCACACCTGAGCAGGCCAAGATCGCCGAGGACGCCGGGGCCGTCGCCGTGATGGCGCTCGAGCGGGTCCCCGCCGACATCCGCGCCCAGGGCGGCGTCGCCCGGATGAGCGATCCTGACATGATCCAGGGGATCGTCGAGGCCGTCTCCATCCCGGTCATGGCGAAGGCCCGGATCGGGCACTTCGTCGAGGCGCAGGTGCTGCAGGCTCTGGGCGTCGACTACGTCGACGAGTCCGAGGTGCTCACCCCGGCCGACCCGCACCACCACATCGACAAGTGGGCGTTCACGGTCCCGTTCGTCTGCGGCGCGACGAACCTGGGCGAGGCGTTGCGGCGGATCTCCGAGGGCGCCGCGATGATCCGCTCGAAGGGCGAGGCGGGCACCGGCGAGGTGTCCAACGCCGTCGTGCACATGCGCACGATCCGCGGGGAGATCGCCCGGCTGTCGACGCTGCCCGCGGACGAGCTCTACGCCGCCGCCAAGGAGCTGCGCGCGCCGCATGACCTGGTCGCGGAGGTGGCCCGGCTCGGCAAGCTGCCGGTCGTGCTGTTCACCGCCGGCGGCATCGCCACCCCGGCGGACGCGGCACTGATGATGCAGCTCGGCGCCGACGGCGTGTTCGTCGGCTCCGGCATCTTCAAGTCCGGCGACCCGGCCAAGCGGGCGCGGGCGATCGTCGAGGCGACGACGATGTACAACGACCCCGGTGTGATCGCCAAGGTCTCCCGCGGTCTCGGCGAGGCCATGGTCGGCATCAACGTGGGCGAGCTGCCCGCGGCGGCCCGCTACGCCGACCGCGGGTGGTGAGCTCGGCGGCGAGGCGGACACCCCTGTTCGCTGCCCTTCGGGCAGGTTCCCCAGTGCCCGCGATGTCGACCCGGGGGGACACCTCCCCCGGAGATCCGCTGCCGCGGATCCTCGGGGACCCCGGGGCCCCGGACCCCCCGATGCCGCGCTTCGCGCGGCCAGAGAGGCGGACGTGACTTCGACCAATGCCCGCATCGGGGTGCTGGCGCTGCAGGGGGACGTGCGGGAGCATGCCCGGGCGCTGGCGGCGGCCGGGGCGGAGGCGGTCGAGGTGCGCCGGCCCGAGGAGCTCGCCGCCGTCGACGGGCTCGTCCTGCCGGGCGGGGAGTCGACGGCGATCGGGCGGCTGCTGCGGATCTTCGGGCTGC
This sequence comes from Pseudofrankia coriaricola, assembly GCF_032027725.1. Lineage (NCBI taxonomy): Bacteria > Bacillati > Actinomycetota > Actinomycetes > Frankiales > Frankiaceae > Pseudofrankia > Pseudofrankia coriaricola. Next base: position 1,877 of record NZ_JASNFO010000082.1, on the reverse strand, counting down.
TCGAGCCGCTGCGCGCCGCGGTCGGCGACGGCCTGCCGGTGTACGGCTCGTGCGCCGGGATGATCCTGCTCGCTCAGGACGTGCTCGACGGCCGCCCGGACCAGCCGCTGATCGGCGGGCTCGACGTCGTCGTGCGGCGCAACGCCTTCGGCCGGCAGGTCGACTCGTTCGAGGCCGACCTGGAGGTCGAGGGCCTGACCGGCCCGCCGCTGCACGCCGTGTTCATCCGCGCGCCATGGGTGGAGAAGGCCGGAGATGGGGTGACGATCCTCGCCAGAGTCGGGGAACACCCTGTGGCGGTCCGGCAGGGCCACCTGCTGGCGACGTCGTTCCACCCGGAGCTGACGGGGGACATTCGGATGCACGAGCTGTTCGTCGACCTGGTGGCCCGCCGGCCCGCGCGGGGCTGACGGCGCCCGGCGCCGGGCCGTCCCCTGGCCCGCGGTGGCCCGTCGTGGCCCGCGGGATGGCGGGCGGCCGGCACGGTTTCACCCAGCCCGCGGTGGGTGAGGCGCCCCGGCCGGCTCCCAGGACGCCGGCGACGGCGCTCCGCGGGCCGTTCCCGGTCGTCGAGCTTCGCTCGACCCGAGGGGCTGGGCGACCCGAGGGGCTGGGCGACCCGAGGGGCTGGGCGACCCGAGGTCGTTGCAAAGATGGTAGGAGGAAACACTACGTTCACCCGGTCGGCCGGCATTGGTGCCCGCCCGGCCTGACAGCCAGAACTTGGCCTCAGGTGCGCGAGGCTCCGCCATTCTCGCGCACCCACCAGCCTTGTGCGATCATGAAGTTTCCCGTGCCGGGAACGGCCGGGCCGACGGACTGGCCGAAGGAGGCGCGACCGTGCTGCATCGTCGCGTCGCTGGAGGCGTTGGGTCAACAGAGGGGCAGGCATGAGCGGTCACTCCAAGTGGGCGACCACGAAGCACAAGAAGGCGGTCATCGACGCCCGTCGTGGCAAGCTGTTCGCCAAGCTGATCAAGACGATCGAGGTGGCCGCGAAGACCGGCGGCGGAGACCCGGCCGGTAACCCCACCCTCGCCGACGCGATCGCGAAGGCGAAGTCGCAGTCGGTGCCGAACGACAACATCGAGCGGGCGGTCAAACGCGGCTCCGGCGAGCTGGCCGGCGGCGTGACCTACGAGTCGATCACCTACGAGGCGTACGGCCCGAGCGGGGTCGCGGTGATGGTCGAGTGCCTCACCGACAACCGCAACCGTGCCGCCTCCGACGTCCGGGTGGCCGTCACCCGCAACGGCGGCACGATCGCCGACCCGGGTTCGGTCGCCTACCTGTTCAACCGCAAGGGCGTCGTGCTGGTCACCAAGACCGCGGGGCTGACCGAGGACGACGTGCTGCTGGCGGTCCTCGACGCCGGCGCCGACGAGGTCAACGATCTCGGTGAGGCCTTCGAGGTGGTCGCCGAGGCCACCGACCTGCACACGGTGCGGGTCGCGGCGACGGACGCGGGCCTGACGGTGGACTCCGCCGAGATCTCCTGGCTCCCGAGCGTCAGCGTGCCGCTGGAGGCCGAGCCCGCCCGCAAGGTGCTCAAGATCGTCGATGCCCTTGAGGACCTCGACGACGTCCAGTCCGTCTGGTTCAACGCCGACATCTCCGACGAGATCATGGAGCTCGTCGCGGGTTAGGTAGCGGGGGCGGGGTTGACTGGAGAAAGCCTTGACCAGTGTCGGGCGGGGTCGGGGCAGAAGGTTGTTGCTGGTTCGCTCCGTGCGGGCGGCGCGCTACGGCCCCGTACTCGCTTCGCTCCCACGGGACCTCCGCGCGCCGTCCTCCTGCGCTCACGTGCGCTCCGGCGACCTCCGCTGCGGCCCAACCACGTTCGCTTCGCTCCGTGGCCGGGCCTCCGCGGGGGCCCG
>NZ_JASNFO010000081.1:0-43472 GCF_032027725.1 Pseudofrankia coriaricola | reverse complement strand
CAGCGTTCGACGCTGTGGTGGGACCTGCCGCTGCGTGACAGCTTCGAGCTGGTCCGCCATCTCTACCGGGTGCCGTCCGGCCAGTTCCGCGCGAACCTCGCCCGGTTCGTCGAGATGCTCGACCTCGGCCCGTTCCTGGACACCCCGGTGCGCCAGCTGTCCCTCGGCCAGCGGATGCGTGGTGACCTGACGGCCGCGTTCCTGCACGACCCGGCGATCGTCTACCTCGATGAGCCGACCATCGGCCTCGACGTCGTCTCCAAGGCGGCGGTGCGGGCGTTCCTTGCCGAGAAGAACCGCGAACAGGCGACCACGATCATGCTGACGACGCACGACACCGCCGACATCGAGCAGCTCTGCCGGCGTGTCCTGGTCATCGACCACGGCCGGCTCGGCTTCGACGGCGACCTCGCCACCCTGCGCGACCGCCTCGGCGGCGAGCGGACGCTCATCGTCGACCTGGCCTCGCCGATGCCTCGGCTCGAGGTCGCCACGCCCGGCGCCCGCGTGGTCCGCGTCGAGGGCCCCCGGCAGTGGCTGGCCTTCCCCGCCGGGGCCAGCGCCGCCCCGCTCGTCGCCGAGGTCGCCGCCCGCTACCCCCTCGTCGACCTCGCGATCCGCGAACCCCCCATCGAGGACGTCATCACCCGCCTCTACACGACGGGCACCACGCCCGAGCCCGCGACGGAGGCCGCCGCGACCTGACGGCCCGGCACGGACGCGCGGATGGATGGATGGATGGACGGACGACCGTGCCTACGGTGCCGTGCGCCGACTCACCGAGACGCTCGGGCCGCGGCGCACCAGCAGCACACAGGTGATGAGCATCCAGAGCCACATCGCGAGGTACGGGAACGTCCACAGCACATCGGCACTCCAGACGAACCGGGCCAGCACCAGGAGGGCTCCGCTGACGATGCCGAGCCAGGCCAGCCAGCGCGGGAAGAGACCGGACGCGCGCGCGGCGAGCCCCGCGGCCAGGGCGAAGCCGCCCAGGGCGAGCCGGGCGTTGGCGAAGCCGAAGGTGCCCACGTCCCAGGCGTAGGCCGCCACGGTGGGGTCGATCACGTCGCCACGGTGGGCGGCCGCCTCGATGCTGGTGTTGACCAGGCCGAAGGCCACGGCGAGCACCCCCGACAGCTGTGCGACCGTCGAGCACCACGGCGGGTCGGGCTCGGCGCGGCGCAGGATCTGGCTCAGGCCGACGGCAAACCACAGGAACACCAGCAGGCTGATGGCGAACAAGGCGGACGCTGCCTGCAGCCAGGCGCCGTCGGCCTCGCGGAAGTAGCGGGCGGACTGCGCGACAGTGGCCACGGTCGGTGGTTCACCCTCGCCGATGACGATCACCGAGCCGAAGATCAGCACTATCGCGGCCAGGCCGACCGCGCCGGTGACGCGCTCCAGATGGGGCCACGTGCGGTCGAGAGTAGACAAGCGGTCGTGGGCAGACAGGTCCGTCGTCATCTGAGTCCTCCTCGGGTGGGGCGTCAGCTACCGGGTGCGGAAGGCGGCCATCATGGCCATGTCCTCGTGCTCGAGGTTGTGGCAGTGCAGGAGGTACCGGCCGGCATAGTCGGTGAAGCGCACGAGCACCTCGACGGTCTCGCTCGGGGAGACGTCGACGGTGTCCTTCCAGCCGAGGTCGTACGGGCCGGGTGCGCCGCCGCGCCGCGACAGCACCTGGAACGGGTTCAGGTGTGCGTGCACGGGGTGGTGCAGGTCGCTGGTGAACCGCCAGATCTCGACGTCGCCGAGGGTGACGTCGGCGTCGATGCGTGCGGGGTCGAAGGGCCGGTCGTTGATCAGCCAGCTCGGGTGCTCGCCGGTGGGTGCTCGGCGGAAGCGCCAGTCTCGGGTCCGCACGGCCTGGCTGCGCCGGAGGGGCTCGACGTGGCTGAGGCGTGCTGGGACGTGGCTGTCGTCGCTGGCACGTCCGGTGACGCGGAACAGCATGATCTGCGCGGTGGATCCGGCTCCCAGCGTGTTGTTCATGGTGACGGCGGTGCCGGGCGGGAAGGCGGCGAAGTCGACGACCACGTCGGCGCGTTCGCCCGGGGCCAGCAGGATGGTTGTTTGTTCGACGGGGTGGTCGAGCAGTCCGCCGTCGGATCCGATCTGGATGAACGGTGTCCGCGCCGGAGCGAGGCGGAGCTGGTAGCGGCGGGCGTTGGAGGCGTTGAGTAGCCGGAGGCGGTAGCGGGCGGCCGCCACCTCCAGTACCGGCCAGGGTGCGCCGTTGACGAGGATGACGTCGCCGAGCACGCCCTCCATGTAGGTGTCGGTCACGCCGCCGGTGGTGTGTAGTGCGTGGTCGGGCGTGGGGTAGCGGAAGGAGCCGTCGGCGTCGAAGGCCCGGTCGGTGATCATCAGGGGGATGTCGCGGTCGCCCCGCGGTAGTGGCAGGGCGGCCTCCTCGTCGTCGGTGACCAGGTGGAAGCCGGCCAGGCCGCGGTAGACCTGCGCGGCGGTGGAGTCCATGCGGTGGTCGTGGTACCAGAGCGTCGCGGCCCGCTGCCGCATCGGATAGGTGTAGTCGCGCTGGCCGGCGGTGACGGCGCCGCCGTGGGTGGCATGGGTCTGGTCGGACCAGCCGGCCGTGGGCAGGATGAGGTCGGTGGGGTGGCCGTCGCTGTCGGCCGGGGTGTGTCCGCCGTGCAGGTGGACGGCGACCGGTACGGCGAGCTGGTTGTGGTGGGTGACGACGGTTGGCCGGCCGCTGCGGCTGATGAGGGTGGGGCCGGGGAAGAGGCCGTCGTAGCCGAAGACCCGGGTGCGCAGCCCCGGCAGCAGCTCCAGGTCGGCTTCGCGTTGCACGATCTCGTAGAAGTCGGTGGTCGGGTCGGTGCGGACCGGCCGGGCCACCGGTGGCACCGGCAGCGGTACCGTGTGCGGCTTGGGTAGCCGGGCGCGGCTGCGTAGCAGCTCGCCGGTCTGGCCGCGGGGGTCGGACAGGGCGAGGCCGCCGAAGCTGACCACGCCGAGCGCGGACAGCCCGAACGCGCCGAGCACATGCCGCCGGTTCACCGGGCACCCTCCCGCTGGTCCCGACGCTGCCGCCGGGTCCGCGGTAGGGCGGCGTTGGCGCGGAACAGCCACACGGTGGTCAGGACCTGGCCGACGACGAGCGACACGCCCAGCGGCAGGTGGACCACGAGCAGCCGATCGAAGCCCACTCCGACCTGGACCTCGACGGCGAGTGCGATGGCAAGGCTTGCCCAGATCGGCCAGGCACGCCCCCGGCCCTTCCAGAAGAAGACAATCGCGCAGACCAGTTGGATCACATCGAGGCCGGTGACCACGCCCGCGTTCGCGTGGTGCAGGGCCAACGCGTCGACGTCGCCCTCCAGGTATTCCCCGGCGAAGACCGGCTGGAGGAGGAACGCGAGCGCGTGCAGCACCGCGGCGACGCGCAGCACCTGCAGCGTCGCGCGGGGGCCGGCCAGGGCCGGCACCGATGGGCTGGCGGCCTGCTCCGGGATGGTCTCCCCGGACCCGCTTCCGGGAAGACCGGACGTGCCCGCCACATCCGGTACGCGGGTCACGGCAGTCGGACCTCGCGCTCCGCCCCGCGCTTCGCGGTAGCTGGCCCCGCGGGAGCCGGGTCGGTGTACGTGGCGGCGCAGAGAATGAGTTGACCCACGGCCCAGACCGCCACGCCGCTCGGGAGGAGCTCGGACGAGGGGCTCATGACGAGCACCACCACCGAGCCGACGGCCGCGACCAGCGGGGCACGCCGGGGCCAGCCCGTCCAGCGCCCGGCCCGCGCCGTGGCCACCGCGAGCAGGAGGTAGCCGGTCAGCCCGAGCAGCATCGCCAGCGCGAACGTCGCGCTCACGAGGATGGCGCCGGTGTCGGCGACGCGGTCACCGCGGACCGGGATCGAGGCGAGCTCGGCGGCGGTGAACACCCCCAGCCCGCCGAGCACCAGGCCTCCGCCGACCCGCGCGTCCCGACCGGGACCGGCCGCGCCGCAGCGGACGAACCCCAGCACGCCGACGAGAACCAGCACGTGCAGCAGCGCGTAGACCGGCGAGACGACGAAGAGCGCCCTGCTCCAGAACGGGTAGCTGAACATCTTGGTCGATTCGTCCGACTCGGGCACTACGACCGTCTGCACGAAGACCGCGGCGGCCACGGTGGCCGCGGCGCCGACGATTCCCACCGTCGCCATCCGCCGCACCGGCCCGCCGTTCGAGCCGCTCGCGGATCCGCCGGCCGGCGGGTCCGCTCGGCCTCCTGTTGTCGTACTCAGGCCATTCGTCGTCGTCATCTCGCCCTCCGCAGGGACGCCGTTCGGAATTGGTTGGACGCGGCTCCCAGGTGGTGGCGCCCGCGTTCTGGGCGGTGAAGCTACGGCGACGGTGATATTCCGGGCATCGGCGCAGGCACGCATTTTCCGCGCGGTCCGGCGCGCGGCGGCGGTAAGTACCAGTACGCATCTGGGGCGAGTACCAATGCTGTTGGCGCCGCCCGGCGGCTCTGGGACGATGACGCGACCGCCGCGACGGTCGCTCCCAGTCCGGATCGGCCGTCTCCGGTGGGCCGGCCGTCGTCGGGACCGGGGCTGGCGGGCGACGGACGCCCGAACGCGCGGGAACGGCCGCGTTCGGAGCGGGTGGGCCGGGCCGCGTGGGCACGGCGCGGCGAGCAGGCCGGGGAGGGGGCATGGTGCCGACGTCGGCGTTCCGCGGCCGGCTCCCGGCGGTCCTGTTCGGGCTGACGGTCGCCGCCGAGGTCGCCGCCTGCGTGTTGTCGTGGTCGCTCGAGTCGCGCTACGACACGGTGCTCTACGCGCTGTCCAACGCGACGTTCGCCGCGGCGGGGGCACTGATCGTCTTCCGTCACCCGCGCCACCTGGTCGGCTGGCTGTTCTGCGCTACGGCCCTACAGGACGCGCTGATGGCGGACGTCGCCCAGGGCTACGGGCTGCGGGCGGCGGCGCTCGGCTGGCCGGGCGGCCCGGTGGCCGAGTGGGTGACGACGACGAGCTGGGCGTTCGGCAGCCTGACCGGGCCCTCGATCTTCCTGTTCTTCCCCGACGGGCGCCTGCCCGGGCGCCGCTGGCGGTGGGTGCTGTGGGCCGGGGTCCTCGGAGCCGTGCTCGCCCTGCCGGGCTGGGGGCTCGGCCATATCTCCGACGGCGAGTTCGCCTCCGGGCGCAACCCGCTGGCCACGGACGCGGTCCCGACGGACCTCCTGTTCGCCGTCGGCTCCGCGCTGATCATCGGCGCGCTGGTTGCCTCCGTCGCCGCGCTCGGGGTGCGGCTGCGCGCCGCGCGCGGCGTTCTCCGGCAGCAGCTCAAGTGGTACACCTACGCGGCCGCGGTCGCCGGGGTGTTCCTGCCGGCGTCGCTGGTGCTGTGGAACGTGTGGCCGGGGGTTCGCATCCTGCCGGCGGTGGCGATGACGGCGCTCCCGGTCGCCGCGTGCGTCGCGATCCTGCGCTACCGGCTCTACGACATCGACGTCGTCATCAACCGCACCCTCGTCTACGGCACGATCACCGTCCTGCTGGCGGCGGCGTTCGCGGCGACGGTCCTCACCCTCGGCACGGTGCTCGGCCGCGGCTCCCCGGTGGCGACCGCGGGCGCCACGCTGGTCGTCGCGGTCGCGTTCCGGCCACTACGCGCCCGGGTGCAGGCCGGCGTCGACCGTCGGTTCAACCGCGCCCGCTACGACGCGCTGCGCCGGATGGCCGACTTCCTCGACGCGCTGCGCGCCGACCGCGCCGCCCCCGAGCAGATCCGCGACGTGCTGCGCGACCTGCTCGACGACCCGGGCCTGGACCTGCTGTTCTTCCAGACGGAGAGCGCGGCCTACGTCGACGCCGACGGCGAGCCGGTCGCCGACGCGGACGCCGCCGCGGCCGGGCGGGCGCGGCTGCCGATCAGCCGCCGCGACGAGCCGGTCGCGCTGGTGCTGCACCGCCCGCGGCCCGACCCGCTGCCCCGGGACGTCGTCCAGGCGGGCGGGCTGGCGATCGAGATCGCCCGGCTGCGGGTCGAGCTACGCCGCCAGCTCGCCGAGGTGCGCGACTCGCGGGCGCGCATCGTCGCAGCGGCCAACGAGGAACGCCGCCGGATCGAGCGGGACCTGCACGACGGCGCGCAGCAGCGGCTGGTGTCGATCGGGCTGGCGCTGCGGCACGCGCAGCACCAGCTCGGCGCCGGCGCCGCCGGGCCCGAGCCAGTGAGCCGCACCCTCGACGGTGCCGTCGCCCAGGTGGGCATCGCCATCGACGAGCTGCGCGAGCTCGCCCGCGGCCTGCCCCCGGCGCAGCTCGGCGGCGGCCTCACCCCCGCCTTCACCGAGCTCGCCCGCCAGTCCCCCGTCCCGGTCACGGTGCGCGTGAACCTGGCGCCCTCCGCCGCGGCGACGTCCGCGTCCACCGCGCCGCCGCCGACATCGGTGGTGCCGGCGGCGACCGCGACGATCCCGGCTCCCACCGCCGCGCCGGTGGCCGGGGCCACGATGGCCGCGGCCGACGGTGACGCAACGGGTCGGGCAGCGGGCGCCAGGCCTGCCGGCGCGGTCCGCGGGGGCGGACCAGAGGGCGCGGGCGGCGGGCGACTGGACCGCCGGGTCGAGGTCGCCGCCTACTTCGTCGGCAGCGAGGGGGTCACGAACGCCGTGAAGCACGCGAACGCCGGCCGGATCGAGCTGAGCGCCGAGGTCCGCGACGGCCGGCTCGTCGTCGCCGTGGCGGACGACGGTGTCGGCGGCGCCACGCCGGCAGGCGGGACGGGGCTGCGCGGGCTCGCCGAGCGGGTCGCCGCCCTCGGCGGGACCCTGCGGATCGCCAGCGGCCCGGGCACCGGCACCGTGCTCACCGCCGAGCTGCCATGCGGCTCGTGAGCCGTACCGCGCAGGCGGCTGCGGTGGCCGGACGCGAGGGCGCCCACCGCCTCGGGCGGCACCAGGCCAACGCCGGAGGGGTGGCACGCGCATGCGGGTGGTGATCGCCGAGGACCAGGTGCTGCTGCGCGAAGGGCTCGGCCGGCTGTTCGAGGACGCCGGGCACGAGATCGTCGCGTCCGTCGGCGACGCGGTCCGGCTGCTCGCCGCCGTCGACCAGCACCGTCCCGACCTCGCCGTCGTCGACGTCCGAATGCCGCCAACGTTCACCGACGAAGGCACCCGCGCGGCCGGCGAGATCAAGCGACGCCACCCCGCGGTCGGGGTGCTCGTGCTCTCACAGCACGTCGAGACCACGCACGCCGTCCAACTCGTCACCCTCGGCGGGTTCGGCTACCTGCTCAAGGACCGGGTCCTCGACGTGAGCGAGTTCCTCGCCGCAGCCGAACGGGTCGCCCGCGGCGGATCGGCGCTCGACCCGAAGGTGGTCGCAAGCCTGCTCGCCTCCCAGCGAACCGACGACCCGCTCACCGGGCTCACCGAGCGGGAACGTGAGGTCCTACGGCTGATGGCCGAGGGAATGACGAACGCCGGCATCGCGCGCCGCCTCGTGCTATCCGAGCGAACCGTCGAGGCGCACGTCCGCCACGTCCTGATCAAACTCGACGTCCCCGAGCACACCGACGCCCACCGCCGGGTCCTGGCCGTCCTCACCCACCTCTCCCTGTCCGCGTGAACGGCTGGCCGCCATCGAGGTCGTGCAGCACTGGGGCCGGCCTGGCACAGCGTCTGGGGGTGGTGTTCGGTCAGCGTTCGACGCTGTGGTGGGACCTGCCGCTGCGTGACAGCTTCGAGCTGGTCCGCCATCTCTACCGGGTGCCGTCCGGCCAGTTCCGCGCGAACCTCGCCCGGTTCGTCGAGATGCTCGACCTCGGCCCGTTCCTGGACACTCCGGTGCGCCAGCTGTCCCTCGGCCAGCGGATGCGTGGTGACCTGACCGCGGCGTTCCTGCACGACCCGGCGATCGTCTACCTCGACGAGCCGACCATCGGCCTCGACGTCGTCTCCAAGGCGGCCGTGCGGGCGTTCCTCGCCGAGAAGAACCGCGAACAGGCGACCACGATCATGCTGACGACGCACGACACCGCCGACATCGAGCAGCTCTGCCGGCGTGTCCTGGTGATCGACCACGGCCGGCTCGGCTTCGACGGCGACCTCGCCACCCTGCGCGACCGCCTCGGCGGCGAGCGGACGCTCATCGTCGACCTGGCCTCGCCGATGCCCCCGATCGCCGTCACCACACCCGGCGCACACGTCACCCGCGTCGACGGCGCCCGCCAGTGGCTGGCCTTCCCGGCGACGGACAGCGCCGCCCCGCTCGTCGCCGAGGTCGCCGCCCGCTACCCGCTGGTCGACCTCTCCCTGCGCGAGCCGCCCATCGAGGACGTCATCGCCCGCCTCTACACCACCGGCACGGCTCCAGTCTGACGCAGCGGACGGCACGGGCTCGCCGAAGGGGCGGGGGCCCCTCGCGCAGTCGCGCACCCATCGCCCGATGACGGCGATGCGACAGCGATCGGCACGAGTGCGCCCAGGCAGGCGCGGCCGCGCGCGATGCCGGCCCCGAGTGCCTGCTACGTCTCGGACCGGCGGCGTGCCTGCTCCTCGATCCGCCGGATCGACCGGGCTTCCTCGAGACGTCCGAGCCGTTCGAGCGCGAGGGCCTTCACCTGGTAGTTCAACGCCGAGTCGGGACCGGAGTCGATGGAGATGTCGACCGCGGCGAGGCACTCCTCGTTGCGCCCGAGGTTCACCAGGATCATTGCCTTCGTCCCGAACAGCCTCGACCGCGCGTAGTTGACCGTGCCGACGTACCGTTTTCTCTGCTCGATCGCAATGGCCTGGTCGACCGCCCGAAGGGCTTCCTCATACCGTCCGAGGGTATTGAGAACCGTGGCCCTCACAAGCTGTGCCAGCAGGAACCGCGGTTCGACGGCCATCGCCATCTCGTAGGCGGCCAGAGCCTGCACCGGCTGCTGTTGGCCGAAGGTCCAGCCCTTCTCCGCCATCGCTTCAATGTTCAGTGGATCGACCGAGATTGCCATGTCGAAGGCCGCGACCGCGTCCGGGTGGCGGCCCAGGTCCCGCAGTGCCAGGCCCTTCAGCGTGTACGCCGCGGCAAATCCCGGGCGAAGGGCGATGGCCTTGTCGAGCGCGGCCACCGCGCGCCCGTTGTCTCCGTCGTTCCGGTGCTTCGCCGCCTCGTTGTACCGCAGGACGGCCTCCGGATAGCGCGATTTTCCGCTCCGCTCCCACTCCTGGCCGTCGACGAGTTCGCCGGTGCACTTGCGGCACCTGACCGCTCCCCGGGGCTTGTCCCGCGCCGCCGGTGCGCAGCGGTCGCAGAAATGGGCCTTGCAGTCCACGCACACCGAGTAGACGACGGAGAAGTCCTCCGGGTTCTCCAGCGCGTACGGATTGCCGCCCGGGATGGCAGAGACGGAGATCGACCTCGGGCAGCCGTAGCCTGCGCAGTACAGCACTGCCATGTCTCGTCCTCTCGATACGTTGTCCCGGCTGAGCGGGCGAGGATCGGAGTAGTTCCGATCGCTCCGCGGTACTAGTCGTCAGAAGACCGGCCACGCACCGCGTTCTTCCGCGCGTTCGAATGTCCGGCCACTGTTATCCGAATCGTGGCCCGGCACGCCTGGACCGCCCGCTGACAGGCTCGGTACACCGGCGTTCCTCGTGGCGGCCGCCCGCGCAAGCTCCGCACGGACGCCGTCAGGACGCAGCCAGCCCAGACCCGCGTCCCGCAGGACGTCCAGCAGACCCTCGACGTCGTCGTCCGTCCAGGCCGCGTCGACCCACCGGCGACGCGCCAGGAAGGCATCCACATACGGGCGCGCGTCCTGGTCCCAGTCAGCCGGCTGTGGGAACTCGTAGTCCCACGCCAGCTGCCACACCTTCGCTTTCTTGTCCTGCCCGAGGGACAACACCGTGCGCGCGTCGGAGCTGCATCGCACCGACAGCACGCTGCCGGTGTGCGCGGCCAGGGTACGCAGGCAGCGTCCAGCCGCCAGGTCCCAGACCCGGACGGACCCGTCAGCCCCGCCGGTCAGGGCGAACCGGCCGTCCGGCGTCAGCACCAGCGAGGTCACCTCGCCGGTGTGGCCGGTGAGCACCCGCATCGGACGGCTCGCTGCGGACAGGTCCCAGACCATCAGCGCGCCTTCGCTGCCCGCCGTGCATCCGAGCCGCCCGTCCGGCGTCATGGCGACCCTGCTGAGCTTCCCCGGTCCTGACAACAACATGGTCTCGAGACGGCCGGTAAGCGGGTCGAAAACGCGCAGGCTGTTCTGGAGGCTGCTGATACTCAGCCCGATCCGGCCGTCATCGCTGATCCTGGTCGAGTCGGCACTGACCACCCAACAGGGCGTGGTCTGCAGCAGGCGTCCTTGTTCCAGATCCCACACCTGCGCGAAGTGGAGATTGTGGTAGTCGCTGGTCAGCTCGAACTCGTGCGAGATCAGAATGCGGCAGTCGGGGCTGACCGTCAGCGCGGTGACGAACCTGTCGGCCTTCTTGAGCGTGCGCAGGCACCGCCCGGCGGCCAGGTCCCACACCTTGATCGTGCCATCCAGGCAGCCGGCCACCGCGAGCCGTCCGTCGACGCTCATGACGACCGCCTCCACCGAGTCAGGGTGGTCGCCGAGGGTGACCCGGCATTCGCCTGACTGGACGTCCCACACCTGGAGGTAGTAGTCGCTGTTCCCGGTCAGCACCGACCGGCTGTCCGGGCTGAACACCGCGCACCGGAACTCGGGTCCGTACGTGGACAGCGTCTGGTGGACCTCGCCTGTCGCAGTGTCCTGGATCCGCAGGCCGGAGCGGTGCCGGGTCAGCGCGAACCGGCCGTCCGGGCTCAGCGCGAACCCGTTCTCCAGCAGCGGGGCGAAGCCCCTCGTGTTGCCGATCGGTATGGACAGCCCGTCCCTCAGGTCATCCGGGGCCGAGGCCAGGTCTCGAAGATGCCAGGTGCTGAGCAGCCCGACCCGCCGACCGCGTCCGCCTACCTTGGCCCACTGGTCGAGGATGTCGAGGTCGTGCTCGTATCCGGGCCTGTCGCGGGCCCTGCGCAGCTCCTGGGCGGCCGCGCCCCACTGCCCCTGGCGAGCGAGCTGCCGCGACCTCGCGATGGCTGTGCTGACGACGTCGGCGTCGCGGGACATCTCGGTGGCCGGCCTCGGCCGCGCGTAGCTCCACGGCGACGGTGGCCCGGCGGCGCCCGCCGTCCAGAGGCGCAGATCCGCGTTCGCCAGGGAGATGCCGGACCGGCCGTCCGCGCTCAGCGCAGTCTGGTGGCTGCTGAACGGCATCGTCCTGAGGCATCGGGGCGTCGTCAGCTCCCACACCTCCGTCCCGGCCGCGCCGCCGCCCACCGCATGACGGCCGTCAGCGCTGAGCGCGCCGAATTCGCGGCCCAGCTCGAACTCGCGTTCCACCCGCATGGTCTCGGTGTTCCAGACCTGTGCCTTGCCCTCGCCGGTCACCAGCGCGTGACGCCCTCCGGTGCCGACCACGACGCCGTAGTGGCGGAACTGCCTCGAATGTTCGAGGTGACCGGTGCGCAGGGCCCAGACCCGCAGCCGCCGGGTGGGGTAGTCCCAGTGGACGACCCGGCGGCCCCCGTCGGTGACCGTGACCGACTCGCCGAAACTCGACACCGAGGTGCGTTCCTGCCGCAGCGTCCGCACGAGCCGCCCCGTGGCGACCTCCCACGAGAGGATCCGGCCGTCGTCCGCCAGCGACACCAGCGTCGCGCCGTCCGGGCTGACGGACACCGACCTGACCGAACCCGTGTGACCGGTCAGCCGCCGCAGCAGCCGGCCGGACGGAACATCCCAGACCAGGACGGCCTGGTCGACTCCCCCGGATGCGAGCAGTCGGCCGTCCCTGCTTAGCGCCACCGTCTCGACGCCGCGGTCGTGGCCTCGCAGGACCTGCAGGCAGCGCCCGGTGGCGACATCCCACACCCTGATGTCGATGGGAGCGCCGTCCGGCCGGGGCGGAATGGACGCATCCCGGTCGGCGGACGCGGCGATCCGGCCGTCCCCGCTCATCGCGACCGCTGCCACCGGGTTGGCATGACCGGTGAGCGTGTCGGGCTGGCGTGGCCTGGGCATCTGCCGTGCGCGCGCCAGCGCGGCGTCCACATCCGCGAAGCCCGCCGCGAACCCGGCCGCGGATCCCACGCCGTCACCGTCACCGGCCCTCGTGGCCGCCATCTCGAGCAGCGGGATCGCGCTGTCCGGATCGCCACGCTCCAGGTGCACGAGCGCGAGCAGGTAGTCGTCGACCCAGTCCTGCTGCCGGTGACCGGCCCGCACCCCCTCGAGCTCGGCGACGAGCTGTGCGTCGGAGCCCCGGCCCGTGCGCCACCGGTTCAGGCCTCGGTTGTAGACAGCGGGGGTGTGGTGCGGGTCGGCTTGCAGGGCCCGCGCCCACAGCGCCTCGGCCCGCTCGGGATGGCCGAGGTCGAGCATCGACAACGCCTGGTTGGACAGGCCGTCGGCGAGCAGCCGCACACCGGATGGGCGGGCTCGCGGGTAGGTCCCGCCGATGACCCGCTGGTAGATGCCGATCAGCTCGTCGGCGAGCTGATCCATCCTTGACGGGCGGGCCGCGGGTTGTTCCTGGAAGCAGCGCCGCAGCAGGCTGACGATCTCCGAGGGAAGCGCGGGCAGCTCCGGGTCCGCCGGTGGCCGCTGGACAAATGCCTCGAACACCTCCCGCGCGACCTGGCCGAACGACGTCGGGGGCTCGCCAGCGAACAGTTCGAGCACGCTCACCGCCCACGACCAGACGTCGGTCGCACGGCTCAGCCGGACGTGCCCGCCCGCCGCCGCGTCCGCCTGCTCCGGCGAGCAGTAGGCCGGGGTGCGGCCGGCGAACGTGGCCAGCACCGTTGCGCCAGCCAGGACCGGCCGTCCGGCCGCGCCTGCCGGCTCGCCGGCCAGATCGGGTCCCTTGGCCAGACCGAAGTCGGTGACCTTGACGGTTCCGTCCCGGGCCAGCATCACGTTGGCCGGCTTCACGTCCTGGTGCACCAGCCCGTGCTGGTGGGCGTGGGCGAGCCCCCACGCGAACTGGATCGCGACGTCGAGGATGCGGCGCAGGGCCGCCGCCGGTCCACCCCGGTAGATCCGCCGGTCCCGTACCGCGTCGGCGAGGCTGCCGCCGTCCACCCACTCGGCGAACACATGCGGCACGCCGTCGATCCGACGGATGTAGGCGCAGCTGACGACGTGCGGATGCAGGCCGAGGCCGACCCACGCCTCGGCCTCGGTCTCGAAGGCGACCCGGCCACGTTCCGAGACGGCGAACTCCATGCGCGGCGTCTTGACCGCAAGGTCGATGTTCCAGCCACGATGCCGGACCTTGTACACCAGGCCCATCCCGCCGGTCTGGATGACATCGAGAACGTCGTAGAGATCGAGCACAAACTCGCCGACGCCCCATATGCGGGCTGACCTGCCGGCTGTGACGTTCTGAATGCGTCGCGCGTCAGCCACGCGCGAATTCTGTCACGAACAGTCCGACTTGACTCTCCCCGATGAAGTCTGGAGGACGACACCGCGCATCCCTCAGATCGACGCAGGCGCCATGCCCAGCCGGGCGGTCCAGCGACGCGGGCGACGCGGCTGGCACAGCGTCTGGGGGTCGTGTTCGGGCAGCGTTCGACGCTGTGGTGGGACCTGCCGCTGCGTGACAGCTTCGAGCTGGTCCGCCATCTCTACCGGGTGCCGCCCGGCCAGTTCCACGCCAACCTCGCCCGGTTCGTCGAGATGCTCGACCTCGGCCCGTTCCTGGACACCCCGGTGCGCCAGCTGTCCCTCGGCCAATCGCGGCCGTCGGCCTGAAGCATGGTTGGCCCGACGATCAGGCCGCGTATTGTTCCTCGCCGGGGGTGTAACCATGGCCGCGCCGCGTAGTGAGCTGACGCGCGAGGAAGTCCAGGCGTTGGCGAGCGCCTTTTCCGCCCAGTCGGCGGCGAGGCTGGTCCTCGAGCGAGCAGGCCTTCCGCGCGAACGTCAGCCGAGCTGGCAGGCGGGTGATGCCATCGCCTTCTGGACGGAGGTGGCCCGTCTGCTCGCCCTCGGCGCTGTCGTCGATGGTCGTCAGAAGGTGCTGGCGGCGGCGCTGGAGGAGTTTCCCTACAACCAGGTCCTAAGAGCGGGATACGACGGGGAGCCGCGAGGGGGACGCGAGCCGCTCGATGAACGGGCGAGCTCATCCTCCGGGGTTCGGCCCGAGGCCCGCCGGTCGGCGAGTCCGCCGTCGCGGGCCGAGGCTCCCGAAGAGACGGTGGCGCCCAGGCCTTCCGCGGCCACCGAAGCTCCGGTACCCGAGGATGAGCCGTCGTCACGGGTCGACCGTCCGGGACCGGCGGGCGACGGCGATTCGGCCGCCAGGAACCGTCGGTTTCCCGCATCAGCATCTCGGTCACAGTGGACGCGGTACGCGGCGGACGCGGTGCTGCCAGCACCCGCGAGTGACGCGCCCACGGCGACGGACGCGCTCGACATTGCCGGCGACGTGGCCACGCTCGCGAAACTGGTCGTGGCCCGGACCCCACCGCCCCCGCTGGCGATCGCGCTTCTCGGCAGGTGGGGCTCCGGCAAGTCGAGCTTCATGCTGCAAATGCGCTACAAGGCCCAGAAACTTGCCGAGATTGCGGCGGAGCGGTCAGACCCCCAGAAGAGCGCCTTTGTCGGCCGCGTCCTCCAGATCGAGTTCAATGCGTGGCACTACAGCGACGACCGGGTGTGGACCGGCCTGGTCGACCGCCTGTTCCGGGAACTGGCCACCGCCTATGCCACCAACGCCCCACCCGCGGGCTCGGCCGGCGAGGTGCGGGCGGAGCGCAAGCGGTTGCACGCGCGGAGGGAGGAGGAGGCGAAGCGGCGCGACCGCCTGGCGGCCGACCTGAGGACGATCGACGGCTCGCCCACCGGCCAGGGCAGGTTCGCGCGGCATCGCGCGCTCAGGTGGTTCGTGCTCTCCGCCAAGGCCTGGGCGCGGGACGTGTGGGCGGACCTGGCCGCCAGCTGGCGGATACTGGCGCAGGTCGTCGCGCTGGTCGTCGTCGTGGGCCTGGCGTGGTGGTACGGCGCCGACGTCGCCACCCGGGCGCATGCCCACGCGCTGGCCCGCTTCGGGCCGCCGGTCGTGACCGCGCTCGCCGTCCTCTACCCCGGCTGGCGTTTCTACCGGACGCTACGTTCCCGGGCGGAGCAGGTACACGCCGAGCTCAGCGCCACGCTGGCCGGCGTCGACGAGACGATCGGCGAGCTGGACCGCCAACTGGTCGTCGTCGACGCGGCGGCGGGGCTGGCGTCGTTCGTGGCCGACCGTTCCGCCGACTCTGCCTATGCCGACTACCGCGGCCTCGTCGGCCGGGTCCGTGACGACCTCGCCCAGCTCCAGGACAGGCTCGACACGGCGCTCGCCGAGTGGAACGCCGACCGGGAGGCCGCGGCCGAGGCGGCGGTGGCCACGGGAGAGGCGCCCGGCGGCACGGGCACGGAGCAGGCCACCGCGGGCACGAGGAGTGCCAGGCGGAAGGCCGCGAGGAAGGCGAAGACCGCGGCCGAGGACCGGGAGGCGAAGGAGCTTGGCGCGGCGGGCTCGAGCCGGCCGTTGGAGCGGATCGTGCTCTACGTCGACGACCTCGACCGGTGCCCGCCGAAGGTCGTCGTCGAGGTACTGGCCGCGGTCCACCTGCTGCTCGCGTTGCGGCTGTTCGTCGTCGTGGTCGCGGTTGACCCGGACTGGCTTCACGGCGCGGTGAACACCTACCGGGACGGGCTGTTCGCCGACGAGGAGAGTCCCGACGGGGCGTTCTGGACGACGGGCGACTACCTGGAGAAGATCTTCCAGATCCCGTTCGCGCTCGCCTCCATGGACGACATGGGCGACTCCGGCCGGGACTACCTGCGCGGCCTGATGCGCCCGGCGGAGGAGACGGAGGCGAGCGCCCGCCCGGCGGTGGGGCCAACCGGCCCCGCGCCAGCCGACACCGCGCCAGCCGACACCGCGCCAGCCGACACCGCGCCAGCCGACACCGCGCCAGCCGGCGCGGAGCAGCCGACCGACGGCGGCCCGGCGCCCGACGACCCAGGCCTCCTGCTGTTCTCCACCGCCGAGGAGGCGTTCCTGCCTGAGCTTCATGGCCTGGTGCGGACACCACGCGCCGGAAAGCGGCTCGTCAACCTTTACCGACTGGTCCGGATCGGGGTGTCCGAGGCCGACCGGCCGAGCTTTATCGCGGACCCGGACGACGCCGGGTCCGGCGGCGAGTACCAGGTGGTGGCGATCCTGCTGGCCGCGCTGGTCCGCGACGCGGTCGCCGCCGGGCAGCTGTTCGAGCGGCTGGCCGCGCTCGACGGCACCGACCCTGACATCCTCACGACCCTGCGTGCGCACGGCTCGACCACGGCGACCACGGCGACCACCGCGACCGGCGTGGCCCGCGCGTCCACCGCGGTCCACGCATCCGACGAGGAGACGCGGGCGCTGAGGGTGCTGTGCCTTGAGCTCGCTGGCCTGGTCGAGAGCCTCGGCGCGAGGGACAGCGCGACGGAGAACGTGATGGAGAAGGCGACCGTGCGCCAGGCGGCGCTCTACCAGAAGTGGCAGGCCCGCGTGAGCCGCTTCAGCTTCCACACCGCCGTGCGCAGGCCGCCGACCGCGGCCAGGACGCCGCCCGGCGGCTGAGCCATCCGCGATCCAGCGACCACGTCGTCGGCACTCGGCACCCGTCCGTGGGCCTGGTTCGGGTGGTGTCACGCTGTGGTCCTGGCAGCGAGACGGTGAAGGATCATCATGGCGACGTTTTCCACGGGGGACGAGCAGGCATTGCGGATCGGTGTGCTCGGGGCGGCGCGGATCGCGCCGGCGGCACTGATCCGTCCGGCGGCGGCTGTGGACGGGGCCGAGGTCGTCGCGGTCGCCGCCCGGGACGTGGCGCGGGCGCGGCGGTTTGCGAGCCGGCACGGCGTTCCGCGCGTCCTGGCGGACTATGACGCGGTCATCGACGACGATGAGGTCGACGCCGTCTACATCCCGCTGATCCCCTCCGCGCACGCCCGCTGGACGATCCGGGCCATCGAGGCGGGCAAGCACGTGCTGTGCGAGAAGCCGTTCACCGCGAACGCCGACGAGGCGCTCGCGGTGAAGGAGGCGGCGGACCGCGGCGGCGTGGTCGTGATGGAGGCGTTCCACTGGCGCTACCACCCCCTCGCCGAACGCCTGCTGGAGATCGTGTCGAGCGGTGAGATCGGGCCGGTGCGACACGTCGCGGCCCGCCTCGTCATCCCCATCCCGAACCGGCGCGACATCCGCTGGCAGCTCGCCCTCGGCGGCGGAAGCCTGATGGACATCGGCAGCTACGGGGTCCACATGATGAGGACGGTCGTCGGCTCCGAGCCCGCCGTCGTCTCGGCGGCCGCGCGGACCCGGCTGCCTGATGTCGACCGCCACCTGACGGCGGACCTGCGGTTCGACGGCGGTGTCACGGGCCGCCTGGAGACTGGCATGTGGGCGTGGCCGGGGCTCGCGCTGAGCCTCGTCATCACGGGGGAGCGGGGCGAGGCCCGGGTCCTCAACCCCCTCGCGCCGCACGTGTTCCACCGCCTGACAGTGAGAACCAGCCGGCGGCGGCGCGAGAAGGTGACCGGCGAGAGCACCTACACCCTGCAGCTGCGGGCATTCCAGGCCGCCGTCCGGCGCGGTTCACCGGTGCTCACCCCGCCCGCGGACGCGCTCGCGAACATGCGGGTGATCGACGACATCTACCGCGCCGCCGGCCTGTCGCCCCGTCCGTCCGCCCCGACGACCTGAGCACCGCCACTCGTCGCCCGGCGCAGGCAGCCGCCGACGGCAGCAGATCGCTGTCTGCGTCCTCCGGTGGTCGTCACCCGACCCCGTCTACGACCACCGGAGGGCACAAACCGCGATCATCCGCGATCAGGCGGGGAAGGTGAAGTCCCTGATCAGCGCGGTGAGGGCGAGGGGCTGGTCGCTCTGGACGGCGTGGCCGGCGGCGGGGACGACCTCGTAGCGGGCCGACGGGAGGCGGCGGCGGAACTCGTCGGCGTCGGCGTCGGCGACGAACTTCGACTCGCCGCCGCGGACCAGCATCGTCGGCACGGTGATCGCGTCGACGTCGGCCCACAGCCGGCCGAAGTCGTTCCAGTTCTCACCGCCCGCGGGTGGCGGGCCGAACAGGTCGTAGCGCCAGGTCCACAGCCCGTCGGGGCGGCGGTAGGCGTTGTGCCGGACGCCGCGGCGCACCCCGGAGGCCGCCCGGTAGGGGCTCAGCGCGATCGCCGTGTCGGCCATCTCCTCGAACGACGCGTAGGTTGGCTGGCCGCCGACGAGGGCGACGGTGCCCTGCTCGGCCCGCGTCAGCCGCTGGCGCGTGTCATTCACATGCGGCGTCACGTCGATGATGACGGCGCGCCGGCACAGGTCGGGGCGCTTGGCCGCCAGGTGGATGAGGGTCGCGCCGCCCAGCGACATGCCGACGACGGTGACGGCGCTCGGCGCGAGCGCTGGCAGCGCCGCCTCCAGCGCCTCGACGTTGCGCCACGGCCCGTAGTTGCGGTCCGGACGCCGGTAGGAGTGGCCGTGGCCGGGCAGGTCGACGGCGATGGCCGGGCGGCCGAGCGCGAGCGCGACGTAGTCCCAGGTGTGCGCGTTCTGCCCACCGCCGTGCAGGAACACGATCTCGGGCTTGGCCGTGCCCCAGCGGATGTAGCTGAGCTTCCGGCCGGGCTCGACCTCCAGGAACCCCCGGCCGACCTCGGGCCGCCCGGGGAACGGGATCCCGATCTCCGCCGCGTTCTCGTGCAGATACCCGAACTCGTCGTAGTCGTCCGCCGCGAGCCCGTCGTCCGGCGCGACGCTCATCCCACACCACTCCTCCGCGCACGGGCGCGCACGCCGCTGGTCTGGCTCGAAATCTCCGTCTGTGGCAACGAGGGGCGCCGAGGAAATGTTGCCCGCGTCCAGCACTGGTTCACGCGGGCCATCGTGCGCGGACCCAAGGTGAGCGATATTGGCAGTGCGGCACGCGTCACATCAGCAGGCGGTCGGGAGGTCCAGCGGTGACAGTCACGAACCAGGACTCGGGCTCGGATCCGGACGCGGCGACCGGCCCCGGGGCCGACGCGTCGGCCGGCCGGGGCGAGCTCTCCTACGACCCCTATGACGCCGTCATCGACGCCGACCCGTACCCGGTCTGGCGGCGGCTGCGCGACGAGGCACCGCTCTACTACAACGAGAAGTTCGACTTCTACGCGCTGAGCCGGTTCGACGACGTCGAGGCCGGGCTCGCCGACTGGCAGACCTACCGCTCGGGGCGCGGCTCGGTGCTGGAGTTCATCAAGGCGGACCTGGACCTGCCTCCGGGCCTCATCCTGTTCGAGGACCCGCCGGCGCACACCGTGCACCGCGGCATCCTGTCCCGGGTCTTCACCCCGAAGAAGATGGTGGCGTTGGAGGCGCGGGTCCGGGAGTTCTGCGCCCGCAGCCTCGACCCGCTGGTCGGCTCGGGGCGGTTCGACTTCGTCCGGGACCTGGGCGCGCCGATGCCGATGCGCACCATCGGCTACCTGCTCGGCATCCCCGAGGACGACCAGGAGACGATCCGCGACCGGATCGACGAGGGCCTGCGGCTCACCGGCGACGGCACCGACCTGGACCCCACGGTCAGCGATGGTGCCCAGTACGCCGAGTACATCGACTGGCGGGCCCGCCACCCGTCGGACGACCTGATGACCGAGCTGCTGACCACCGAGTTCGAGGACGAGACGGGGACGACCCGCACGCTCACCCGGTCCGAGATCCTCGTCTACGTGAACCTGCTGGCGGCGGCGGGCAACGAGACGACCACGAGGCTGATCGGCTGGGCCGGGAAGGTGCTCGCCGAGAATCCCGGCCAGCGCGCCGAGCTCGTCGCCGACCCGACGCTGATCCCGAACGCCGTCGAGGAGCTGCTGCGCTACGAGGCGCCGGCACCCGCGCATGCCCGGTACGTCGCCCGTGACGTCGCGCACCACGGCCAGACCGTCCCCGAGGGCAGCGTGGTCGTCTTCCTCGTCGGTTCGGGGAACCGGGACGAACGCCGCTACCCCGCCCCGGACCGGTTCGACATCCACCGCGACGTCGGCCGCCACCTCACGTTCGGCTACGGCATCCACCACTGCCTCGGCGCGGCGCTGGCCCGTCTCGAGGGCCGGGTCGCCCTCGAGGAGGTGCTGCGCCGCTTCCCCACCTGGGAGGTCGACTGGCCGGGGGCCGTCCGCGCCCGCACGTCAACGGTCCGTGGCTGGGAATCGCTCCCGGTCATCACCGGCTGAGTGGCGCGTCTCGCGCTCCGCAATGGGTGCGGGGCGGCAGGCCGGGCGCGTCAGGTCGTGTCGCACAGCGCGAGGCCGCCGAGCTCAAGGTCTGGCGCGAGGGCCGGCCCAACCCGCTGAAGCAGGGGTTCAAACAGCTCGACCGCTACCTAGACCGCTTCGATCTGGCCACTGGCACGCTGATCGTCTTCGACCAGCGTCCCGACGCCCCCGCCATCACCGAACGCACCGCCATCACCACCGCGACC
This sequence comes from Pseudofrankia coriaricola, assembly GCF_032027725.1. Taxonomy (NCBI): domain Bacteria; kingdom Bacillati; phylum Actinomycetota; class Actinomycetes; order Frankiales; family Frankiaceae; genus Pseudofrankia; species Pseudofrankia coriaricola. The sequence goes on along the minus strand of NZ_JASNFO010000081.1, from coordinate 22,939 downwards.
AGCCCGTTCTCGGGCCGTGTCATCACCGTCATGAACTGCTAACGTCGAGGCGGCGAAGATCCGCCCCGCGCCGGTTTCGGTGTCAGGCGAAGGAGCCTCCCTCGTGGGACTTGGACGGCTTGCCGCCGACGCCGACGGGGACGTCGCCGGCGATGGTGATGCGGTGCATCGCCCGGTCGAAGCCCGCGTAGTCGGTCGGGGCGAGATGCGCGGTGGCGCGGTTGTCCCAGAAGGCGATGCTGTCGGGCTGCCAGCGGAAGCGGACGGTGAACTCCGGGGTGGCGAGGTGCTCGTAGAGGAGGCCGAGAACGCGGTCGCTCTCGGTGTTCGAGAGCTCGACGATCCGGGTGGTGAAGTTCGGGTTGACGAACAGGGCGCGCTCGCCGGTCTCCGGGTGGACGCGGACCACCGGGTGGATGGTCTCGTAGGGCGTCTTGGCGAACAGAGCGGAGAGCTTGCTGCTGTCGCCGCGTTCCAGGTGGATCTGGTTGACGTGGACGGCGTGCAGGCCGTCGAGGAAGTCACGTAGGGACGGCGAGAGCCGTTCGTAGGCGGTGACGAGGTTGGTCCACTGGGTGTCGCCGCCGTACGGCGGGATGACCAGCCCGTGCAGGATGGAGCCCATGGGTGGGTTCAGCACGAACGTGACGTCGGTGTGCCAGAGGCTCCTGACCCGGAAGTCGCTTTTTCCTTCTCCCAGGTAGGTGCGGGTGTCCAGCGGAAGGATCTCCGGGTGGCCCTCGAGCGTCGGCAGGGTCGGGTGGCCCGGTGTCACCTCGCCGAACTGCCGGCCGAAGGCGATCTGCTGTGCCGGGGTGACGTGCTGGTCGCGGAAGAAGACGACCTTCCACCTGAGCAGGGTGGCGCGGATCTCGGCGATGGCGGCGGGTTCCAGCGGCTGTGTCAGGTCGACGCCGAAGATCTCGGCGCCGATGTGCCCCGACATCGGCCGGACATCGAGTCCGACCGTCGACTCGGCCGTCGTCACCAGCGGGGCCGGGGTGGTCGCGGCATCGTCTGTCGTCGTCATTCCTGGGCCTCCTTGACCGCCGAGTCATGGCGGGGGCGTCGAAAATCTGGCCGCCGGAGTGTGGTCTCGCGGCGCCGTCGAGATATCAACCGTTTGGTGAATGCTGCTGACCGATTTCGGGCAGCACTGAAGAGAAGCCGGCCCGCGTCATTCCAAGTGGTATTCGGCCGACGCGCCTCATGGGCATCGCTCGGCGAGGAGCGGGGGCGATTTGGTCGAATGCCCGGTGGTGTTCCGCCACCTTCACTGAACAGTTAAGTCAGCTGTTTGTCAACCCGGTGGATGGGAATGTCGCCGCGTTCCCTCACGGCGCTGGCCCGCCGGTGACCGGCCGCTCGCCGAGCGCGCGCGGCTTCAGTCGGGACCAGGCCCGGCATGGCTTTCCGCCGACAGGGGCGCGGTGAGCGCCGCCGCGGCCATGTCGAACAGGTCGGTGACGTACAGCTCGTAGGAGATCTCGCCGCCGGTGCCCGGGTACGGACCGTCCGGTTTTCCCGCTGGGATCCGGTCGTATCCGGCCAGGGCGGCCAGGCAGAGGCGGACCATGTGCGACAGCCGCAGTGCGCGCAACGGCCTGGGAACCTCGGCCAGGAGGTCGAGGATCGCCAGGGACACCTCGTGGCCTACCTCGCCCGCCGGCCTGCCGCCGGCCCACCATGGGTGGTCCTCCAGCGGATGAGCGCCGAACCTGCCGAGAAAGCCCACGTAGTAGCTGTCCGGCCGGCGTGCCTCCTCGGCAAGGGGGCGCATCAGGACGTCGAACAGCCCACGTACCGTCTGGTCCCGGCCGTGGGTTCGGCCCGTCGCCAGCAGCTCGGCACGGCGCTGGTCCAGCGGCGGGACCCGGTGGGCGACGATCGCCGCGAGCAGGCCCCGCTCGCCGCCGAAGTGGTACTGCACCGCGTTGTTGTTGCCGTTGCCGGCCGCCCGGCAGATCTGCCGCAGCGACACCGCCTCCAGGCCGTGCTCGGCGTACAGCCGCTCGGCGGTGAGCAACAGCCGCAGCCGGGCGTCGTGCGAGCGCGGCGCCCAGGTGAGCGGCTCGGCTGTGTTCGTCGACTCGGTCACGGTCTGCTGGCTCATCCTGCTCGCTCATCCCGCTGACTCGGGCTGGCTGACTGGCCTTCAGGCTTACCCGAGACCGCCGGGCCCCGCGCGATCGCGTGCCCTGAACCGCGGGGCCGCCGCGGCCTCGGGCAAGGTGCCCGATCCGTCACTCTCGCAGCCTACGGCTCCCCGGCGGCGTCTTTCGCGGCGGCGACCGGGGCGTCACGGCCGGTCGTGCCACTCGCCTCGCCGCCCCGCGCACCCGCCGCACCGCTCGCCTCGTCGTCGGTGACGCCGAGCTCGGCGAGCAGCCGGGTGCGCAGGGTGGCGAACCCGGGGTCGGAGCGGTGGCGGGCGCCGCCGAGCCCCACCCGCTCGTCCAGCGAGAGCCGGCCGTCGGTGAGCACGGCGACCCGGTCGGCCAGCAGGATCGCCTCGTCGACGTCATGCGTCACCAGCAGCACCGCCGGCTGGTGACGCCGGCACAGATCGCGCAGCAGGCTGTGCATCCGGATGCGGGTGAGCGCGTCGAGCGCGCCGAACGGCTCGTCGAGCAGCAGCAGACCGGGGGAGCGGACCAGCGCCCGGGCGAGCGCCGCCCGCTGCGCCTCGCCGCCGGACAGCGTCCCCGGCCAGGCGCGCTCCTTCCCGCCGAGCCCCACCTCGGCCAGCGCGACGGCCGCCTGGGCACGGGCCTGCCGGCCCTTCAGGCCCAGCAGCACGTTGTCCAGCACCCGGGTCCACGGCAGCAGCCGTGGGTCCTGGAAGACGACCGCGCCCCGCGCGGGGACGGTCGCCTTCCCGGTGGCGTCCGCGTCGAGGCCGGCGAGGATGCGCAGCAGCGTGCTCTTGCCCGAGCCGGACCGGCCGAGCAGCGCGACGAACTCGCCGGGGGCGATGTCCAGGTCGATCCCGGCGAGCACCGCGCGGCCGGCGAACTCGCGGCGCACCTCGCGGACCCGGACCGCGGGCCCGGGCGCGCCGCCGCCCTGCCGCGCGGCCCAGCCAGCCACGGCCGGGCCACCCTCGACGGCCGGCGCCGGGACCGCCGGCGCCGGGACCGCCGGCGCCGGGACAGCTGGCACCGGGACGACGGGTGCTGGGACGGCTGGCGCTGACACCTGCGTCGCGCCGGGAGCCGGCGGCGGGGACGTCGTCCGCGTGGTCATCAGGAAGCCTCCAGGCCCCGGCGCCAGGCCAGGGCGCGGCGTTCGAGCAGGCGGACGAGAGCGTCGGAGAGCAGGCCGAGAACGCCGTAGACCGCGAGGCCGACGACGATGACGTCGGTCTGGCCGAACGTGCGGGCCTGGTCCATCAGGTAGCCGATCCCGCTGGACGCGTTGATCTGCTCGCTGACGACGAGGACCAGCCACGAGATCGTGAACGCGAACCGCAGGCCGACCAGGAACCCCGGCAGGGCGCCGGGCAGGACCACCCGGCGGATCAGCCCGAGGCGGCCGAGCCGGACCGTGCGGGCCAGCTCCACGAACCGGCCGTCGACGCCGCGGATCGCCGCGAAGGTGTTGATGTACACCGGGAAGGCGGTGCCCAGGGCGACCAGGAAGATCTTCACCTGCTCGCCGATGCCGAACCACAGGATGGCCAGCGGCACCAGGCCGAGGATCGGGACGGCGCGCAGGATCTGCACGGGCGCGGTCCACGAGGTCCTCGCCGATCTGGAACAGCCCGGCCACCAGCGACAGCACCAGGGCGGCGAGCACGCCGATCGTGAGCCCCAGGGCGACACGGCGCAGCGAGATGACAAGGTTGTGCCCCAGCGTGCCGTCCGCGGCCAGCGTGTGGCCGGTATGCAGCACGGTCCACGGCCCGGCGAGGATGTCGGCCTGGATCAGCCCCGCGGACGAGCCGACCTGCCAGAACGCGACCAGCAGCACCGGCCCGAACAGCCGGCGCAGCCACTTCGGCACCGGCCGGCGGCGCGGCCGGTCCGGGTCCGCGAGCGCGACCTGAACGCTGCCGGGCCCGGCTGCCTCCGGAGCCTCCGGAACGGGGCCGAGGGCCCGGGCGGCGCCGACGGTGCCGGCGCCGCCCGGGCTTTCGAGGAGGAGCGAGGTCACGCGAACGACCCGCCCTCGCGGGACTCGGACTGGTTGCCGTCGACGCCGACCGGGACGTCGCCGGCGATCGTGATCCGGTGCATCACCCGGTCGAAGCCCAGGTGGCCGTGGTCGGTCGGGATCAGGTGGGCGGTGGCGCGGTTGTCCCAGAAGGCGATGCTGTCGGGCTGCCAGCGGAAGCGGACGGTGAACGCCGGTGTGGCCAGGTGGTCGTAGAGCAGGCCCAGAAGCTGCCGGCTCTCGGTGTTGGTGAGCTCGACGATCCGCTGGGTGAAGTTCGGGCTGACGTACAGGACCCGCTCGCCGGTCTCCGGGTGGACGCGCACCACCGGGTGGACGGTCTCGTAGGAGGTGCTGGCGAACATCTTCTGCAGCTTGGAGCTGTCACCGCGCTCCAGGTGGATCTGGTTGACGTGGACGGCGTGCAGGCCGTCGATGAGGTCCCGGATCGGCTTGGACAGCGTGTCGTAGGCCACGACCAGGTTCGTCCACTGGGTGTCCCCGCCATAGGGCGGGATGATCACGCCGCGCAGGATCGAGCCCATCGGCGGGTTGTGCACGAACGTCACGTCCGTGTGCCACAGGCTGCGGACCTGGTAGGTGTCATCCTTGATGGCCGCGTAGGCGCGGGAGTCCAGCGGGAAGATCTCGGGGTGGCCCTCGAGTGTCGGCAGGGTCGGGTGGCCCGGGGTCACCTCGCCGAACTGTCGGCCGAAGGCGATCTGCTGTGCCGGGGTGACGTGCTGGTCGCGGAAGAAGACGACCTTCCACCTGAGCAGGGTCGCCCGGATCTCGGCGACGACGGCCGGCTCGAGCGGCTGTGTCAGGTCGACGCCGAAGATCTCCGCGCCGATGTACCCGGACAGCGGCCGGACGTCCAGCCCGACCGCGGACCGGGTCTCGCTCTCGTTGGTGATCGTCACTGCTGGGCCTCCTTGACCGCGGAGTTGTATCGGGCGTCGAAAACCTTGGAGATGTCGACCTTCTCGGGCAGGACACCGCTGCTGAAGAAAAGATCGGCCAACTTCTGGGCGTCGCCGATGCTGGTTGTGTCGATGGGGACGAAGACCGACGGGACGCCCGTGCCCACCAGCACCTTCGCGGTGGCCACGGGCACCTTCAGCTGGTCGACGTAGTACTTGTTGATGTAGTCGTCGCTGTGGCCGTCCCGCCAGCCGACGGCCTTCACCCAGCGCTTCACGAAGTCGCCGAGCGCGGCCTGCCTGGCTGGGTCGGACAGCACCTTGTGGGTCGTGATCAGGTACTGCACGATCGGCGACCCGTCGGCGCCGTCGACCTTGTGCGCGGTCGGGTTGGCCTGCAGGTAGGTCGTGGCGAGCGGCTGGACCGTCACGCCGGCGTCCACGTCGCCGCGGGCCAGCGCGTTCGGGATGTCGGTGATCGCCAGGTTGACGACGTCGACGTCCTTCTGGGCCAGGTTCACGGAGTCCAGGGAACGCAGCAGGTATGCCTGCAGGATGGTGCCGGTCGAGATCGCGACCTTCTTGCCCTTCAGGTCCGCGACCGTGCGGATGGAGCTGCCCGGCCTGGTCGCGAGGACGAGCTGCCCCGGCGGGTTGTGCCAGGCGGCGATCACCGCGAGGTCCTGCCCGGAGGCGGCGGCGAGCACCGGCGGGGTGTCGGCGACGTAGCCGACGTCGACCGCGCTCGCCCGGAACGCCTCCAGCAGCAGCGGGCCGGACGCGAACGTCGACCAGTCGACCGCGTACGGCGTGCCGGTGCTCTGGCCGGACAGGTCGAGCGCGGGCTTGAGTGACCCCTGGTCGCCGACGCGCAGCTTCGTGCCGGCCGGGATCGTCGTCGGGTAGCTGGTCACCGCGGTCGCCGGCTTCTCCGCCGAGCTACCGGAGCCGGAGCCCGAACTACAGGCGGCCAGCGCGGTGACGGCGAGAAGGGCGGACAAAGCTGCCAGAACAGCCGCGCGGCGTGGCCGACCTCGACCGGCCCGGAGGGCAGGCGTGAACACGGGACTCCTCGGGAATGTGGATTGCCGCGCGGCGCCCTGCGCGGTCGGGGTGTGTGGCCAGGCTGTACGGCTGGGCTGCGTGGCTTGGCTGCGTGGCTAGAAAATGCGCCCGAGGGGACCGGGCTGACGCCTTGGCCTGCTTACTGAAGCAGTTAAGTCATTTGTTTGTCAACATAGTTGGTAGGAATACTGCTAAATTGTTTCAACCTGATCTTGCCGGCTGGTGGTGGCTGGCAGTGACCGGCGGGGGAGCCGCGCACCCGCGGGCCGGGAAGAACTGATCCGGCTGCGCGCCGGGATACTCGGACGTTGCGTTGGCATGGCCGTCACGTGACGATGACGTACTGATACGTGCGGGCCCTCACACCGGTGGGCGCGAGGGACGCGAGGGAGAGGACCAACTGTGAGCCGTCAGGTCAAGGGCGTCGTGTCGATGAGGAAGGGTGCGCCGGTGGAGCTGCGCACCGTCGTCGTGCCGGACCCGGGGCCCGGCGAGGTCACCGTGGACATCAAGGCCTGCGGGGTCTGCCATACGGACTTCCACTACCGCGAGGGCGGGATCAACGACGACTTCCCGTTCCTGCTGGGCCACGAGGCCGCCGGCGTCGTCGCCCAGACCGGCCCGGGCGTCACCCACGTCGCCCCTGGCGACTACGTCGTCCTCAACTGGCGGGCCGTCTGTGGCCAGTGCCGCGCCTGCAGGCGCGGGCGGCCCTGGTACTGCTTCAGCACGGCGAACGCGACGCAGAAGATGACGCTGGAGGACGGCACCGAGCTCTCGCCCGCGCTCGGGATCGGCGCGTTCCTGGAGACGACGCTCGTGGCCGCGGGGCAGTGCACCAAGGTCGACCCGGCGGCGCCACCGGAGATCGCCGGGCTGCTCGGCTGCGGCGTGATGGCCGGGCTCGGCGCGGCGATGAACACCGGCGAGGTCGGCCGGGGTGACAGCGTCGCGGTGATCGGCTGCGGCGGCGTCGGCGGCGCGGCCGTCGCGGGTTCCCGGCTCGCCGGCGCCGCGAAGATCATCGCGGTCGACGTCGACGAGCGCAAGCTCGCGCTCGCCACGACCCTGGGCGCCACCCACACCGTCAACGCGCGCGACACCGACCCTGTCGCCGCCATCCAGGGACTCACCGGCGGATTCGGCGCGGACGTCGTCATCGACGCGGTCGGCCGGCCGGAGACCTGGAAGCAGGCGTTCTACGCCCGCGACCTCGCCGGCACCGTCGTCCTCGTCGGCGTCCCTACCCCGGACATGACGCTCGAGGTCCCGCTGCTGGACGTGTTCGGCCGCGGCGGGAAGCTGAAGTCGTCCTGGTACGGCGACTGCCTGCCCGAACGCGACTTCCCGATGCTCATCGACCTCTACCTGCAGGGCCGGCTGCCGCTGGAGAAGTTCGTCTCCGAGAAGATCGCCCTCACCGACATCGAGGCGGCCTTCGACGCGATGAAGCGGGGCGACGTGCTGCGTTCGGTCGTGATGATCTGATGTGCGCCCCGGTCGAGGGCGCCGCCGGCGGCGCCAGAGGCGCCACGGACGCGGATGGCGTGGAGACGGGCGCGGCGGGCGCGAATGGCGCTGGCGGCGCGTCCAACGCGTCCGACGGGTCGAGTGCGGGCGGAGAGGTGGGCTGGGCGGGTTCGGCCCGTTCGGCGCCGGCCCCGGGCGCGTTCGCGGGAGACGGCGCGGCCGGGGGCTCCGGCGGGCGGGTGCGGATCGACCACCTCGTCACGTCGGGAACCTTCTCGCTCGACGGCGGATGCTGGCACGTCGACAACAACGTGTGGATCATCGGTGACGACGAGGAGTGCGTCGTGCTCGACGCCCCGCACGACGCGGCGGCGATCGTCGCCGCCGTCGGCGATCGACACCTTGCCGCGATCCTGTGCACTCACGCGCACGACGACCACATCGACGCGGCTCTCGGTGTCGCCGCCGCCACGGGCGCGGGGATCTGGCTCCACCCGGCCGACCGGGAACTGTGGGACCGCACCCATCCGAACCACGCCCCCGACCGGGAGATCGAACCAGGCCGGCGGTTCACCATCGGCACCGGCGACGACGCGGTGGCCCTGACCGCCCTGCACACTCCCGGCCACACCTGGGGAAGCGTCTCGTTCCACGCCCCCGCGCTGAGCACGGTCTTCACCGGCGACACCCTGTTCCAGGGCGGCCCAGGCGCGACCGGCCGGTCCTTCTCCGACTTCCCCACGATCATCGAGTCGATCACGACCCAGCTCCTGGGCCTCCCGCCCGAGACGGTCGTCCGCACCGGCCACGGCGCCTCCACGACGATCGGCCGGGAAGCCCCTGCCCGCCAGTCCTGGCTCGACCGCGGCCACTGACCTCGGCCCTGCGCGCCGGTGATCGTCTGGTGGGCGCGTCGGAAATGAGAAAATGTGGGCCCCGCGCCCGTGTGGGCGCGTAGTTCTCGCGGAGAAACTTGACATTCCTGCCATTGGGGACAAAAATTTGGGGAAAGAGACCCGATGGGCGGCTATATGTAAAGTCGCCTCGCCGCGGTGCGGTCATGGTAGGTGATGGCGTGGAAATGAATACCTCGACGTCCGGGGCGGCGAATGAGGGTCTGGGGCCCTTTCAGGCTCTTTGGGATGCGTGGGAGGAGTCGCATCGGGAGATAGTGAACAAGCCGCTGTCCCATTTTCGTCGGGTAATGGATATTCAGTTCGACGAGATAGAGGCGCACCTGGAATCGTCCAATCGCAGGGGCGCCGAGTGTGAAGTCATCGACATGATAAGTGTCGCTATCAACCTGATGCGGTGGCTCGGTAACGGTCCGGAGGGTATCGGCGAGCTTGCGCGCTCCCGTGCGGAGCACAGGATGAAGAACCGTACGGCATCCATCCTGGAGAAATATCAGTCTCTTTACGGTGTGTAGGTCTGTGGCCGTCGACCATGTCGAGCCCAACGACGGCCACGGGTGCGGCCTTGCCCGTAGGCCGCACCCGTGGGGCTCATGGTCCGTCAGTCGTTGACGAGCATCTCGCCGGACTGTTGCTGCCAGAGGCGGTAGTAGTGGCCTTCGGTGTCGAGGAGCTGCTGGTGGCTGCCCTGCTCGACGATCCGGCCGCCGTCCAGGACGACGATGCGGTCCATCCGCAGCAGGGTGGACAGGCGGTGGGCGACCGCGATGACGGTGCGCTCGCTCCACAGCTCCTCCAGGGCGTGCTGGACGAGCAGCTCGCTCTCGCTGTCCAGCGCACTGGTGGCCTCGTCGAGCACCAGCAGCGGCTTGTGGTCGAGGAACGCGCGGGCGATCGCGATCCGCTGCCGCTGCCCGGTGGACAGCTTGATGCCGCGCTCGCCGACAAGGGTGTCGTAGCCGTTCACGGCGCGAACGATGAACTCGTGGGCGTGCGCCCGCCGGGCCGCCTGCTCGATCTCGGCGTCGCCGACCCCGTCCGGCGCGCCGTAGGTGATGTTGTCGCGGATCGAGCGGTGGAACAGCGAGATGTCCTGCGGGACGTAGGAGATCGCGCGGGCGAGCCGGCGGTTCGGCACCGGCCGGCCGTCGACCGCGACCGCCCCCGGCGGCAGGGCGTAGTAGCCGAGCAGCAGCTTGAGCAGCGTCGTCTTGCCGCTGCCGCTGCGCCCGACGATCCCGACCTTCTCGTGCCGCTCGATCGTCAGCGCCACCCCGTCGAGGATGCGCGACCCCGGGTTGTCCGGGTAGGCGAACGTCACGCCGCGCAACTCGAGCCGCCCGAGGGTGGCGGCCAGGTCGCCCGGGCCGCCCGCGTCCCCCGCGGCCGCGATCGGCCCGGCCAGGCTGGTGCCGGCCACCGGCTGGAGCGGGATCTCGTCCGTCCCCACCGCGTCCGGGTCGGGGAACGCGGCGTCGTCGAGGACGTCGCGCTCGTCGAACAGGTAGCCGTAGGCCTCCTCGACCCGTGCCAGCCGCAGGTTCAGCTGGGAGATCTCCCAGATCGTCCCCCAGATGAAGTCCGAGAAGATGACCAGCGCCGCCAGGAACGTGGTGAGCTGGCCGATCGTCAGCTCGCCGCGTAGGTACAGCCAGAGGTTCAGCAGGATCGCGCCCGGCCAGACCAGGTAGCGCACGACGAGGCTCATCGAGCCCCAGAAGACGATGGCCCACAGCATCGACCGGTTGGCCTGCCTCACGACATCCCGGCGGCGTTCCACCACCAGCGCGTGCTCCGCGTCCTCGCGGCGGAACGACTTCACGCTGACGAAGTTGGAGACGACGTCGAGGATGTAGCTCTCCATGTCGGCGTTGACGTCGGTCCAGCTCTTCTCCTCCCGGGCGGACCGGGCCGCCGTCTTGCGCCCGACGACGAACAGCACCGCGATCGAGCCGGTGAACAGCAGGCCGGTCGGCAGGTTCACGGTGAACATGATCAGCACGAGTGACGGGAGCTTCACGAGGAGGTCGACGTAGTTGAAGCAGACGTTGTCGAGGAACTCGCGGAACTCCTGGCCCAGTGTGCGCACGTACCCGCTGATCTTGCCCGTCGCCCGGCTCGAGAAGTAGGGGTACTCCTGGTTGATGACCCGGCGGAACAGCAGGTTCTGATAGTCGTAGGGGCGCGAGTTGAGCAGCCGCATGTAAAGGAGCTCGGCGCCGCGCCAGAAGAGGTCGTGTCCGATGCTGCAGCCGATCAGCGCGATCGTGAAGGCGAGCACGTGGCCGTGCGGGGTCGCGATGAGCGCCGAGACGAACCGCCCGATGAAGAGCGGGATGACGGCCAGGAAGATGTCCGCGAGGACGAAGACGGCGATGACACCCGACATCGGCCGGCGGAATGTGCCGATGAACCGCAGGTATGAGCGGATCCCGGCGTGCCGGCGCTTCGGCGGCGCCGGTTCGCTCTTGTCCCCGGTCGCTATCGCCGGCGCGGTGCCCGGCGTGACAGACGTTCTTCCGCCAGAGTCCGGCCCGGCCCGCTTAGCCCATTCCAGAAGGGATTCCTGTTGGCTGGAAAGACCGGCCGCTGCTGCCGGCGGACGCGTCCGCGCACGCCGCCGACGCGCCCTGGCGCGTTTCCGCCAGGGACTGGGCGCGCGGCGCCCCGTGTGTTCCGCTCCGTCGTCCACTGACCCAGGATCACCCGCCGCCCCCCGGGTCCGCACCTCATTTTCGGCGCCCGCCGACCGTCCCGCACCGTTGTCCACGCCGTTGACGACCGGTCGGCATCGCCTGATGATCATCGCCGAGCCGGGGCAGGGGAACGCTCCGCCTGCCCGTCGCCGCGAGCCTGGCGACGGACAGGCGAGCCAAAACGACTCGGTACGGACGGGTGAGCCGAAACGCCCTGGCGGTGAGTGCCGCTACGACCCGGTGGTGAGTGCCGCCTCCCGTGGGTGGCGGTCGAACCAGGGGCGGGCGGACTCCAGCTGCGCGGCCAGGCGCAGCAGGGTGCCCTCGCCGCCCAGTGTCGCCACGAACTGGACGCCGAGCGGCAGCCCACCGGCCGTCCAGTGCAGCGGGACGCTCATGGAGGGCCGTCCGGTCATGTTCGACAGCTGCGTGTAGGGCACCCAGCCCAGGTTGGCCAGTACGGCCTTCTCGACCAGGCCGAGCCGGCGCAGCAGCGCTCCGCCGCGCAGCCGCACCATGAGCGTCCCCGCGGCGCGCTCCCGCGCCGCGGTGGCTATCTCGCCGATCCGCAGCGGCTCGCGGGCGAGCGTGGGCGTGAGCAGGAGGTCGTAGGAGCGGTGGAAGTCGACGAGCGCCCTGGTGTAGCCGTGCCAGCGCTCCACGGCCCGCGCCACCGCCACCGCGCTGGTCGAACGGCCCATCTCCGCGGTGATCAGCGTGTCCGTCTCGAAGCCGTCGTCACCGGGCCGCACCTCGCGGGCCTCGGCGACCAGCCGGGCCGACTTGACGAACCAGTAGGTCAGGAAGTCGGTCGCGAGTGCTCGCTCGTCGACGACCGGCTCCACCCGTTCGACCTCGTGCCCGAGCTCGGCGAGCAGCGCGGACGCGTCCTCGACAGCGGCGACCGCGTCGGGCGACGGCGTCGGGTTCAGCGCCGAGGTCACCCGCACGCCGATGCGCAGCCGTCCCGGAGCGCGGCCGGTCTCCGCCAGGTAGTGGCCGGGAGGCTGCTCGGCTGGCAGGTAGGGCGCGTACGGGTCGGCGCCGGCCAGGAGGTCGAGCATCGCGGCGGTGTCGCGCACCGAGCGGGACACGACCCCGTGCGTGGACAGGCCGGTGCCGCCCTCCGCGTCGGCCGGGCCGTGCGGGACGACGCCGCGCCCGGCCTTCAGCCCGAACAGCCCGCAGCAGGCGGCGGGGATGCGGATCGAGCCGCCGCCGTCGTTCGCCCCGGCGACGGGCACGATCCCGGCGGCGACGGCCGCCGCCGAGCCGCCCGAGGACCCTCCGGGGGTGTGTGCGGGGTTCCACGGGTTGCGCGCCGGTCCCCACAACGCGGGCTCCGTGATCGCCTTGGAGCCGAACTCGGGGGTGTTGGTCTTGCCGAAGATGACCAGGCCCGCGTCCAGCCAGCGTTGCACGACGGTCGAGTGCTCGGTGGCCGTCCTGTCGGCGAGTGCCCGGCAGCCGGCTGACGTCGGCACGCCGGCGTAGTCCTGGCCGAGGTCCTTGAGCAGGAACGGCACCCCGGCGAACGGGCCGGTCAGTTCCTCGTTGAGCCTCCGGTCGGCGATGTCGTCCATCGGACGGACAATCGCGTTGATCTTCGGGTTGACGGCCGCGGCGCGCTCGCGGGCGGCGGCGAGCAGTTCCGCCGGCTTCACCTCGCCGCTGGCCACCAGCTCCGCCATCGCCAGCCCGTCCAGTGTCCGGTACCGCGCGAAGTCCATCGACCCTCCACCGTGACGTCGGCCGTCCGTCGTGCCCGCCCGGCCAGGCAAGTCTGCCGCGCTGCCGGCCTGCCCGGGTACCCGCCCGCATACCCGTGTACCGGGGCGCGCGAGTCGCGACGATCGTGTCACCTCGGCGAGGGGGAAGCTCCCGCTCCCGAGGGCTCCGGCGTGTCGGGGATTTGACCGGTTAAGACTGTTGGCGCCGTTGCTCATGATCTGGTGGGATTGCGGAAGGTATAGCCCAGGGATTCCACCAGATCATGAACGGCTCGGGTGCTCGGGCGCTCGGGTTGGGTGTTCGGGGTCAAGGTGCGTGACGCGGCGCGGTCGTCCGGCCGGTCGTCCCAGGCCAGGGCACAGAACATGTCGGAGCTGGCTCGCGCCCCGGCCCGTATCCTCGTCGCGCCGTGGCCCATGGCCGTGCCGAAGTCGGGACCTTGGTGCCTTGTGGGCAGCCGTGAAGACCCGCGCGTTCGCGGCACGCGCAGCGCTGAGCATCCTGGCGTCGGCGGTCGGTGTACTCGCGCCCTCGGCTGACCGGACGGGTGTGCCGGTGTCGGCGATCCGGAGTGCCGATTCTCATCTTGGTGATTATTCGGAAACGGGCTCGATGATCTGATCGGCACAGTACGGTTCTGCCAGGCAGTCATCTGCTATCCCTGTATGCCCGGAGCAGGGCCGGGCGGTGCGCGGACGCACTTCCGCGAGATTGGACGACCACGTGACGCTGGCGCCGTCACCGAGTGCGCAAGAACTCGGCAACGTGCATTACCTCGACCTGATGAAGCGAATCCTGACCAACACGATCTACCGTGATCCGCCTATCGCGAGCCGGATGCAGCCGGGCTCGACGTTCGACGACGCTCGTCGCGCCACCGGCCAGGACTGGCCGAGTGTCGCGCACACCATGGTCGGGCGCGCCCGGCTGGACAACGTGCAAGAATGTGTCGCCGCGGTGATCGCGGACGGTATTCCAGGTGACCTGGTGGAGACGGGCGTGTGGCGCGGCGGCACGGCCATCTTCATGCGCGCGATCCTGCGCGCGTACGGAGTGACCGACCGTCTGGTGTGGGCGGCCGACTCCTTCGAGGGAATGCCGGTCAGCGGCCCGGACAGCCATCCCAGTGACCAAACCACCCCGCTGCACCTGGCCAACAAGGTACTGGCCGTCTCGCTCGACACCGTGCGGGCCAACTTCGACGCCTACGGGCTGCTCGACGACCAGGTCCGTTTCCTGCCGGGGTGGTTCCGCGACACGCTGCCCACGGCGCCGATCGAGCGGATCGCGGTGCTCAGGCTGGACGGCGACCTGTACGAGTCGACCATGGACGCGCTGGCGAACCTGTACCCGAAGGTCTCGGCGGGCGGTTTCGTGATCATCGATGACTACATGATCGCCGCCTGCCGCGAGGCGGTGCACGACTTCCGCACCGCGCACGGCGTCACCGAGCCCCTGATCAAGATCGATCAGGATGCGGTGTTCTGGCGCCTTCCGGGGGCCGGGTAGCCAGTCGCCGACGTCGCCTGAGCTGGCGTCGGGCCTGGATCACCGACCCGCGCCGGCTCAGGCGATCTGGCTGACGCCGGCCGCCGACCCGACCCGAGGCTGGGCGGGCCGGGTCGACGGCCCGTCGGTCACGCGACCACGCCCTGGTCCGCGGGGCGCGGGTCGCCGGTGACCTGCCTGGGCGTGCCGGCCGCCGTCGTGAACTCGAGCAGGCAGGTCAGCTTCGCGCGGTTCGCGAGGAAGGTTCCCGTCGGCGTCGGCCGGGATCAGGCGACGCCGGACAGGCGGGCGCGATGTTCGGTGGGGCTCACGCCGCGGACCCGTTTGAACGCGCTGCTCAGGGCGAAGGCGCTCCCGTAGCCGACCCGCCGGGCGACGGCCTCCAGCGTCACGCCCCGCTCGTCGCGCAACAGGGTGGCGGCGAGATCCAGACGCAGCCCGGTCAGGTACGTCATCGGCGGCTCGCCGACCAGTTCGGTGAACCGGCGGGCGAGCGCGGCGCGGGAGACCCCGGTGTGGGCGGCGAGCGTCGCGACGGTCCACGGATGGCCCGGGTTGTTGTGCAGCAGCCGCATGGCCCGCCCGACGACCGGGTCGGTGTGCGCCCGCAGCCACGACGGCTCACGTTCCGTCCTGCCGCCGCTGCCCCCGCCGTCGTCGTCTCCTCCTCCTCGACCGTTGTCGCCGCCGCCGGTGAACCAGGCTCGCAGCACGTCGATGAGCAGGAGGTCGAGCAACCGGTCGAGGACCGCGTCCTGGCCGGGCCGGTCCCGGGGGATCTCGTCGGCGAGCAGCGGCAGGACGGGGCTGTCCCAGCTGTCGCCCGCCAGCACGAGCAGCCGCGGCAACGCGTCGAGCAGTCGCCGGCTCACCTCCCCGGCGATCTGGTAAGTGCCCACCAGCATCACCGTCTCGCCGTCGAGGGCGTCGCCCCAGGTCCGCACGCCGAGACCCATGACGTCGTGCAGGTCGACGCCGTCGGGCGTGGTGCACCGCTGGCCCGGGTGGATCACGACTCGCGGCGGGGTCGACGGATGGTCAGCCACGGTGTACGGATCCGGGCCGCGCACGACCGCCACGTCGCCCGGCCCGAGCCGCGTCGGCGGCCCGGCGTCGTCGAGGGAGAACCAGGCCTCGCCGCGCCACTGCGCGACGACCGTCAGCGGCGCCCGGTCCTGGATCCGCAGCGACCAGGGCGAGGTGAGCATCGCCCGCAGCAGGAAGGCCCCGCGTGCCCGGGCACCGTCCAACAGGCCGGCGAGCGCGTCCACACCCGGCAGTCTAGATCGACCGCCCGCGTGGACGACGGCATATGCACGGGAGCCTCTCGGCGATGGTCACGCCCGCCCGGCCGCGGCCAAATGGAGGTGTACCTGGCGCGTCGGCCTCCCCCGACCGCGATCCGGGCCAGGCCCACCGGACCAGAGGAGAGACAACCGTGAATGGCGCGCGGATCGGGACGCTGCTGGCGGCGACCCTGACGACGGGGCTGATGGCGGGCATCTACTACGCGTACGCCTGCTCGGTGATGCCCGGGCTGCGGGCCACCGACGCCCGCACGTTCGTGAGCACCATGCAGTCCATCAACATCGCGATCATCAATGGCTGGTTCCTGCTGGCATTCGTCGGCGCCCCGCTGCTCACGCTCGCCGCCGGGGCCGCGCACCTGCCGGCCGGTGGCCGCTCCGCGCTGCCGTGGGTGGCCGCCGGGCTCGCGCTCAACGTCGTCGCCTTCGCGGTCACGGTCGCGGCGAACGTCCCGCTGAACGACGCCCTCGACGCCGCCGGGCCGGTCGACCAGATCACCGACCTGGCGGCCGTCCGAGCCCACTTCGAGGACGCGTGGATCCGCTGGAACATCGTCCGCACAGCCGCGACCACGGCCGCCTTCGGCTGCCTCGGGTACGCCCTCGTGCTCACCCACCGCCCGCGTTAGCGACGGCGGACGGCCGATCGGTCCCGCCCGCGACCTGGTACCGGGCCGGGGCTGGACCGATCGGCCGCCGCGGGCGGGACGCATGGTCAGGCCGGGACCGGGTTGCGGGCGTCGCCGGTCACCGCGCGGGGCTCGCCCGCGTCGGTGAAGTAGCTGACGAGGCAGCTGACCGACCGGCTGCCGGCCTGCCAGCTTTCCGGAGCGATGTTGAACCAGCTGATGTTGACCGTGGAGGTCTGCTGGAAGGATGGGCCGAAGAACGCCCGCGCGACCGCGGCGCACTGCTGGCCGGCCCGCTCGGCGAACGCGGCGTCGGACGGCGGCGCGGCGCCCGGAGGGTCGGTGAAACGGATGTCGCCGATCGCCACGTGCTGGTGCGGGGTGGAGCAGGCCACCGGCCCGGTGCCGGTCGTGTCCTTCGCCAGGCAGGTGCCGACCGGGTAGACCCTCGACTGGTCGGCACCCTTCGCGGAGCCGGCGGACAGGTCGTTGTCGGGTTTCTCGGGTGTGGGGGCGTAGGCGCCAATGCCACAGCGGATCTTCCGGTCGCCTTGGATCCAGCCCGCCACGCTCGGCACAATCGCGAGGATGGAGAACCGGCCGTGGGGATCGAGCGGATATCCCAGGTACGCCTCGACCAGCGTCCGGCAGTACCGGTCGTAGATGCTCGACCACTCGTCGTCGGCCAGCGGGCGGGCGGCAGTGGCCGGGAACTCGGCGCTGAGGTCGGCGGGATCGTCGCTGACCGACTCGAACAGGTGCGGCCTGTCGCAGGAGACGTCGTCGACCGTTGTCGAGGATCCGCCGCGGTCCCAGAGGTAGCAGTGGCCGAGCTGGTAGCGGCGCCCGGTGAGCTCGGGTTCGGCGGTCGGACTCGGCGACGCGGTGCCGGACGGCCCCGCGGTGGACGCGGCCACGTCCCTCTCGTCGTCCCCGCCGCCGCCCACGGCCACCCCGATGGCCACCAGCAGCACGACCAGGACAACGACACCGCCGACCACGCAGGCCACGAAGCGCCCGCGGGTCCAGCGCGGCGGCCGTGGTGCCTGCGGCGTCAGTATCCGCATCGGCGGCCCGTCCGCGGGAGCCGGCGGCGCACCCGCGCCCGGGGTCATGTTCTGGGCCGATGGCCCACCGGGCGGGCCTGGCTGGGCGGGCGGGTAGGGCGGGTTCGCATCGGGTGCGCCGTGGACCGGGCTTTCCGCCGGCGCTGGCCAACTGGCTGGCGCCGGCGTGCCGCCCGTGGCTCCCGGGCCGGGCAGGCCCGGCCGGCGGCGCCACAGTAGCCTGCCCGACTGGCCAGTCTGCGCGGGCCAGGGTCCCGGCGTCGGCGGGGTCTCGTCGGCCACGGTTGTCTCGTTCCACCCATCGGGTCGGGCGCGTCGACCGCCGGCGGGCGGACCGGGGAGCGGGCGAGGCTGCGCCGACGCCGCTCCGCTCGGCCCGCCGACGGTCGCGGTGCGCGGACTGTGGCGCGGACGATATCGGCTATTAACACCGATTCGCGCGATAGGTCCCCTGTTTGACACTTTTGGGGATCCGTCGTCACTGTCGGTACTCTGACTCTGACTCTGACGCGAGGAGGGTGCCCCGGCGCCGTCGTCCCGCGGCGCGCGTTGAGGCGCGCAGATTACCGGTGGTCTGCGACGGTTTGGTACGCAGTGGTCCCGCGCTCCCGGTGTCCACAGCCCCGCTCGGCTGGCCGTTGTGCCGCGCTTGACCCGGTAGCGTCCGCGGTGGAACGGCCGGGCGCCAGGCAGTTTCGTCGGAGGCGGCCCTTACGCTGATCCAGAGGCGAGGACGGCCGGCCTCCGCGACTGGTCCGGCCCTGGTGAGGGCCGCGGCGGCGACGGCGGGGAGGCGCGGCCGCGGGTGACGGCGAGGGAGGGTCCCAGCGGTGACCATTGAGGCGACTGCGCGCAGTCAGCCCGAGCGTGGCCAGCTCGCCGGGCGCGGCCGGTCGCCGGCGTCGGCCCCCGGCTCCGGTGAGCCGGTCCGATGGTCGCTGCTGGACGCCGTGCTGGAGCGGATCACCTTCGCCAACGAGGAGACCGGGTACACGGTCGCCAAGGTCGACACCGGGCGCGGCGGGGAGCTGGTGACCGTCGTCGGCTCGCTGCTCGGCGCGCAGCCGGGGGAGTTCCTGCGGATGCGGGGCCGGTGGGGGAGCCACCCCCAGCACGGCCGGCAGTTCCAGGTCGAGGACTACACCCAGGTCCTGCCGGCCACGGTCCAGGGCATCCGCCGCTACCTCGGCTCCGGGCTGATCAAGGGGATCGGGCCGCGGCTGGCCGAGAACATCGTCGACCACTTCGGCGTCGACGCGCTGGACGTCATCGACACGGAGCCCGAACGGCTCATCGAGGTGCCGAAGCTCGGCCCGAAGCGGACGAAGGCGATCGCCGCCGCCTGGGAGGAACAGCGCTCGATCAAGGAGGTGATGGTCTTCCTGCAGAGCGTCGGCGTCTCCACCTCGCTCGCGGTGAAGATCTACAAGAAGTTCAAGGACGAGTCCGTCGACGTCGTGCGCCGCGAGCCGTACCGGCTGGCCAGCGACGTGTGGGGGATCGGCTTCCGCACCGCGGACACGATCGCCCAGGCCGTCGGCATCCCGCACGACGCTCCTGAGCGGATCAAGGCCGGCCTGCAGTACACCCTGTCCGAGTCGACGGGCGACGGGCACTGCTACCTGCCCGAGCAGCGCCTGCTCGCCGACGCCGCGAAGATCCTCGAGGTAGCGCTGCCAGGGGTGATCGACGCGCTGGCGGAGCTGGTCACCGAGGGCGGCGTCGAGCGCGAGGAGATCCCCGGCGACGACCCGGAGCAGCCGGTGGCCGCGATCTACCTGGTGCCGTTCCACCGGGCCGAGGTGTCACTGGCCAACCAGCTGCTGCGGCTGCTGGCGGCGGACGACGACCGGCTGGCGGCGTTCGGATCGGTCGACTGGGACGCGGCGCGGCGCTGGCTGCGCGGCCGGACCGGTGCCGACCTCGCCCCGGCGCAGGACGAGGCGGTGCGCCTCGCGCTCACCCGGAAGGTCGCGGTGCTGACCGGCGGCCCGGGCTGCGGGAAGAGCTTCACCGTCCGCTCGATCGTCGAGATGGCGACGGCGAAGGGCGCCAAGGTCGTGCTCGCGGCGCCGACCGGCCGGGCGGCCAAGCGCCTCACCGAGCTGACCGGCCACTCGGCGGCGACCGTGCACCGGCTGCTGGAGCTGCGCCCCGGCGGCGACGCCGCCTACGACCGGGACCGCCCACTCGAGGCCGACCTGGTCGTCGTCGACGAGGCGAGCATGCTCGACCTGCTGCTCGCGAACAAGCTCGCCCGGGCGGTCGCGCCCGGCGCGCACCTGCTGCTCGTCGGCGACGTCGACCAGCTCCCGTCGGTCGGCGCCGGCCAGGTGCTGCGCGACCTGCTCGCCGCCGGCACGCCGGTGCCTCATGTGCGGCTGACCCACGTGTTCCGCCAGGCCGCCCAGTCCGGCGTCGTCAGCAACGCGCACCGGATCAACGCCGGCGAGTTCCCCCAGGTGCAGGGCCTGGCGGACTTCTTCCTGTTCGCCTGCGACGAGGCCGAGGACGCAGCGAAGATCACCGTGGACGTGGTCGCGAACCGGATCCCGCGTCGCTTCGGCCTGGACCCGCGGGTCGACGTGCAGGTGCTCGCCCCGATGCACCGTGGCCCCGCCGGCGCGGGCGCCCTCAACGGCGCGCTGCAGGAGGCGCTCACCCCGAGCCGGCCGGGAACGCCGGAACGCCGCTTCGGCGGGCGAGTGTTCCGCGTCGGCGACAAGGTCAGCCAGATCCGCAACAACTACGACAAGGGCGCGAACGGCGTCTTCAACGGCACCCTCGGCATCGTCACCGCCCTCGACCCGGTCGAGCAGACGCTGACGGTGAGTACCGACGAGGGCGAGACCGTCTCCTACGACTTCGCCGAGCTCGACGAGCTGACCCACGCCTACGCCCTGACGATTCACCGTTCCCAGGGCAGCGAGTATCCGGCCGTCGTCGTCCCGGTGACGATGAGCGCCTGGATGATGCTGCAGCGCAACCTGCTCTACACCGCCGTCACCCGCGCGAAGAAGCTCGTCGTCCTCGTCGGCTCCAAGAAGGCCATCGGCCGCGCCGTCCGCGCCGCCTCCGCCGGGCGCCGCCACACTGGCCTCGCCCACCGTCTCCGCGAGGGCCGCATCGTCTCCCTCGCGCCCCCGCCTCCGGAACCGCCGCCAGAGGAGTAGGCGGGCATCGAGCGGCGCGTCCCGGGGCGAAGCAAAAACCAGTTTCGAGAAGAGTGGCCGGGTCGTACTCTTTGTCTTGTCCGAAGTGAAGGCCGAGGGTTACTTCCTCTCAAGAAGATCCCACCTTCGGCCGTACTGGTTCTCGGACGCCACCGCTGGATATTGGGTGCCGAAGTGAACGGGTAGGCTTACTTCTAATCTACGGGTCGCGGGTTCGAGTCCCGCCTCGGCGGTCGCTGGCCGTCGGGTAGCTCAGAAGGCAGAGCAGTAGACAACAGCTTCCCGGACCTGGTTCTCGGCATCTTCATCCGGGGCGGTGTCGAAGTGCTTGGCTGGCGTACTTCTGGGTTCGACTCCTTGTAGCCCCACCCCTGGGGCTATGCCCTTCTGGGGGCAGACGCCGTCCGACCTGGTCCTCGACACCGTCACGCGCCACGGCGGTACCGAAGTGCAGGGTGGGGTTCCTTCCGCTGCGGACGGGGTAACGCGGGTTCGAATCCCGCCGGGACTTTCGGGTCTCGTCGTCTAGTGGACCAGGACGCCTTGGTCCTCGCCCGATCTGGTTCTCGGTACCGCCGCGGCGAATTCCGGCGTGGCGTTCCCGTGGGAAAGGGGACACTGTGGGAAAGCTCGTGAAGGCCGCCGCGCGGTTCGGCGCCACCGGCCCGGTCCGCACGACCGGCGAGCGCACCGCGACCGCCGAGGGCGGCGCCGGCTGGGCGCGTGATGTCAAGAGTGAGCTCTTCACGCTCGCGATCACCAACCTCGTCTCGGAGGACACCATCTACGAGGCCGGCCGCGACCGGGACAGCCGGTTCGTCAGCCTGCTCTGGGAGGCCGTCGCCCAGGACGCCGCGTGGGTGGCCCGGCTCATCCCCTGGCTGCGCGACGGCGCGAACCTGCGCACCGCGTCGGTCATCGCCGCGGTCGAGTACGCCCGGGCGCTCGCGGCCCTGCCCGACGCCGCCCGCGCGGCCGCGCCGACCGTCCGCTCGGTCATCGCGGGCGCGCTGCGACGCGCGGACGAGCCTGGCGAGTTCGCCGCCTACTGGCTCGCCGGGCGCCGTCCCGGCCGCAACAGCCTGCCGGGCGGTGTGCAGCGCGGTGTCGCCGACGCGGCGACGCGGCTGTTCACCGAGCGCGCGGCGCTGAAGTACGACGGCCACCGGCAGGCGTTCCGCCTCGGCGACGTGGTGGAGCTCGCCCGGCCGACCCCGTCGGCCCCCTGGCAGGACGACCTGTTCCGCTACCTGCTCGACCGCCGTCACCACGACGACGCCGTCGCGACCGAGAACCTTCCGATGCTGCGCGCCCGCGTGGCGCTGGAGGAGATCGCCGCGGCGGACCGTGCCGACACGCTGCGGTCGTGGGGCGCCGACGCGCCGGACCGGCTCGCGCGAGCCGGGATGACGTGGGAGGCGCTGGCCGGTTGGCTCGGCGGTCCGATGGACGCCACCGCCTGGTCGGCCATGATCCCGTCGATGGGCCTCATGGCACAGATCCGCAACCTGCGGAACTTCGACGAGGCCGGGGTCTCGGACGAGGTCGCGGGCCAGGTCGCGGCGCGGCTCGCCGATGCCGAGCAGGTCCGCGCGTCGCGGATGTTCCCGCTGCGGTTCCTCGCGGCGTACAAGGCAGCGCCGTCGGCCCGCTGGGCGTGGCCGCTGGAGCAGGCGGTCAGCCACTCGCTGGCGAACGTCCCGTCGCTGCCGGGCCGCACGCTGGTGCTCGTCGACCAGTCCGGCTCGATGGCCGCGCCGCTCTCGGCCCGCTCCGCGCTGACCCGCGCGGAGGCTGCGGCGCTGTTCGGCTTCGCGGTCGGCCTGCGCGCCGAGAAGGCGGACGTCTACGTCTACGGCGCGGAAGGCGGCTGGAACGACCTGAAGCCGAAGCACCAGCGGGTGCGGCTGCCGAAGGGTGGCTCGCTGCTCCCGCTCGTCGACAAGCACGGGCAGGCGGACCTGGGTGGCACGCTGACCTGGACGACGCTGCGGCACACCTACGCGGGCCACGCGCGGGTAGTGATCGTGACCGACGAGCAGGCGCACGACAGCCCGGACAACCTGCCCGACGTCCCGATCGTCACGTTCAACGTGGCCGGCTACCGCGCCGCCCACGTGGCGGCGGCGCCGAACCGGGTGACCGTCGGCGGTCTTTCTGACGCCGGCTTCACCATGCTCGGCCACCTCGACAGCCGCCGCCGGGGCGACTGGCCGTTCTGACGGCCAGACCCGTGCCGGGGCCGGCGCGGCGGGTGCCGGCCCCCCGCCGCGCCCCGCCGCGGGGACGGCCCCCCCCCC
>NZ_JASNFO010000080.1:0-44400 GCF_032027725.1 Pseudofrankia coriaricola | reverse complement strand
TTTGTGCCGCCCACCCCGGGGCGGGGGCGGGGGGGGGGTTCCGGGCCCCCGCCCCGGCCCCGGCGTCGGCTCCGGCCCACCGCCGGTCAGGCTGCCGTGCGTCGCCACGCGAGTGGCTGTGCGGCGGTCGGCTGACGGGCCGGAGTAGCTCGCCGCCTGCCGCTCGATGACCGGGTGGGAGGCGGGTCCGGCCCGGGCGCAGTCAGCCTGGCCGTTTGAGCATGATTCGCGACCGAACGTGCAGAGACGGACACGTTCGGGAAGCGGTACACCTCAGAGTATGAGCGAAACCTCCGGTGCCGGCACAGGCGACGCCGCGCACGAGCCCACCTCCGACCACGAGCCCGCCTCCGCCCACGAGCCCGCCTCCGCCCACGACGCCACTGTGCGGCGGTCCTTCGGCCAGCAGACCCGGCTGTTCAGCGGCGAGACCGCGGTCTTCGCCGCTCCTCAGGCGGCACCGCCGCCGCCGTGGCTCGGCCCGTTACACTCCGACATGATCGTTCTCGACCTGGCCTGCGGGGCGGGCCATCTCGCCGAACAGGTCGCCCCACATGTGCGGCAGGTCGTCGGCATCGACCTGACCGGCCCGCTGCTGCGCCTCGCCGCCGAGCGGCTGGCCGTGGCGGGCATCACGAACGTGCTCCTGCAGGAGGGCAACGCCAGCGCGCTCCCGTTCCTGGACGGCTCCTTCGACCTGGTTCTGTCCCGGGCGGCGCTGCACCACTTCCCGCGGCCCGGCGCGCCGGTCGCCGAGATGGTCCGGGTGTGCCGGCCGGGCGGGGCTGTGGCGATCTCCGACATGATCGCGCCCAGCGCCGAGCTGCGCGAGCCGTTCGACGCGCTCCACCGCAAGATGGACCCGTCGCACGCCAGCGCACTGCTCTACCCGGAGCTGGCGGAACTGCTGCGGTCGGAGCTCGGCGAGCTGGAGCACGACGAGGTCGTGGGCCCCGGGAGCCTTCCCCTCGAACGGATCCTCACCGACGTGGCCGACCGGGACGCCGTCTACGCCGACCTGCGCGCCGAGCTCGCCGGCGGCTCGCCCACCGGTTTCGGCCCGACCCTCACGGACGGCCAGATCCAGGTCTCCTTCACGACCGCGACGTTCAGGGCGACCAAGGCGGCGGCGTAGCGGGCGGCCCAGCGGGTCCCGGTGGGCTCAGTCATGTACATGACACTCGACCACTCCGACATTGATGGATTATCGCTGTCGTGGAAGATGATCGGACCTCGGTGCCGGACGAGTTGTTCGAGACGCTCAGCCGCGCGGACGCGTGGCCGCAGTGGGAGGAGCAGGCTCCCGAGGTTCGGTCGATGTACATCCGCTGGGTAGCCAAGCCGAGAAGAGCCAGCGAGCGACGCTCGCGAGCTGACGTGACGGCCTACCACGCATTCCATGGAACACTCGACAAGGCGATCCAGCGGCCGCGCGTGTGGAAGGCCCTGCTCGAGTTCGTCGGGGATGCGGTTTCCTGACCGGTGCCCTCGTCCGGCACCACGAATGCCGCGGTCCGGCGGGCGGGCGCTCGTCGCGGTCAATGAGTGCGGTCGACGCGGGTCGCCCAGCAGCCACGGCTCGCGTTGTGCACGTGGACGTGGTCGCACGCCTCTTGGGCGAAGAAGCGATCGAGTGTCGCGGCGAGGTCGGTGCCCGCGATCACGGCTGCGTCGGTCATCATCGCGTCTCCGTCGAAGGCGCGGACAGACAGTTGCCGGCCGGTGAGCTGCGTCGGGAGGGCGTGCGGGTCCTGCGGGGGATCGCAGGGGGCGCGGTGCAGAAAGATGGGGCTCGCCGAGCGGTACGGGCTGTCGGCCGTGAACGGGTCGTGCGACACGAGGACCACCTCCTCGCCGACGGCCGCGTCCCGCAGGCACTGCCGGCACGGGTAGCCCGGATAGGCGTCGACGGTGTACACCGGCGCGTCCGGGTTGGTGGCACGCAGCCGGTCGGCCTCGCCAGGATCGATCGGCTGGAGGCGGTAGGCGGTGGTGATCGTGGTCATGCCTCGATGATTCGGTCGACGGCCCGGCGTGTCTGGCGGGTTTTCGCCATCTCGCTTCCGAGCGGGTCACGTCACGGTTCCGGTGCCTGCCAGCCACGGCTACACCGGGGTTACGAGAGTGCGTCCGAACTTGTGGCAGTTCGGTTGGCCGGGTCACAGGGCGTCTTGGCGGTGCGCCGCCCCCACTCGCCAGGATGGGGTCCATGTGGTTGGCGTCGCCGTTGCCGGTGGGGGAGAGGCTGTGGGCCGAGCTGGGCTCGCCTCGGCGGGCCCGCCGGCTGGGTAGCAGCCCGCGATCGCGGGTGTGGCGGGTGGAACTGTCCGGCACACCCGTAGTGGTCAAGCAGCTCATCGACGCGCCGGAGGCCACCGAGAGATACGCCCGCGAGGTGGCCGCGCTGAAGCTCGCGGCCCGCGCTGACCCGCCCGTGGCGCCGATGCTGCTCGGTACCGATCCGGACGAGCGAGTCCTGGTCCTGGAATATCTGGAACATCGGCGCCCGCGCGAGGACTGGGTGGTCGACTACGCCGAAGCGTTGGCCCGGCTGCACGCTTCGACAGGAGCCGAGGACACGGGCGCCCTGCCGGCCTGGTCCGGCCCGACCCATGACGACGTCGACTCCTTCCTCCGACTTGCCGAGGCGCTCGGCGTCACCGTGCCCGCCGGAGTTCGCACCGAGCTGGACGACGTCGTGAACCGTCTGGCCCGCTCGCCGGGCAGTGCCCTGCTGCACGGCGACCCCTGCCCGGGCAATGACATGCACACCAGCGGCGGTGTCAGGTTCATCGATTTCGAACAGGCGGCGCTGGGCGACGGGCTGATCGAGCTCGCCTACCTGCGCATCGGGTTCCCGACCTGCTGGTGCGTCACCGCCCCGCCGCGGCCATCGCTAGAAGCGGCGGAGGCCGCCTACCGCGCGGCATGGCGCCAGGAGACCGGTCTCGATCTCTCCGGCGATCTCGTCGACGCGTGTGCCGGCTGGCTGCTACGAGGCGATGCGCTGGTCGAGCGGGCCCGGCGTGGGACCGCTGACCACCTGGCCAGGATCCCAGGCCGTGACTGGCGTTGGGGCACGGCGACGGCCCGCCAGCGGCTCACCCATCGCCTCGGAGTCCTCAGCCAGTTGGCCGCTCACGGTGGCGAGCTGGAAGGACTGGGACAGCTCGCCGCGACCATGCGCGACACCATCCTCACTCGCTGGCCCGCGCTGCGACCGCTGCCCACGCGACGACCATGACGTGGCTGCCGGCTCGGCGGCGAGATAACGGGCGGAGGGGAGCGCCGGAGCGATCCGTCGTCTCCCGTACCCACGACCGTCAGTCCTCGCCGGAGAACCGCTCCCAGGCCGCCTGCTTGGACACGCCGAGCGCCGCTCCGATCCGGGTCCAGCTGATTCCCCGGCCGCGTAGGACGTCCACGTAGTCATGGACGGCGGCATCGGCGTGGGCCACAACCGCCTGAACCTTGGCCAGGCCGGCCAGCAGGTCGTCGTCCGGCCGCTCGTCCCACGCGCCGAACGCGGGCGCGGGTTCGTCGGCGATGATCGTGTTGCACAGGTCCACACACTCGTTGCAGATGTAGACACCTGGGCCGGCCACCAGCTTGGTCACCACGGCCTTGTCCTTGCCGCAGAACGAGCAGCACAACTTCTCCAGCCGGCCCTCGCCTGGCACCGGGGTCCGTGTAGTCGCCATGGCGTCAGGCTAATCTTGACGGCCAGCATCGTCAAGGTTGCCCTGACGGACCCGAACCGCCGCCGCGTCGCCCGACAACCGCTTCGCGGAGGATGTTCCGCAAACGAGATCATGACTTGGACAATGGCCCTGGCAGCCGGCCTCGGCGGCAGCGTCATGGCCGACATGAGGCCGTCGCGGGCCGCGATCACGCTGCTGAACTACCACCTCGACCAGCTCATCCGCCCCGGGCCGCCCGCGTCCTGAGATCCGGAACCGAAGCCGAGCTCTCCATCGCCGGCGTCAGGAGTCGGTTTCAGGAGCCGACTGTGAGGAGGGTCTTGCCGACGGTGGCGCGGGCGGCGATGGCCGCGTGCGCGGCCGCGGCCTCCTCCAGGGGGAAACGCTGGCCGATCAGCGGGCGCAGCCGGCCGGCCGCGGCCGCGGCGAGCGCCGACCGGAGGTGGCGGTGGTTGTCCCGCGGGCCCGGCCGGTCGCGGACGACCGTGATGCCCCGCGCCGCGGCCGCCTCGTCGGGGACGCTTGCCCAGGAGCCGCTGGTCAACCCGTAGGAGATCATCCGGCCGCCGGGGACGAGCAGGTCGACGGCCGCGCGGCCGACCTCGCCGCCGACGCCGTCGAGGAGGACGTCGACGCCGCCGGTCTCGGCCCGGACCTGGTCCGGCCAGGCGGGGTCGAGGTAGTCGACACCGACCTGGGCGCCCAGCTCGCGGGCGAGCGCCACCTTGCGGGCGCCGCCCGCCGCGGCGACGACGGTCGCGCCGGCGGCGCGGGCGAGCTGGACGAGCATCGAGCCGACCCCACCGGCGGCGCCGTCGACGAGCACGCGGTCGCCGGGCGTGACCGCCGTCGCCGCGACCAGCCAGGTCGCGGTGCGCCCGTCGGCGAGCACGGCGGTCGCCGCCTCGACGCCGAGACCGCCCGGCACCTCGGCCAGGTTGTCGACGGCGACGGCGGCGCGCTCGGCATAGCCGCCGAAGCCGCCCGTGCTGGCCACCACCCGCAGGCCCTTGAGGGCGGGGTCGACGTCCGGGCCGAGCGCGGTCACGACGCCGCCGACACCGTTGCCCGGGATCATCGGCGGGCTGACCGGGAGCGGGCCGGGGGCGTTGCCGGACCGGATGAGCGTGTCGAGGAAGGTCACATTCACCGCCTCGACCTCGATGACGACCTGTCTGGGCCCGGCGACGGGCTCGGGCGCCGTCCCGGTGACCAGGACCTCCGGACCGCCGAACCTGGTCAGGTACACCACCCGCATGCCGTGCTCCTCCGCTCTCGCCCGCCGTACGCCCTAGCCAGTTCACAACCTGCAGTGGGCATGAGGTCAATCCCACCCCAGTCGAATTGTCGGTGGTGTCCGTGACAATCCGCGTCGGGGGCAGGGTGGTCACGGCTCGGAGGTGCGGCGATGGCGTTCGATGTGGAGCTCGCGGAGCGGGTCAGGGACGTGCTCGGGCCGCGGCCGGGGCTATCCGAGAAGCGGATGTTCAGCGGGCTGGCGTTCCTGCTCGACGGGAAAATGATCTGCGCGGTGATGAGCCGAGGGCTGATGCTGCGGGTGGGTCCGGACGCCTACCCGGCCGCGCTGATCCAGGACGGGGTCGGGCCGTTCGAGATGCGCGGCCGGGCGATGACTGGCTGGGTGCTCGTCGACCCGGAGGCCCTCGCCGACACCGACGCGCTCATCGAGTGGGTCGACCTGGGCGTCCGGTTCACCGCCACCCTGCCCGCGGGCGGCAGCAGCAAAGCGAGATAGCCCCAGGGGTGCCGCGTGGGATCGCCGCTGTGCGGCGGCGGGTGACCATGCGGCGCGTAGGCGTGCCTCCGCGGAGGCCCGTTCACGAGCGAGCGAGGTGTCAGCTATGCGTGTGCCACGGCTTCGGGTTGGTGCGTTGCGCGGCAGGTGACCGCGCTGGCGCGCAGGCGTGCCTCCGCGGAGGCCCGGCCCACGAGCGAAGCGAAGTGGGTTGGACCGCAGCGGAGGTCGCCGGAGCGCACGTGAGCGGAGGAGGACGGCGCGCGGAGGTCCCTTCCGCCGCGAAGCAAGGAAGGGGCCGGAGCGCGCCGCCCGGACGGAGCGAACCAGAGACACGGTCAGCCGACGCGGTCCGCGGGGCCGGACTTCACCGCCTCGACGAGGTGGCTGATCTGGGACTCGCTGAGCTTGCCGCAGCTGGCCAGGTCGGCCTCGCTGATCATCCCGACCAGGCGGTGGTCCTCGATGACCGGCATCCGCTGGATGCGGTGCTCGCTCATGCGCTGCAGGACCTCGTCCACGTCGGCGCCCGCGTCGACGTAGAACGGCTTGCCCTGGGCGAGCTGGCTCGCGGGTGTCGTCGCCGGGTCGGAGCCGGCCGCGACACAGCGCACCACGATGTCGCGGTCGGTGATGATCCCCTGCAGCCGGTCGTCCTCGCCGCAGATCGGCAGCGCGCCGACACCCAGGTCGCGCATCTTGCGGGCGGCGTCCTGGAGCGTCTGGCTCGCGCCGATGCAGGTGGCGTCGGGATGCATGATCTCGCGTGCGGTCGTCGTCATCACGGTCCTCTCGTTGACGCGTGGTCACCGCGGACGCGAGCACCGTTCCCAGCCGCGTCCTCGCACGGGGCCACTCGGATGGCCGGCCGGCCGGCGCGGGCACGGTCGCCGTTGGCCGCGCCCCGGGGCCGCCCTTGTGTCGGTCGACAGCGCCGGTCGGCCGCCGGCTGCCCGTCGCCGAGACGCCGGTGAGGACCTGCGCCCCGGGCAGGCCATCCCTGGGATGACCGAGGCGCGGCGGGCCGGCTGGCCGCCACCTGCATACCCGCTCGCCCCGCTCACAAGCCCCGCCCCCCGGGACGTTGATCGCTCTACGCGGCCCCGCGCGGTGTGATCTCACCCGCGGTCACTGTGATCCGCGGCGGCGACGAAAGACCGAACTACTCCGTACGCAGGCCGTCCGGGCGCATGAGGCGGTAGAGCACGGGCAGGCTCGCCGCCGTCGTGCCGAGGACGACGGCGGCGGTCGCGACCGAGATGGTCGCGATGTTCGCCCAGTCGAAGCTCGGCGGCAGGCCGACCATCCGCAACAGCGCCGCGCCGAGCCCCATCCCCAGGCCGACCGCGAGCGCCACCCCGAGCACCATCGGCACCCCCGCCTGCCAGAGGACGGACGCCGCCAGGGTGCGCCGCCTGGCGCCGAACGCCACCAGCACCGCCAGCACCCGGCGCCGCTCCCGCAGCTGCTCGACCATGGTCACCAGCAGGCTCGCGCCGACCATGCCGAGCACCGCGGCGATCCCGACATACATCGACATCCGGATCTGGCCGAAGATCGGGTCGACGACCGTGCGCTCGAATCCCAGGACATGCGCCAGCGGGTCGACCCGGGCGGCGGCCACCGCGACCTTGTCGTAGGCGTCCGGCTCATCGCGGTCGACGTCGATGTAGCCGTAGGGGACCAGCGTGTCGAGGAGCTCCGGGCCGACGGCGCGCGGGGTGGTCAGCACGAGCGTGCTGACCGGCGCGTCCGGACGGGTGGCGACGACGCCCGCCCCGGCGGGGATCACCCAGGCGCGGCCCGCGTCGGACAGGCCGGCCAGGTAACCGCCCGCGCGCACCTGGGTGCCGGGACCCGGCAGGGCGGCGGCCGACGGCGTGCGGGCTGTCGGGTCGGCGAGCTGCTCGGGGCTGATCACGGGCGGCGCGCCGCCGCTCGAGGAGGCGCCCGGGACCGCGAGGAAGGTGTCGCCGTCGGCGCAGCTGGGCAGGGTGGCGAGCCGCCTCAGAGAGGCGCAGTCGGCGACCGCCAGGGTCGCGGACAGCTGGCTGTTCGCCTGGTCGCCGCCGATCGGGGCGACGGTCGTCATCCCGCCCGAGGCCCACGCCCACACCTGGCGCGCCGCGGGCACGGACGCCAGTGCCCGCCCCAGGTCGGCGGCGGTCGAGCCGGGGGAGCCGGTCTCGACCATCAGCCTGGTCACGCCAGGACTCTCGCCGCCCGGGCCGAAGCTGACGCGGCGGGTGAACCGGTCCTCGGCGACGGAGAAGACCATCTGCAGCGCGATGGCGCCGGTGACGGCGACCGCCACGGCCGCGACCGCCCGCACGGTCGTCGCGCTGTCCAGCTGCAGCCGGCGCACCGCCAGCTGCCAGGCCAGCGGGCCGGGGCCGAGCCGGCGCACGGCCGCGTCGAGCACCCACGGCAGCAGGACGGTCACCCCGACCAGGACCAGCACGACGCCGGCGGCGAGCTGGGCCTGCTTCCCCCGGCCGAAGACCTCCTCGCCGCCCGCGTGCAGGGGCAGCAGCAAGGCGATGCCGACCGCGGGCATCGCCAGCCGCCACCACAGCCGCCGCCTCGTCGTCGGGGCGAGGCGCACCACGCCGAGCGGCTCGATCACCACCCGGCGCAGGGAGAACAGGGTGATCGCGACCGCGCTCGCCGGCACCGCGACGAGGACCAGCGCGGCGAGTGCCGGGCTCGGCCGGATGTCGCCCGCGAACACGCCACTGCCGAACAGCGTGACGCGCTGCGCCAGCGGGCGCCCGGCGGCGAACAGCGCCACGCCGGCGGCGCAGCCCGCGAGCGCGCCCGCCAACGCCCCACCGGCCGCGATCCGCCGCGCCATCCCCGGGTCGGCGCCGACGAGCCGGACCGCGGCCAGCTGCCGGTCACGCGCCTGCGACCCGAACCGGACGGCGGCCGCCGTGAACGCGCCGATCGGCAGCAGCAGCACGGCGACGATCACGATGATGAGCATCGTCAGCACGGCCGGCACCGACGCGTCCCGCTGGGGGGCGCCGAAATGGTCGATCCGGAACCCCTGGCCGCTACCCGGCGCGGCGTCCGGCCGCCGATCCCGCGGCTCCCCGATGTAGACGTACAGCTCGTGGGGACCGGCGAGCCCCGCCGCGCCGATAACGCCGACCCGCTCGAAGGGCAGCCGCGCGGCGAGCAGCGCGCCGCGTGGCCCGTCGAGCAGCCGGGCGAGCGCGGGGGACACCATCATCTGACCGGGGCCGGGCAGGGCGGACAGGCCCGGTGGCACCGGCGGGTGCGCCCCGTCCGGCCGCACCACCAGCCCGACGACCACCTGGCCGTGCGTGGTGGTCTCGTACGGCTCCGCCACGACGGTGGTGTCGCTGGGGGCGAGCGGTCCTCCGACGAGGTAGGACGACGGGTCACGGTCGGCGCGCCGGTCGTCGCGGGCGCCGAGGATCGCGGGCGTGGACGCCGCGACCAGCAGCAGCGCGACACCGAGCCCGACGCCCACGCCCGTCATCGCGGTGCGCAGCCACGCCGACGGCCCGCCGGCCAGGGTGAGACGCGCCCCCAGCAGCAGCTGCGCGAGCGACGCGCGGGCCCTGCGCCCGGCCGCGGCCCCAGTGGTGGTCGCGGTGGTCCTGGTCACGACGGGGGCGTTCATCCGGCCAGCGACCTGGTCCGGCCGTCGCGGACGACGACCTCCCGGTCGGAGTAGGCCGCGACCCGGGCGTCGTGGGTGACGAGCACGACCGCCGTGGCCGCCTCCCGGGCGGCCTGGGTGAGCAGGCGCATCACCTCCTCGCCGTTGAGCGAGTCCAGCGCCCCGGTCGGCTCGTCCGCGAAGATCACCCTTGGCTCGGTGACGAGCGCCCTGGCGACGGCGACCCGCTGGCCCTGCCCGCCGGACACCTCGCCGGGCCGCTTGCCGGCGACGTCGTCGACGCCGAGCCGCGCCAGCTGCGCCCGCGCGCGCTCGCGGGCCGCGCGGCGGCCGACCCCGCCGAGACGCAGCGGCAGCGCGACGTTCTCCGCGGTGGTGCGGGGGGGGACGGGCTGCCCCCTCCTCACCCCCCCCCCCCCCCCCCCCCGCCGCGGCCCGCCCCCCCCCGCCTCCGACATCGCCGACAGCCGCCGCGTCCCGTAGTGGACCTCGCCGGCGTCGGGGCCGATGATGCCGGCCAGGCAGTGCAGCAGCGTCGACTTGCCCGAGCCGCTCGGCCCCATCAGCGCGACGATCTCGCCCGCGTCGACGCGCAGGCTCGCCCCGTCGAGCGCCGGCGTCGCCCCAAACCTCTTGCGCAGCTCCACGGCGGCGAGCAGGGCGCCTGACGTTCCCGAGGGGTCCGCCGGCCCGGCCAGGCCCACCCTGGCCGGCCCCGTGCCTGGCGCGCCGGCCGACGCCGCGGACGCCGCGGACGCCGCCACGGCGCGGGCGGACGGGTCGCGGGGGGTCATGGCCGGGCCTCCTCGGCCTGGGGCGACCGGATCGCGTTCCGGAGCGCGTCCAGCCGGGCGGCGGTCAGCTCCAGGAAGCGCAGGTCGGCCTCCAGATGGAACAGTGCGTGGTCGCAGACGAGCTGGTCGGCGAGGTCGCCGCCGGTCTTGCGGCGGGTGAGCGTGCGCATCGCCGTGAGGTGCTCGGCGCGCTGCCGGTCGAGGACGTCGGTGGCGCTGCGCCCGGTGAGCAGGGCGACGACCAGCTTGGTGTACAGCCCGCTGTGCAGGTACAGGTCCGGCCTCTCCGGCTGGGTGAGCCAGTGCTCGACGTCCGTGACGCCCGCCTCGGTGATCGCGTAGCGCTTACGGTCCGGCCCGTCGCCGGGCGTCACGCCGTCGACCTCGACCAGGCCGTTCTTCAGCAGCCGCGACAGCGTCGCGTACACCTGCCCGTAGTGCAGCGGCCGATCGTGCCCGAACCGTTCGTCGTAGCTGCGCTTGAGGTCGTACCCATGGCGCGGCCCGGCTTCCAGCAGCCCGAGCAGCGTGTGGCCGATCGA
Source organism: Pseudofrankia coriaricola (assembly GCF_032027725.1). Lineage (NCBI taxonomy): Bacteria > Bacillati > Actinomycetota > Actinomycetes > Frankiales > Frankiaceae > Pseudofrankia > Pseudofrankia coriaricola. The sequence goes on along the minus strand of NZ_JASNFO010000080.1, from coordinate 33,955 downwards.
CATGCGCAGGACTATACATGGCATGTATACATGCCATGTATACCCATGCTTCGGTCGTCGGGGGAGGGCGGTCAGGGGAGGGTGAGGACGCGGGGCCCGTCGTCGGTGATGGCGACCGTGTGCTCGACGTGGGCGGCGCGGCTGCCGTCGGTGGTACGCAGCGACCAGCCGTCCGGGTCGGTGCGATAACGGTCCCGGCCGCCGGCGAGCAGCATCGGCTCGATCGCGAGCACCAGGCCGGGGCGCAGCGGGAAGCCGCGGCCGGGCGGGCCGTCGTTGGCGACGTGGGGGTCCTCGTGCATCCGCCGGCCGATGCCGTGCCCGCCGAACCCCTCGGGTATGCCGTAGCGCTCCCGCCGGCAGACCCGGCCGACCGCGTGCGAGATGTCGCCGACCCGGCCGCCCGGGCGCGCGGCCGCGATGCCGGCGGCCAGCGCCTCCTCGGCGGCGGCGATCAGGCGCAGGTCCGCCGGGTGCGCGGTGCCGACGGTGAAGCTGGTCGCGGCGTCGCCGGTCCAGCCGGCGAGCTCGGCGCCGCAGTCGATGCTGACCAGGTCGCCGTCGCGCAGCCGGTAGCCGTCCGGGATGCCGTGCACGATCACGTCGTTGACGGACGCGCAGAGCACCGCCGGGAACGGGGTCGGAGCGAACGAGGGCAGGTAGCCCTTGAACGTCGACGTCGCGCCCGCGTCGGCGAGCACGCGCGCCGCGGCCTCGTCCAGCTCCAGCAGGCTGGCGCCGACGTGCGCGGCCGCCCGGGCCGCCCCCAGCGCCCGCGCGACCACCTGCCCCGCCGCCCGCATCGCCGCGATCGCCGCCGGTGACTTCAGCTCGACCATGCTCATCTCCTCCATCCCGGGCCGTGCGCCGCCATTCCGGCTCGTCTGGTCCGGCTGGTCCGGGTCTTGGCCCGATCTCGCCCCTGTGTGGTCCCGGTCCGCGCAACGACGCGGTTAACGACCCCAATAACTATCCCGGTATTATTATCACGGGACTAGGATGCTGCGCATGGTGCGGACACCGCTGACCAGCCATGAGCGCGCGCGGGGCGAACGGCTCGGGGCGCTGCTGCGGGCCGCCCGCGGCGAGCGCAGCATGGTGCGCGTCGCCGAGCTCGCCGGCGTGTCGGCCGAGACCATCCGGAAGATCGAGTCCGGCCGGATCCCGACACCCGCGTTCTTCACCGTCGCCGCGCTCGCCACCGTCCTCGGCATCTCGCTCGACGAGATCGCCGCGGCCTGCGCCAGTCCCAGCGGCGTCGCCGACGCCCTCGACTACGTCGCCAGCCGCATGTCCGCCTGACCCCGGCGCACCCGCGTCGTGGCCAGGCGCCGGCCGACGCCGCGGACCGGCGGGCAGGGCGGCGTTCGGCGCTGTCCGGCTGGTGACGTTCCGGCGCGGCGGCGGCGCCGGAGCCTAGGCTTCGCGCATGCGGATCTTCGACGATCTGGAAGCCGAGCTGGACGACCTCGACCGGATCCTCGGCGGCCTCGACCAGGCGTCCTGGGCGGCACCCTCGGCGGCGGCCGGCTGGAGCGTCGCCGACGTCGTGCTCCACCTGGCCCAGACCGACGAGACGGTGGTCGAGACCATCGCCGCCGGCCCGGCCGGCGCCCTCCGGTCCGTCGGCGGGGTCGACGAGACCACCTCGGTGGACGAGGCGATGGACGCCTGGGTGAGCCGCGAGCGGGCGGATCCCACCCAGGTATACGCCCGCTGGCGCGCGGCCAGGACCGCCGCCCTCGAGGTGCTGCGCCGGGCCGACCCGGACACGCCGGTCACGTGGGTGGCGGCCCCGCTGCGACCGGCGGCGCTCGCCACGACCCGGCTCACCGAGCACTGGGCGCACGGCCTGGACATCACCGAGCCGCTCGCGATCCCGTTCCCGGACACCGACCGGCTCCGCCACGTCGCCTGGCTCGCGCACCGCACGCTGCCGTACGCGTTCGCGTCCGCCGGTGAGCGGGCGCCGGCGGTCCGTTGCGAGCTGACCGCCCCGGACGGTGTCACCCGCTGGGAGTACGGCCCGGCCGACGCCGCCTGCGTGGTCAGCGGCCCGGCCGGTGCCTTCTGCCGCGTCGCCGCTCGCCGTCTCGCCCCCGAGTCCTCGGGGCTGGTGACGCACGGCCCCGACGCCCCCCGCGTTCTGGACCTCCTGCGTACCTACGCGCTCTGACCCGCGCCCGTGCCCTGAGACACCGTGGTCGACCACAGATTGCGCGGCGGCGGTGGGACTTACAGCGTTGTCCACGCTGTTGACGGCCGGGCCGCACCCGAAAAAGAATCTTGATGTGTAAGCCGGAGGGTCCGGTCACGGTCCGCGCCAAGGCAAATGCGCGGGCTGGGCGCGGAGAGTGACCAGATAAGGCGGGTGCGTGGACCATCGCGCGACGCGCCGCTACCGGGTCTGTGACCTGCGCGATGCCACGGGGTGGGACGTGCCACCGCGGCCTCAAGTCACCGCGAAACGTACCCTCGAGATCTACCTGGCCGTTACCGTGTCGACACATGGAGCTGGAGTACCAGCGGCTGTACCTGCCGCCGTGGACGGACCGGCGGACGGCGCAGACGGTCCTGACCATGCATGCCGAGTTCGGAGGCTGGGAGCTCGAGCGGCTGCGGCTGCTCCCCGACGGCTCGCGGCGCGTGGTGCTGCGCCGCCGCCGACGGCCGGGCAGCCTGCCCGGCTACCTCCCGACCTGACCGGACCTCGCCCGAGGTGGAGCCGCCGGGCCGGGCACAGGCCCGGCCCGGCACTGACTAAGGCACGTATGCCAGCGTGAACGCCAGCGTGGCGTAGACCGTCATCAGCGTGGCCGAGGCCGCCAGGGCGAACGGCCAGACGGTGCGCCGGCCGAGCGCGAGCGCCGCGACCAGGACGAACGGGAACGCGCCGAACACGTAGCGCTCCGAGGAGTCCAGGTTCGAGCCGGTGAACACGGTGAGCAGCACCAGCGCGCACCAAACCGAATAGCTCGCCGGCAGCAGCCGGGTCATCAGCACCAGCGCGACCAGCGCCACCAGCAGCCACGGCACGTGCAGCCCCGTGCCGACCTCGCCGTGGATCGTGCCCTGTGCCGCGTCCCACAGCACCGACAGCGGGTTGCCTGCGGCGCCGTGGCGGGCCGCGTCGCGCTGCATGGTCAGCGGCGCCAGGCCGTCGTGGTACGTCGCCGCGGACCAGGCCACGTAGATCGCGGCGCCGGCGGCCGGGGCGACGACCGCGCCAAGGCGCGGCAGCCACCAGCGTGGGCTGGCCGAGCGCGGCCCGCGGGCCGCCTCGATCGCCATCGGCGCGACCAGCAGCAAGCCCAGCGGCCGGCACAGCCCGCTGAGGAGCCCCGCGAGCGTGGCCAGCCCGAACCGCCCGGAGCGGGCGGCCAGGAACGCCCCGATCGCGAGCAGCATCGCGGGCGCCTCGGCGTAGCCCATCGCCAGCACGAACGCGGGCGGGGCCAGCGCCGACAGCCAGATCACCCGGCGGATCGCCGGGTCCGGGAACCCCTCGGCCCGGGCCAGCCGGGCGAGCAGGACGGTGAGCGCGAACGCCAGCGCGTTGACGACCACCAGCAGCACCGCGTCCTGGCGCCCCGCGAGGCCGGGCAGCGCGCACAGGCCGCGCACCAGCAGCGGCAGCAGCGGGAAGAACCGGCGGCTCTCCTCACCGGCGCCGCCGTAGCCGTGGGACGCGATGCTCTCGTACCAGCCGGCGTCCCAGCCGAGCAGGCCGGAGTGGTCGAGCCTGCCGCCGTTGTCGGCGACCGAGCCGGCCAGGAAGTGGACGAGGCCGAGCGCCGCCGCGACGACGACCCGGCCGGCCACCCAGGCGGCGGCGGCCTCGGGCACGTACCAGCGGGCGAGCCGTCCGCCGCGGGCGACATCGGGAGCGACGCCGTCGGACAGGCCGAACCGCTGCCGGGCACCGGAGCTGCCGCGGGCGGCCGCCGGGTCGGCGAGCACGACCAGCATGTTGTCGATGTCGTCGGTGTAGCGGCCGGACCGCTCGGCGTCCCGGCGCATCGCCCGGTGCGCGCCGGGGCCCCGCCGCTCCACCGGCCGTGCCGCCGCGGGCCCGTACGCCTCGAACCGGGGCCCGGCCGCGTCGCCGGCCCCGTCCCGATCCGGGAAGTCGGCGGCACCCACGTCGCCCGCGCTCGACGGGGCGGCCCTGGTGGCGGCGCCCGCCGTCAGGGCGAGCCGCCCGCCGGCCGGCTCCGCCGGGGCGGTGCCGGCCGCGGCTGGCACCGCCCCGGCGAGTCTCGCGGGGGAGGCGTCCAGCCCCGGCGCGGTCTCCTCGCCAGAGGACGGGGACCTGGCGGGCGGTCGTGACCCGGCCGCCCGCCCATCATCCGGCGTGTCGGTCATGCGGGTGGGAACCGGACGAGCTGGTAGTTCTCGTACACCTCAGCCGGCTTGCCCTGCTCCATCTCCAGGCTGGGTTTCGGCCGCTTGTTCTGGATCTCGGTCTGGATCTGTAGGCAGAGCGTCTCGTAGGTCCGGTAGCCACCGGAGTCGGCCATGAAGATCGTGTGGTCCTTGCCTGCCTCCGCCAGCGCCCGCTCCGCGAGCTTGACGCCGTCGGCGGCCTTGTTGCGCTCCTCGTAGTCGACCCAGTTGACCCGGTCCGGCGGCCCCCACGTCGGCACGAGGTGGACCTTGAGACCGGCCGGGATCGTGCGGGCCAAGCCGGGGCCGAGCTGGTCGGGGCAGATCAGCAGGAGGTCGCCGGGCTTGGCCTCCCGCTTGAGGATCGACGCCACGTCGGTGGCCTGCGTGCGCTGCATCTGGACGTCGGTGTAGCCGCCGATCACCCCGGCCAGAGCGCAGACCGCGACGGTGCACTGGACGAACCGCTTGTGGCGTACGACCGTCGCGCCGAGGCCGACGACCAGCAGGAACGGCACGAACGCCGTCGCCGTGTACCGGTCGGCCCAGGCGTTGCCGACGACCTTGCCGGCCGTGACGGCGACCAGCAGCGTCATCGTGGACAGCAGGAACAGGGTGCGCCCCGGTTCCCCGCCGCGCAGGTCGATCAGGACGAACCGGCCGCCGAGGCCCCGCCCGGCGATGCCGAGCGCGACCAGGCAGGTGATGAACAGCAGCAGGATCCGGCCCACGGTCGACGGGCCGCCGGCCCACTGGCCGTAGGCGTGCGAGATGGCCGCGTAGGTCGCGGGCTCGCCCCACGGCGTGCCGGTGTGCGCCGACTGGAAGCGGAACTCGCTGAGCCACGGGGAGAACACGATCGCCCCGCAGACGATCCCGAGGGCCGCGGCGAACGCCCCGCGCCGCCCGGCGGCGGGGAACCGCGGCCGGGCGGCCGCGGCGGCGGCAGTGCGCGCCGCGGCACCGGCGGCCGAGTGGCGCGCGGCCTTCGCGGCCGCGGCGCCGGTCCCGGGCAGCGAGGGCGGGTCGGCGGCGACGCTGCCCGCCGGCAGGCCCGCGACAGCCAGGCCCTCGTCAACGGCGTCCTGGGTGGCCGGGTCGACGGACGGGCCGTCGTCCGGCCGCCCGGCGCTGGCCCGGTCGGCGTGGCCGAACAGGAGCTTCGGGCGCCACCACAGCAGGACCAGCCAGCCGCCGACCGTCAGCAGCAGGTAGAGGCACCAGTAGTGGGTGAGCGCGAGCGAGCCGGCCGCGAGCGCCACGTAGACCACCGACAGCGCCGTGGGCTTGCGCAGCGCCCGCTCGATAGCCAGGCCCCCGAGCGCGGTCAGCAGCACGATCAGGCTGTACATCCGGGTCTCGGTCGCGAAGCGCAGCGCGAACGGCGAGGTGATGTAGAAGACCACCGCGAGCTGGGCGGCCCGCTGCCCGACGACCCGGCGCGCCAGCAGGTACAGCGGCCAGACGGCGACCAGGTTGATGATCGCCGACAGCGCCCGCACCGCCGAGTTGCCGGCACCGAACAGGCTGATCCAGGCGTGCAGGATCAGGTAGTAGAGCGGCGGCGAGCCGTCCTCGCGCAGGCCGGTGAACATGGTCGGGCCGTTGCCCGTCAGCGGCATCTTGGCGATCGCGACGCTCTGCGCCTCGTCGAGCCACAGGTCCTGGCGGGCGGTGAACCGCACCACGACCGCGACCGCCAGGATCAGCAGCATCACGGCCTGGTAGATCCGATCCGCGCGCCCGGGGCGCGGCCCCGGCGTGTCGACCGGCTCGGGGATGCGCTCCGCCGGCCGGACCGCGACGTCCGTCACGGTCTGTCCTCTCCGTCCCTGTTCGTCGGGGGGCCTGAGCCACCCGAGACCTTCCACTCCCACCGCGGGGCGGGCGGGTCCATCTGTGGTCCCGTCCCGGCTTCCGTGCCAGCAGGAGGGTGTTTCACGGCACTCTCGCTGTTGTCCGTCTGCTGCCTTCGTTTGTCGGTCCGCTGCCTTTGGACCCTGCGTGCCCTGGTCCGCTGTGGTGCCGCCGTGGCCTCCAGCGGCGCCATGCTGCGCCCGGCAGTGGCTCTACCGAGGCCCGAGGCCCGCCGTCGAGGGGCAGGCAAGGTGGCGCCGCCGGCCGCCGGCCGGCGTGCGCGCCCAGTCTTTCACGGGCTGTCGGGGCGTACCGGTTCGCCCCTTGCGCCGTCTGTCCACCGGTCCATCTCGCCTTCCCTTGCGTACCAGTGGTGATCGTCTCATCGCCACGGGTCGATCGCCGCGTCGCGCGGTCCGCCGCACCGCGGCCGCCGCGCCGGCGCCCCGCTAGGTGGACGGCCGCGGTGCGGCGGACCGCCGTCCGGGCCCGTCTGGGCCCGTCTGGGCGTGGTCTGGCAAGGTGCGGTCATGGCCTCACCCGTCCGCGATGCGCGCGTCGTCACCCTCCGCGTGGCCCGGGGGCTTCAGCCCGCGGCCCGCCGGAGCCGGCATGACGGCTGACATCCCCGGCGCGGGTCGCGGTGACGTGGCCGGCGGCATGCCGGCCGCCGAGGCCGTCGGCACCGACGTGAGCGGCGGCGTGAGCGGCGGCGTCGAGACCAGCGCCGCTGCCGGGGCCGGGGCCGCCAACGCCACCGACGTCGCGACGACGGGCCCGCCGGCGCCGGGGGACGGGCCCACCGCTGTCGGCCAGTTCGGTGGCGGCGCCCAGACGCCCGAGGTGGCGCCGCCGGGGCGGTCGTCCGAGCCGGCGGCGGTCACGAGGCCGGTCGCGGGGCTGGTGGCCGCGTGGTGCGCGCTCGCGGTCGGGATCGCGGCGAAGGACGGCCGCTACGGTGGCTGGGCGATGTCGGCGGTGCTCGTCGGCTGGGGAGTGGCGGCGGTCACGGTCGCCCTGCTGGGCGGCAGCCAGGGCCCGGCGAGCTGGCTCGGCCGGCCCGTGCGGCTCGCCGCCCGCCGGCTCGGCCGGTCGACGCCATGGCTGTCGTGGCGGGTGACGTGGGCCGCCGTCGCCCTGGTGGTGGGCCTCGGGCCGGTGCTGCGCCACCCCCGTTACTACGGCTCCGGCGGGTTCGCCGAGCTCGCCGACTGGTGCTCGATCGCCGCGGGCCTGCTCGCCGCGGCCGGCGTCGCCGCGGGCCTGCTCGCCGCGCGCCCGGAACCCTGGCCGCCGGCCCCGACCTGGGGGCTTGGCGCGCTGCGCGGCCACCGCGTCTTCGACGCCGTGGTCGCCCTCGCGGCCGCCGCGGGGGTGGCGACGGTGCTCGCCGCGCCCGACCCCCAGATCGACGTGTTCCACCTGCTCCAGGCGTCCGCGCGCGGGCTCCCCGACGGCGTGAACATGTACCACCAGGTGTGGCTGACCGGCCGGCCCGGCGACCTGCACGGCGGGCTCGTCGACGTCTACCCCTACCTGCCGGCCACCTCGGTGCTGCTCGCCCCGTTCCGGCTCCTGCTCGGCGACGTCCGCTACGGGCTGCTCGCCGCGCTCGTCGTCGCGGTCTACGCCGTCCGGGCGCTCGGCCGGCGAGAGGCGCCGTGGGTGCCCGTCGTCCCGCTGCTGGTGCTGGTCTTCCCGGAGTCCTGCTACGCGCTGGAGCAGTCCTGGACGGAGCCGTTGCTGGTCGCCTGCCTGGCCGTGATGGTGTGGGCGGCGTGCGGTGGCCGGGGGGTGCTCGCGGTCGTCGCGTTCGCCGTGGCGCTGGCGAGCAAGCAGCACGTCGTCCTGCTGGTCCCGGTGGCGGCGGCGTGGCCCGCGTTCGGCCGGCGGCGCGCCGCAGCGGCCTGCGGGCTCGGTCTCGCGTTCGTGGCGCCGTGGGTGCTCGACGACCCGGGCGCGTTCTTCCATGACGCCGTGCGGACCAATCTCGGCTACTCGGTGCTCGACCACTCGCTGTCGGTGACCGGCTGGGCGCACCACTTCGGCGTCAACCTCGGCTTCGGGACGACCGCGGTGGCGCTGGTGGCGGCCTACCTGCTCGCCTGGCGGGCGCGGGGCGACGCGGCCGGCTTCTCCGCCGGCGGCGCGCTGGTCCTGCTGACCGTGGTCGAGCTGAACAAGCAGTCGTTCTTCAACCACTACACCCTGCCGATGGCCCTCCTGGTCCTGGCCATCGCCACCACACTGGCCCCGCCCCGGCCGGCCACCGAGCCTACTCAGGCCAGCCCGTAGACGTCGCACGGCTCTCACTGCCAGGAGGCCCCGTCGGGCGCACCCGTCAGACGTCGCACGGCTCTGACTGTCAAGAGGCCCCGTCGGGCGCACCCGTCCTAGACAACGCAACTCGGCCACCAGCCGTGACAGCGCATCGGCGCACTGCCAACGCGACCCATCTCTGGACCCCGCCCCACGCCGGCCCCGGCCGTACACCTCAGCCCCGAAACCAGGCCGGGAGGGCGCTCAGCGCCCGACAGGCGCCGCCGCGGGCGGTCGCGCAAGCGACCTTCCCGCAGGCGGCGCCCTATCGCAGGGTGGTGAAGCGTTCCAGCCAGGCGCCCTCGTACAGGGGCTTCTTGTTGACGAGGACGCTGCGGTCGCGGCGGACGCCGAGCTGCTCGGAGACCAGGCTGCACGAGCCCTCGAGGAACCGGTAGCCGTCGGCTCCGACCAGGAAGATCGCGTGGTCGGGGCCGGCGAGCGTGTTCAGGGAGCGGGCGAACTCGTCGCTGTTGGCCTGCTGCATCCGTGCGGCGTAGTCGACCCAGTCGACGAGCGCCGGGCCGGTGGAGTCCGCGTAGGCGACCTCGCGCAGGTCGGTCTCGCCTAGGCGGGTGAGCGCCCGGTACACGGCGGGGCCGAGTTGGTCGGGGCAGAACGCGACGACGTCGCCCGGCCTGGCCTGCTTGGCGATCTCCGCCGCTATCTCGCTCGCCTGGGTGCGCTCGGTCCGGGCCAGCTGGTAGCCACCGACGAGGCCCGCGAGCGAGGCGACGATCAGCACCCCGCTGCGCCAGCGCTTCGACGGCAGGATCGACACACCCAGCGCCGCGAGCATCAGGCAGGCGGGCAGCGAGATTCCGGTGTAACGCTCCGCGTACGCGCTGCCGCCGAACATGTTCACCACGTAGGCCAGCGTCAGCGGCGCGAGCCACACCGCGGCCAGGTAGCGGCCCGGCATCCGCCCGGACGGCTTCACGACCAGCTCGCGGCCGCTCGGGCGGCCGGTCAGGCCGATGAGCGCCCCGCCGAGCAGCACCAGGCCCAGCAGCGCCCCCGTCGACTGCGGGCCGGCCCAGTCGAACACCGTGTCCAGCAGCACCTGCGCCTGCACCCGCGGCGCCCACGGCGTCCCGGTGTGCAGCATCTGGAACAGGAACGACGGCATCCACGGGGCGAACAGCACGGCGGAGGCCGCCATCGCGGCGAACGCGCGCAGCGCTGGGCGGCGGTAGCGGGGACGGCGCCGCGACTGCAGCAGCAGGAACGCCGCCACCGTGAAGATCAGCAGGAACGTCCAGTAGTGGGTGTAGACCAGGGCCGCCGTCGCGAGCGTCAGTAATGCCAGCCGCCACGGCGACGAACGGTCCAGCGACCGGACGAGCGCGAGCCCGAACGCGAGCACCAGCAGGACGACCATCGAGTACATCCGGGTCTCGCTGCCGTAGCGGATCGCGTACGGGGAGCAGGCGAACAGCAGCAGCGTCGCCCGGGCGACCCGGCGCGGCGTGGCCTCGTCGCCGTTGCCGTACGCGGCGGCGAGCGTGCCCACCCGGGCGCCGGCGGCCCACGCCAGCGGCAGGGTCCCGAGCGACAGCACCCCGGACAGCGACCGCACGGCGACGTCCCCGTCGCCGAACATCTTGATCCACACGTGCAGCAGCAGGTAGTACAGCGGCGGCGCGCCGTCGTGGCGCAGCGCCGAGAGCAGGCCGCCGACCGGCCGGTGCGCGATCTCGACGGTGAGCGACTCGTCGAGCCACAGGTGGCTTGTCGTCGCGAAGCGCAGCACCCCGCCGACCAGCACCGCGGCCGCGATGAGCACGAGCGGCAGCCGTCCGCCCACCCGCGCGGCCAGCGGGCTTCGCCGTGCCCGGTCGCGCAGCCTCGCCCAGAGCGCCACCAGCCACAGGCCGACGCGGTGGGCGACGCCCAGCGGTCCTCCGGCGCCGGCGGCCGGGTCTCCGCCGGCGGTCCCGCCCGGCGCGCCGTCCGCCGGGCTGTCCGTATCGCTCTCGGGGGCCGTGACAGCCAAGAGGGAGCCTGTCTGCGCGGGGCCCGCCGTCGGGGCCGGCTCCCGGACGCCGGCGGCCGGGACGGAGGGGGCGGCCGACGGCGCGGGTTCCCGGTGGCGCGGCGGGCCGGGGTCGACCGGCGGCGCCTGGCGCGGGACGGTGGCCGTCGCCACGGTGTCCGCGGGTGGGTGGATCGACGCCTGCGCGGGGACGGCCGCGGCGGTCAGCTCCGGCGGGGCTGGTGCCGCCATCGAGGTGTCGTCGCCCGACGGGTACACGGTCGGGCTGGCGGATGGGTCGATGTTCACCCCACGGACGCTACCGAGGCCCGGGATAGACCAACGAGGCCGCCATCCCCGGCCGGTTCCGGTTGGTCTGGTGTCGCCCGCGGCCCGCCGGACCATGCGCCAGACGCCGCGCCCGGCGCCGCCGGTTCGCGGCCGCCCAGCCGACTGGTCGCGGCTCACTCGACGGACTCGGTCACGTGCCGGCCACCACCCGAGGGACCTGCCGTCGGCCCGCGGCGCCGACGCCCCCATCCGTTACGTCCTCGTCGTCGTCGTCCGGCTCGGTGGGCTCGCCCGCCTCGGCTCCGGCGAGCAGCGGCGCGAGCAGGGTCACCCGGCGCCGGCCGCCGGCCGTACGCACGGCCTGGCGCAGGGCCGGGCCGCCCACGCACACGATCGACAGGTGGCCGCGGGCCCGGGTGATCGCCGTGTAGACCAACGGGCGGTTGAGCATCCGGCCAGCCTCCGGTGGGAAGACGGTGACCACCGCCGGCCACTCGCTGCCCTGCGCCCGGTGCACCGTCACAGCCCAGCCGTGCCGCAGGTCGCCGAGCACGCCGGCCGGCACCTCCAGCGTGCCCCCGGGGAACGTGACGAGCAATCCACCGCGGTCGGCGAGCTTGGTGACCACCCCGATCTCGCCGTTGGCGAACCCGACGTCCAGATGGTTCGCCGTCGCGACCACCCGGTCGCCGACGTCGAACCCGCTGACCGCCCCCGGGCCCGGGTTGAGCGCCGCCTTCAGCGCCGTGTTGAGGGCGGCCGTCCCCGCCGGGCCCGCGTGCACCGGGGTGACGACCTGCACGTCGGCCGGCACGATCCCGAGGACCCGGGGGATCGAGTCGGTGACCAGCTGGACGACGCGGCGCGCCGCCTCACCCGCCGAGCGGGCCATCACGACGACCACCTCCCGGTCCGGGCCGCCCGCGGGGGGTGGCAGGTCGCCACCGCGCACCGCCGTCGCCAGCTGCGCGATCGCCCCGCCGGCGGACTGCCGGTACAGCCGGGAGAGCTCCGTGATTGGCGCCACGCCCGACTCGATCAGGTCGGTGAGCAGCTGGCCGGGGCCGATGCTCGGCAGCTGCGCCGGGTCGCCGACGAACAGCAGGTGGGTGCCGTCCGCGCAGGCCTCCACCAGGGCGGCGGCGAGCTCCGCGTCGACCATCGACGCCTCGTCGACGACGACCAGGTCGGCGTCGAGCGGGTAGTGCTCGCCGCGGGTGAACCCGCCGCCCCTGCCCTGCGCGCCGAGCAGCCGGTGCAGCGTGCTCGCCGGGGCGTCGCACAGCTCCTCGAGCCGCTTGGCCGCCCGCCCGGTCGGCGCGGCGAGCGCGACCTCGGCGCCCGCGGCGCGGGCGAGGCGGACGACGGCGGCCACGGTGCGGCTCTTCCCGGTCCCCGGGCCGCCGGTCAGCACGCTCACCCCGACGGCCAGCGCCGTGCGCGCCGCGGCGAGCTGCACCTCGTCAAGCCCGTCGGTCAGGTCCTCCTCGCCACCGCCCGGCGCGCCGGGCGCCGGGCCCGCGAGGACGGCGGGGCCGTCGTCGCCAGGCGCGCCGGCGGCGCTGTCGGTGCCGGCGGCGCTGTCGGTCTCGTCGCCGGCGTCGTCCGGCTGGCCGGTGCCCGTGCCGGTGCCGTCGTCGAGGCCGAAGTCGAGCTCGGTGGCCAGGTGTGCCGACGCCTGGTCGTCCTCGTCCCCGTCGGTGGGCCGGGCCAGCCCGCCGTCCGCGAGCGCCCCGGCACCGGCGCGCGGGCGGCGCCGCCCGCCCGGGCGCAGCGGCTCGGCGGTCACGGTGAGCCGTTCGATGCCGTCGGCGATGGCCTGCTCGGCCATCGCGTACCGCTCGAGGCTCATCCGGTCGTCGACGAGCACGAGGCGGCCGTCCCGGGCGGCGTCGGTGAGCGCCGCCGCCGGGTCGCTCACGCCTTCGCGGGCGGCCGCCGCCAGCACCGCCTCGACCGGCCCCGCCGTGTCCCCGGCGCGGGCGGCGGCCTTCGCGAGCAGGTGGATGAGCACCCCGGGCCCGCGCCGCGGGTCCTCGCGCCCGAGCCCCATCGACCGGGCCAGCCGGTCGGCGTGGGTGAGCTCGGCCTCCCCGCCGACCAGCAGCGCCCAGGGGTCGGCGCGCAGCTCGTCGGCCGCCTGGGCTCCCAGCTCGTCGCCGACCCCCCGGGCCAGGCGCACCGGCAGGTCGGCCGCGGCGAGCAGCTCGGCGACCTCGTACTTCCCGGAGGCGGCGCGGAACGAGTCCAGCAGCCGGCGTGCCCGCGGCCCGCTCACCCCCTCGACGGCGGAGAGCCTGGCCAGGTCGACGTCGGCGGGGCGGCGGATGCCCGCGCCGGCGAGCCGGGAGGCCGTGGTCCGCCCGAGCCCCGGCCACAGCCCCGCCGCGCAGAACGCGCCGAACAGAGGGTCGGCGAACGGGGGGTCGGCGGCCGGAGGCGCCTGGCCGGGGACCGGCGGGCGGTCGTCCGCCGGGGCCCCCACGGCGGCGGTGGCGAAGCCTGGCGCGCCCATGGTCCTCCGGGCGTCAGGGGCAGGGGAGGTCTGGTCCGGCATGCCCGAAGCGTAACCAGCCCCGGGCCACGTCCCGGTAGCCTGACCGCCGCCGCGCCGGGGTCGGTATGGGCCGTTTCCATCGCGGCCTGGGCCGCCCCGCGCACCGCCGGCCCACGTCCCGGCGCCGCCCCCGCCGGCCGCGGCTTCGTCCTCGCGCGCCCCCGTCCCGCGGGCCCTTGTGCCTCGCCGCGCCGGCGGGCCTCGGCCGTCAGGCGCCGGCGGAAGGGCTCACCGGTCGAGGATCTCGGCGTCGACGATCTCCTCGTCGGCGCCGCGGCGGATGGGACCGGTCGGGGGGGTCACCGGCGTGGAGTCGGTGGGGTAGAGCTCGCCGTCGAGGATGTCGGCCATGGCGGGACCGCGCGCGGCGCGGTGGCGGCCGGTGCCGGTCCGCGGCGCGGCCGGCTGCGCCGGGCCCCCTGCGCCCGCTGGGCCCCCCAGGCCCCCCGGACCCGCTGGGCGCGCAGCCTCGCCCGGCGGCGACGTCGTCGGACGCGGCGGCGCGGTGCGCGCCCCCGAGGCGCCGGTGGCCGCCCCGGGTGCCGCGCGCGGCGGAGGAGGAGCGGTGGGCGTGGGCGGAGCTGGGGCTGTGGGCGGCGACGGTGCGACCGGTGCGACCGGTGCGACCGGTGCGACCGGTGCGGGCGGTGCGGGCGGTGGGGCCGCGTCGCCCGGTCGGGCCGGCGGCTGCTCCGCGTCGTCGGGCGGCGCTTCGGCGCCGGCCCTGGCGAGGTCGGTGACCGCGCGCTCCATGTCGTCCGAGGCGACCAGGCCGCGCAGCCGCAGCATCGCGCCGAGCAGCTCGCCCTGCTGGCGGCGCAGGGCCTCCAGCGACGTGGCCGCGCGGGCGATCTCCGCCTCGAGGTCCTCGTGGCGCTCCCTGGCGAGCCGGCGCGCCTCGGCGACGGCGTCGGCGAGCAGCTTGCCAGCCTGTTCGCGCGCCTCCAGGGTGATCGGGTGGTGCGCCCCGGCGTCGCTGACCACCTCGTAGAGGGTCTGCTCGGCGACCAGCCGGGCCCCGGCGACGATCTCGTCGGCCATCTGCTGGGCGATCGTGAGTATCCGTCCGATCCGCTCGCCCAGCCGGGCCGCGGCGTCCAGGTCGTCGGCCGCGCGCCGGTCCCGCTCGTGGCGCAGCGCGGCCTCCGCCGCGGCCACCCTCGCCGTCAGGTCGCTGGAGTACCGCCACAGCGCGTGCATGTACCCGTCGACCTGCTCGGAGTCATAGCCCCGGGCGACGACGTCGAAGGCGGGCCGAGGCGCGTCGGCCCCGTCGTCGGGCGGGTCGCGGTGGTGCGGCGCCATATACCAGCCCCCTTACGTCTGCACCACGTCAAGGTCTACACCGAGTAGTGCGTCTACCAGCATCCGGGTAAGCGCCGGCGTGTCCGTGTCGTCCCCGCCCGGCGAGGCGTGGCCCGCGAGGGCACGGTCCGTCCAGCCGTCGACGGCGGCCAGCGCGGCAGGCGTATCCAGGTCGGTGCCGAGCGCGCCGCGCACCTCGGCGAGCAGGGCGGTGGCGCCCGGTACGGCGGGCAGGGCCGCCGCGGCCCGCCAGCGGGCCAGCCGCGCCTCGGCGGCGGCGAGCTCGGCCGGGGTCCATTCCCAGTCCTCGCGGTGGGAGTGGGCGAGAAGGGCGAGCCGGATCGCCGCCGGGTCGACGCCACGGCCGCGCAGCCGCGAGACGAACTCGAGGTTCCCGCGCGACTTCGACATCTTGTGCCCGTCGAGGCAGACCATGCCCGAATGGACGTACCGCTGGGCGAAGGGGTTGCGTCCGGTCGCCACCTCGGCGTGCGCGGAGGAGCACTCGTGGTGGGGGAAGACCAGGTCCGCGCCGCCGCCCTGCAGGTCGATCACGTCGCCCAGGTAGTGGCGGGCGATCGCCGAGCACTCGATGTGCCAGCCCGGCCGCCCCGGGCCGAACGGCGACGGCCAGCTCGGCTCGCCCGGCCGCTCGGCCCGCCACAGCAGCGGGTCGAGCGGGTCCTTCTTGCCGCGCCGGTCCGGGTCGCCGCCGCGCTCGGCGGACAGCGCGCGCATCGCCACGGCGTCCAGGCCGCTGACGTAGCCGAACCGGGGTGCCGCGGCGACCGAGAAGTACACGTCGCCGTCGAGGGAGTAGGTCGCGCCCGCGGCGGTGAGCTCGGCGACCATGTCCACGATCAGCGGCACCGCCTCGACCACGCCGATGTAGTGCCGCGGCGGCAGGATCCGCAGCGCCGTCATGTCGGCACGGAACAGGTCGGTCTCGCGGCGGGCGACGTCGACCCAGTCGACGCCGTCGCGGGCGGCCCGCTCCAGCAGCGGGTCGTCGACGTCGGTGACGTTCTGTACGTACCGGACCTGGTAGCCGGCGTCGCGCAGCACCCGGTTCACCAGGTCGTAGGTGAGGTAGGTGAAGGCGTGGCCCAGATGGGTCGCGTCATACGGCGTGATCCCGCAGACGTACATGGTCACCGCCGGCGCCTCGGCGCCTGCCCCGGCCTCACCGGGCAGGGCGGGGCCGACCGGCTCCAGCCGGCCGGTGGACGTGTCGACGAGCCGTGGCTGCTGGCCCCGTCCGGGCAGCGTGGGAACGGGACAGGCCGGCCAGCTGTGCATGTCAGCCAGCGTAGCCGGGCCCGGGACGCGCCTCGGGTGACTCCGGGCAAGCGCGATCAACGACTCGAACCGCCCGGATGTCGGCCCCGGTCGGTAGCGTGAGCACGCCCGGGCGCGCCGGCCCGGCTGGCTGACGAGGGAGGCACCCGGTGTCGACGGTGCTGCTGGTGCGCCATGGGCTCACCGCGCTGACCGGGAAGCTGCTGCTGGGCTGGACGCCCGGCGTCGGCCTGGACGAGCGGGGGCGGGCACAGGCGCGAGCGGTGGCGGCGCGGCTGGCGGGGGTGCCGCTGGACGCGGTCGTGAGCAGCCCGCTGGACCGCTGCGCCGAGACCGCGGCGCACATCGCGGCCACCCGGCCCGAGGGCGTGCCGCCTCTGGAGGTCCAGCTCGACGACCGGCTCGGCGAGTGCCACTACGGCGACTGGACCGGCCAGGAGCTCGCCACCCTGGTCAAGGACCCGCTGTGGAAGGTCGTGCAGGCGCACCCGAGCGCGGTGACGTTCCCCGGGCCGGAGGGGGAGGCGCTGCGCGACACCCAGGCCAGGGGGGTCGCGGCGGTGCGGGACTGGAACACCCGGCTCGGCAAGGACGCGACCTGGGTCGCGTGCTCGCACGGTGACGTGATCCGCGCGATCGTCGCCGACGCGCTCGGCATGCACCTGGACATGTACCACCGGATCACCGTCGACCCGTGCTCGGTGACGGTGATCCGCTACGAGGAGCGCCGGCCGTTCGCGCTGCGCCTCAACGACCTCGGCGGCGCCGTCGACGACCTTCTCCCCAGGCCGAAGGAGCAGGGGCAGCAGCAGGCCGGAGGCGCGAACGGCCAGGTGGCCGGCTCCCGTCCGGCCCAGGCCGACCCGGCCGACGACGACGCGGCGAGCGACTCGATCGTCGGTGGCGGCGCCGGCGTCGTGCCGCAGGTCTGACGCGCGGCGGGCACGGGCAGCCCTCGCCGCGTCGACGGCCCAGGGGCAGCCCCCTCGGCGGCCGGTGGGGAGCGGCGCTGGTCGGCGCGCGGCCCTCCCAGGCTCGGGCGGTCGACGGAACGGGCCTGGAGGGATTCGGGCCCGGCCACACGAGCCCGGCCACACGAGCACATCGGGACGGATGGTGAGGTGGTCCTGGTCACAGGTGACGGGGTCGGGACGGCGGGGCGGGAGACTAGGACGGTGGACGCGGCAGCGGGCGGCCCTGGGCCCGTGACGGGGCGGCGGGACGACGACGAGACCGCCGGCGCCGGAGCCGGTGGAGCCCGGGCGGGCGGTGCCAGGGCGGGCGGTGCCCGGGCGGATGCCGCGGCGGCGGGCGCCG
Source organism: Pseudofrankia coriaricola (assembly GCF_032027725.1). Taxonomy (NCBI): domain Bacteria; kingdom Bacillati; phylum Actinomycetota; class Actinomycetes; order Frankiales; family Frankiaceae; genus Pseudofrankia; species Pseudofrankia coriaricola. The sequence continues at coordinate 16,649 of NZ_JASNFO010000080.1, read as the reverse complement.
TCGCGGCGAGCGGCGCGGGCGTGCCCGCCGCGCGGGGCGAGCCCGCCGTACCGGCCCGGCTGGAGCCGAGCGACGCCGGGGGGCTTTCCGCGGAGGCGGCGCTCGAGCTGCTGCGCACCGGGGAGATCGCCGTCGAGGGGCGCCTCGTCGAGGCGAGCAACGCCACCCTGTTCTGCGCGGTAAGCGCCGGCGGCGCCCGGGCCCACTGCGTGTACAAGCCGGTGCGTGGCGAGCGGCCGCTGTGGGATTTCCCGGACGGGACGCTGGCCGCCCGCGAGTACGCGGCCTACGAGCTGTCCGAGCAGCTTGGCGACGGGCTGGTCCCGCCGACCGTGCTGCGTGACGGCCCGTTCGGCGTCGGGATGGCGCAGCTGTGGATCGACGTCGACGAGACCGTCGACGTGGTCGACCTGGTGCGCGCGGGTGACAGACGGCTGCGCCGCGTGGCCCTGTTCGACGCCGTCATCAACAACGCCGACCGCAAGGGCCCTCACCTGCTGCCCGCGCCGTCCGGCCGGGTCTACGCGATCGACCACGGCGTGACGTTCCACGGCGACGACAAGCTGCGCACCGTGCTGTGGAACTGGCGCGGCCAGCGGTTCGACGCCGCCGAGTGCGCCCTGCTCGACGGCCTGGGCGCCGCGCTCGACGGCGCGTTCGGTGAGAAGCTCGACGACCTGCTCACCCAGTCTGAGATCGCGGCCCTCGCGGCCCGCGTCGACCGGCTGCGCAGCCGCGGCCGTTTCCCGCAGCCTTCCGACGACTGGCCCGCCATCCCCTGGCCACCGTTCTGACCCCACCGCGCCTAGGGCCCGTGCGCACGGCCCGGCCCACCGCGGGGCGCGGCTGCCGGCGCGCCGAAAGATCCCGGCATGCACGGGCGCCGGGGCGCCCTGCTAGGGAAGCAGTGGCCTAGGGAGCGGTGGCCTGGGGCGCGGTCGCCGTGAGGGCGCGCAGGAAGTCGAGGGTGACGTCGTGCAGGCTCGCGACGCGCAGGAGACGGGCCGAGAGCTCGGCGATGTCCTCCGGCGCGGGCCGGTGCCCGCCGACGGGCGCCGGCGCCGGCTCCATACCGGCGGGCAGCCTTGCCAGGGCCGCGGCCCTGGCCGCCCCGGTGGCCAGGGCGGCCTCGGTCGTGGCCGCCACCTCGGCGAGGCTCGGCAGGCCCGGCACCGAGGGGACGAGGACAGTGCGGCAGCCGGCGCGCAGACCGGCCAGGGCGCCGGTCGTCGAGTCCTCGAGCACGACGCAGCGGGCCGGGTCGACGGCGAGGGCCGCCGCGGCGACCAGGTAGGGGTCGGGGAACGGCTTGCGCCGCGCCACCTCGTCGCCCGCGACGGTGATGGTGAACAGGTCGCGGCCGAGGGTGTCGAGAACCGGGTCCATCAGCGAGCGGAACGACGACGACACCAGCGCGGTGGGTATGTCGGCGGCGCGCAGCGCCGCCAGCAGCTCCGGCGCGCCCGGCCGCCGCATCACCAGACCGGGGGTCCTGAAGAGCTCGACGGCGCGGTCCACCAGGAAGCGCGCGGCCTGCGCAGGGTCCCCGTCGACGCCCAGCATCGACAGCATGAGCGGCACGGCGGTGTCGACGCCGTGCCCGAGCATCGCGTGCTTCATCTCCGGGGTGAACGGGCGGCCGTAGCTCGCCGCCAGCTCCTCCTCGGCGATCGTCCACAGGTGCTCGGTGTCGACCAGCAGCCCGTCCATGTCCAGCAGGACGGCGGCCGGCGGCGCGTCTCCCGCGGAGCCGGGAAGGGCGGCGGCAAGGGGGCCGGGGAGCTCGGGGAGGCCCATGGCAGCGCCGGTCACAGGGCGGGGACGAGGTCGGTTCGCACGCCGGAAGCCTACCGGCGGCTCGACGCCGGACCCGGTGCCCGGTCGGGAGGCCGACGCTGCCGGCGCCCCCGGGAAACCGGGCAAATCGGCGCGCGCAGCCGGACAAATCGGGCTTCCCGGCGGGCGTGCCGGGGACGAGCCGGTCGAAGCCGCCAGTCGGTGCGGCGCTTACCCAGCCGGCACGGCAGACTTGACCGGGCGCGCTCCGGAGTCCAGCCCGCCCGGTCGGTCGAACCGGCCGAGTGGCCAGGTACACCGATGCGGGGCGATATGGGGCGCTCGACGGGCGGTGTCACCGAGAGGACGTACGGTGGCACCGTAACGGCAGCCGCCGGCGGGCGGCGGGAGGTGGTAGGTGATCGAGTTCTCCGGTGTCGGACAGCTCCGGTCGCCGGTTGTCGTCGCCGCCTTTGAGGGGTGGAACGACGCGGCCGACGCGAGCTCCGCGGCGGTGGAGCACCTGGAGACGGTGTTCGGTGCCAGGGTCATCGGCGCCATCGACCCGGACGACTACTACGACTTCCAGGTCAACCGGCCGACTGTCAGCGGCGTCGACGGCGAGGCTCGCAAGATCTCCTGGCCGACCACCCGGCTGTCGGTCGCCCGCCCGCCGAAGTCCGACACGGACCTGGTGCTCATCCGCGGGCTCGAGCCGAACATGCGCTGGCGCGGCTTCACCGAGGAGCTGATCGAGGCGGTGCACGCCCTGGGCAGCGACATGGTCGTCACGCTGGGCGCCCTGCTCGCCGACTCGCCGCACACCCGGCCGGTGCCGATCAGCGGCACCGCCGGCGACCCGGCGACCGCGGCCCGCCTCGGCCTGGAGTCGTCCCGCTACGAGGGGCCGACCGGCATCGTCGGGGTCTTCTCCGACGCCTGCGCGCGGGCGGAGCTCGCGAGCGTGTCGTTCTGGGCCGCCGTGCCGCACTACGTGGCGAACCCGCCGTGCCCGAAGGCCACACTCGCGCTGCTTCGCCGCGTCGAGGACCTGCTCGACCTGGAGATCCCGCTCGCCGACCTGCCGGAGCGGGCACGCGCCTGGGAGCGCCAGGTCGACGAGCTGGCCGCCGGGGACACCGAGGTCGCCGAGTACGTCCGCTCCCTGGAGTCCCGCGAGCCGGAGACGGCGCTGCCGGAGGCCTCCGGCGACGCCATCGCCCGCGAGTTCGAGCGTTACCTGCGCCGCCGGGGCCAGTGACGCCGGGTAGTGGGTGACACCCAAGTAGTGGGTGACGCGACGTCGTGGCGCCGGACGCGGCGGCACCCGATGCCGGGCCGTGCGGGGTCGTTCACGATCACCCTCGGCGACGGTGTGATGATATTGGGGTGAGGCCGGGGGAGTCACCGTACTGGGACTTCTTCGTCACCTACGCGGCCGGCGACGTGATCTGGGCGGAATGGATCGCCTGGCAGCTCGAGGACGCCGGCTACCGCGTGTTGCTCGAGGCCTGGGACGGGGTCCCAGGGACCTACCAGGCCGCCGTGGCGGACCAGGGCATCGCACACGCGGCCCGGGTCATCGCGCTCGTCTCGCCCGCCTACCTGCGGCCCGGCCCGCACCACCAGGCCCGGAGCGCCGCGCTCTCACGGGACCAGGACAGTCCGGCGAGTACGCTGCTACCGATCCAGGTCGAGCCCTGCGACCCCGTCGGGCTGCTCCGCGAGATCCGCCCCATCAGGCTGTTCGGCTATGACGACGACACGACGCGGGCGCGCCTGCTGGGTCTGACGGCCGCCGCCGTATCGGGCCGTGCGAAGCCGTCCGTGGCGCCGCGGCTGCCGGGCGCAGATCCGCCGGCCGGGCACCGCGCGGCCGCGCCGCCCACCCTCCCCGCGGCGCGCGGCCCGGAGCCCGGCCCCGTGGCGGACAGGCTCGGCTCGATCTGCGCCGACCTGGCCGTGGACTTGCGACGGCAGGCGCGGGAGGAGGGGCGGCGTCGGGGCGACAACGCACTGCGACCGGCGACCGTCCGGTGGCAGCCGGCCGACGAGGCGATCTTCGAGGGCTGGCCGCTCCTGGTCAGGCGGGCTCTCGACCGCGCGTCCGGGGTGCGGGCACCGACGCCGGACACCTGGGCCACCGGGCCGGGCCAGCTCGCCCGCGGGCCGGATCTGCACGCCACCCTGCGCCAGGTGCCCACCCGCCGGCTGGTCGTACTCGGCGCCGCCGGCTCCGGAAAGTCGACGCTGCTTTACCAGCTGCGGGCGGACCTGCTGGACTCGCTCGACGCCGGCCGGGGCGACGCGGTGCCCGTGCTGATCCACATCTCGTCGTGGACGCCTCGGCCCGGCGAGCCTACCTTCCGGTCCTGGCTGGTGGAGATGATCGGCGGGTTCCCGGCACTGCGCCGCCTCGGCCGCGCCGCCGCCCGCGAGACCGCCGGTGACCTGCTCGACGAGCATCGCCTCCTGCTGCTGCTCGACGGGCTCGACGAGATCTCGCCGCGGTATCGCGGCCCGGCGATCGACGAGATCAGCAGGCAGCTCGACCAAGGCCAGGAGTTCGTCCTGACCTGCCGCACCCGGGAGTACCGGGACGCGGTGAGCCCCGGGGAGGGAGCCGAGACGAGCCTGGCCGGCTCGGCGGGCATCGAACTGTGCCCGCTGGACCTGGGCGTCGTCGAGAACTACTTGCGCGACGTGCGCCCGGGCCAGCGGACGTTGGACAGCTGGGAGCCTGTCCTGCGCACGCTGGCCGGCGCGCCGTCGCACCCGGTGGCGCTCGCGCTGACGAACCCGCTCGCGCTCGCCCTCGCCATCCAGGTGTATATGCGCCCAGCCGGCACGGGACGCCGCGACGACCCCGCCGAGCTGCTCACCCGGGGCTTCGCCGACCCGGGCAGCGTGCGTCGGCATCTCCTCGGCGCGCTGATCGCGGCCGAGTACCCGGCGGGCCGGCGTGGCTGGACCCGGGAGCGGGCTCAGCGCTGGTTCAGCTTCCTCGCGCACCATCTGGAAAGCGAGGGCGGCGGCCCGGACCTCGCCTGGTGGCGGCTCGCCGCGCACGTGCCCGGCCCGATGCGCCACCGGCTGCTGCTCGCGGCGGGCACGGCGGTGTGGGTCCCGCTCGCGGTGGCCGCGCTGGCGACGGGGGCGGCCGGCTCGGCGGCCCGGCGCCTGTTCGACACGTCGCCGCCCTGGCAGGGCGTCGGCCTCGTGCTGGCCGTGTCCCTGTGCTGGTGCGTCGGGATCTGCTGGCTCGTCTTCTGCGCCCCTCCGCACGGCGGCGGGCTGCGGCACTGGGGACGGCGCGCACCCGCATCCCGGGTCTGCTGGTCGCGGGTGCCCCGCGCGCGGGACGGCACGCGGCGGCGCACTAGGGCGCTGCCGACGGGCCTGCTCACGTTCGCCGTCACCACGTCGGCCCTCTCGGCGGTGGTCGACGCCGGCCCGGCGCGCCTCAGCACCCCCCTGATCCTCGCCTTCTGGTTCGCCACGGGGCCGGCGGCGGCGGTGGCCGTGGCGCTGCTGTCGCGGTTCACCACGGACGAGATGGCCGCCGGGGCGCCGGCCGGCCCCGCGCAGGCCAGGTCTGGCGACCGGCGGCGGTTCGTGCTTCTCGCCGTCCTGCTCGGCGGCGCGGCGGGCCTCTGCCTGCTCGCCGCGGTCGGCCTGCTGTTCGCCCTGCCAGCGCGGGTGACGCCGCGGCTCGCCGTCGGGGCCGGGCTCGTCGTCGGCCTCGGGTATGGCGTGCCCTACGGGCTGGCCCGTGCCGCGACGCTCACGACTTGGCCGGCGTACACCGTCACGCGGCTGTGGCTGGCCTGGCGGGGCGATCTGCCCTGGCGCCTGGGCGCTTTCCTCGACGACGCCCATGACCGGCGGCAGATCCTGCGCCGGGTCGGCGCCGTCCATCAGTTCCGGCACATCGAGCTGCAGCGGCAGCTCGGCGGCAATGTCCCCGACCCGCTGGCGGCCCGGCTGGCCGAGCAGACCGCGACGCACGTGCGCGCCCTCGCTGTGGCCGGCCCCGTGATCCCCCTGCGGTGGCAGGCCGCCGCGCCCGAGCTCGCGCCGCCGTGGCCGCTGCTGCGGGACGTCGCCGGCGGCTGGCCCGGCGGATCGCCGGAGGCATGGGCGGAGGGACCGGACGGGCTCGCCGGCACTGGCACTCGGCTCGCCCCGTCGTTCGCGCGCATCCCGACCCACCGGCTGGTCGTCCTCGGTCCGGAAGGCTCAGGGCGGACCACATTGCTCGCCGCGCTGGCCCGCGACCTGCTCGCGGCCAGGCTGCCCACCGGCCCGGTGCCCGTGCTGCTGTCCCCGCGCTCGTGGGATCCCGAGCGCGACGACCTGGCGACCTGGCTCGAGTACGAGATCGGCTGTCGGCACACCTGGCTCGGCTGGCGCACTGCGGCGGTGAGCCGGGCTGGGGCGCTGCTGGCGCGGCGCAAGGTGCTCCCCCTGCTCGACGGCCTGGAGGAGATCCCGGCCGAGCGGCGGGCCCGGGCGTTGGACCGGATCGGCGACTGGCTCGCGGATGGCCTGCCGCTGGTGCTGAGCTGCGCCCCGGAGGCCTGGCGGGATCTCGTCGAGGCTCCGACGGCCCCGCGTTCCCACGCGCGGCCAGCCGGCGCCCAGGCCAGGTGGGGGCTCGCCCGGCGCCGGCTGCCGGTCGACGCGCCTACGCCGATCGGCCGGGCGATGGCCCGCAGCCCGCAGCCGGCGGACGATCCGGCCGGCCGCGGCGCGGGCGCGTCGGAGGCCGGCGAACCGGCCTGGCCGAGCCGGCTCGCGCGGCTGGCGGCCGCGGTCGTCGAGATCCGCCCCGTCGGCCTGGCGGGCGCCGCGGCGTACCTGGCCGCCAGCACACCAGGGCCCGATGGCGTGTCCTGGGACCCGCTGCTGCACCGGGCGGCCGCGGACCCGGCAGGGCCGGTCGCCGGTGCGCTCACGTCACCGCTCGTGCTGAGCCTGCTGGCCGATGGCTATGGCAAGCGGCGGGTGGCCACGGGAACGGCCGGGCGGGCACCTGCCGAGCTGACAGACGCGAGCCGATTCCCCACGGCGGGCTCGGTCCAGGAACATCTGGCGGTGCTCCGGCTGCGGCGGGCGCTCGCCCCCGATGACGCCACCGCACCGGCGGTTCGCGCCGCCGCGGTCCGTCTTCGGGCGCTGGCGCACCTGGCCCTGTGCCTCGACGGTCAGCCGCTCGCCAGTGCCCAGCGTTCCACCGGCGGTCGAGAACGCGACCGGTCGCAGGCTTTGGCCGAGTTCGGCTGGTGGGACACCCAGACCTTGCTTGCGGTTCCCGCCGTTGTGACGGCCCTGGGGGTGCTGAGCGGTGTCCTGACGCTCGGCATCATGATCGAGATGGCGGGGCTCGCGGTCGGGCTGGTGTCCGCCGTCGGGATCGGGCTGCTAGGCGTCGTCGTGACGCGGCTGATGCTGGCACGGACCGGGATGGGCGCCGGGCCGGTGCCGGCGATTCGGGACTATGCGCGGCCCGCGGGGCGGGACCGGACGGCGTCCGGGCCGGTGAGCCGGTGGCGGCCGGCCGGGCCCCGCGCGGTGCTGCGCCGCTGCCGCTGGACGGTGCCCGCCGCCGTGGTCATCACGGCTGTGAGCTGTGGCGTCTCCCGCCCGGTCTGCCGAGCGGGCGGGATGACGCCGCTGACCTGGCCCTGGGGGCCCGCCTCGACGCCGGCCACAGCCGCCGCCGTGACCGCGGCGGCGCTGAGCTGCGCTCTCATGATGACCGCGTGGGGGCGGTACCAGCTCTCCCGCTGGTGGCTGAGCCGTCAGCTGGGAACACCGGCCGACCTGATCGGTGTCCTAGAGGACGCCGCTGAACGCGGTGTCATCCGGCAGGTGGGTGACCGGTGGATGTTCGCGCATCCCTGCATGCGCCGAGCCCTGGCAGCAGCCGCCACCGTCCGGGCCGACGGTCGTGACCCGCCGGCCTAGGCAGTGGAGATGGCGCGCAGGACGTTCATGCGGGCGGCGCGCAGGGCGGGGAAGACAGCGGCGGCGACGCCGAGGACACCGCCGAGGATGAGCACCACGACGATCGTGGCGGTCGGGTAGGCGAAGCTCGTGATGCCCTGGCTCTTCAGCGCCGTCACCAGCGCCCAGCCGAGGAAGCTGCCGACGCCTACCCCGAGCGCCGCGCCGAACAGCGCGATCACCACCGACTCCAGGACGATCACGACCCACATCTGCCCGCGGCGCAGGCCGACCGCGCGCAGCAGGCCGATCTCCCTCGTCCGTTCGATGACGGACAGGGCGAGCGTGTTGACGATGCCGAACAGCGCGATGAGGACGGCGAGCGCGAGCAGGACGTAGACGAGCCCGAGGATCTGGTCGACCTGCTTGGACTGCTCGGCGATGAACTCGGACTGGTCGTAGACGTTCACGCTCGGCACCGCCTTCGCCGCGGCGTCGATCGCGGACCGGACCGTGGCCGGGTCCGCGTTTGGCCCCCGTTTGACCAGGACGAGGAAGTTCTCGTCGGCCGCGGCGTGCTTGACCCATGCGGGCTGGGTGAGCAGCGCGTTGGGCGCGATGCCGCCGCCGGCGAACGTGGCCGCGAGCGTCAGCGTCTCCTGGCCGTTGCTGAAGGTGATCTTCACGGGTGAGCCGACGCGGGCACCGATCTTGGTCGCCGTAGTCTCGTCGATGGCGACCTGGCCCTCGCGCAGGTGGATGTCCCCGGACGTCACCTTCAGCTTCAGCAGATCGCTGATCGCCGCCGGGTCGCCCGCCCAGAAACTGTCGGACGTGCCCCGGTCCGCTATGGCCGCGAAACCACCGCTGATCGCGGCGACCGTGACCCCAGGCTGTTTCGCGACCGTCTGGCCAAGCCGCGGGCTGAACGACGTGGCGAACCCGGGGCTGAACATCAGGTAGTCGGCCCCGACGCTGTTCGTCACCGTGTCCTTCACCGACACCTTGATCGACTGACCGAAGATGGCGAACGCGCTGACCAGCGCGAGGCCGATCATCAGCGCGGACGCGGTCGACGCGGTCCGCCGCGGGTTGCGCATCGCGTTCTGCAGCCCGATCCGCCCGACCACGCCGAACAGCGCCGGCAGGGCCGCCCCGATGACCCGGGTGACCGGCCGGGCCAGCACCGGCGACAGCGCCGTCACCCCCAAGAAGATCATCACCGCGCCGACGCCGACCAGCGGGGTTCCCGACGAACCTGGCCGCGACAGCCCGACGACGACGGCCCCGGCGCCGAGCAGGGCGCCGGTGACACCGGCGAGCGCCCGCATCCGCAGCGACCGGGCGGCGATCGTGTACGAGTCGCGAAGGGCGGCGATCGGCGGCACGGTCGCGGCCTTGTGGGCGGGCACGACGGCGGCGGCCGACGTGACCAGCACCCCCACCAGGTACGACACGACGGCGGTGCGGGGCCGGAAGACCATGGCGCCGGTCGGCAGCTCCACGCCGAAGGCGCCCAGCGCCGACTGGAGCAGCGCCGCGAGCGCGACCCCGCACACCAGGCCGGCCGTCGCCCCGAAGAAGCCGATCAGCGCGGCCTCCACCTGCACCGAGACCTGAACCTGGCGGCGGCTCGCGCCGATCGCCCGCATCAGCGCCAGTTCCCGGACGCGCTGGGCGACCAGCATCGTGAACGTGTTGAAGATGATGAACGCGCCGACGAACACCGAGATCCCGGCGAAGATCAGCAGGGCGGTAGACAGGAAGGCCAGCCCGTCGCGCACGGCGGTGGCGTTCTCGTCGGCGAGCTGGTGACCGGTGATCGCCTCGACGTCGGGGGGCAGCGGCGCCGCGGCGACCTGTCTCGCCAGCTCCTCCTGCGAGACGTCGTTCGAGGCCAGGTAGACCGCGGAGAACTGGTCGGGCTTCAGCATCAGCCGCTGGGCGTCGGCCAGGGTGAAGGCGGTGACGGGGGTGCCGGCGAGGCCGTCCTGCCCGTTCATCCGGAACGTGCCGACGAGGGTGAACGCCGGGCGTTCCTCGACATCCATCGCGATCTTCTGGTTGAGCTGGAACCCGTACCGGTCCGCGGTGGCCTTGTCGACCACGACCTCGCCGTCGGCGTTCGGGGCCCGGCCGGTGGCGATCTCCTGCACCGACGTGGGCTGGCCGCCGGTCCAGTTGATCGCGATCGCCGGGGTGGTCGGCTGGGCGATGGACTTGTCGGTCGCCGGGTCGAGCGGCGCCACCTTGCCCCTAACCTGGCCGACGACCGCCACCTTGGGGAACTTCGCCCGCAGCCCGTCGACGAGCGACGCCGGCAGCGGGGATCGGCCGTCGTCGCTGGTCGGGTCGACCTTGTTGACCGCGCGGACGTCGACGCTGACGTTCTTGGTGATCCCGGCGAACAGCGACGTGAACGTCGCGTTCAGCGTGTCGGTGAGCACCAGCGTGCCGGAGACGAAGCTGACGCCGGCGACGACGGCGAGCGCCGAGAGGAGCAGGCGCAGCTTGCGGGCGAGCAGGCTGCGCAGGGTTGCGCGCAGCATCCTCAGGTCCACCGGCCGGTCTCGTAGCCGCCTGTCTCGTAGCGGCCGTCGTAACGGTCCACCTCGTAGGCCTCACGGCCGTCCTGGTCGCCTCGGGCGTCATCCGGCCGGTAGCCGGAGCGGGGCGCCGGGCGCGGCTGGTAGCCGCCTTCTGGAGCGCCGTAGCCGTTGGGGACGCCGTACGACTCGGTGTCGTCGGGCGGGTAGCCGCCCCGTGGGTAGTGGCCGTTCGGCTCCTCGCCGTAGCCGGCGTGGCTGTAGCCGTCGGCCGGCGCGTACCCACTGGCCGGGGGACCGTAGCCGTCGGGGTAGGGGCCGGGCTCCCCGTAGGGGTCGATCTGGCCGGGGCCGTCGTCCCCGCCGTAGCCGCGGCGCGGGCCCGGCGGACCCGGCTCGCGAGGGGCACCGGTGTCGCGGCGGTACGGGGCGCGCCAGGGTGGCTGCTGCTCGCCCGCGGGCGGCCCGGGCGCCGGGTAGCCGGTGGTGTCCTCGCCGGCCGGGTAGCCGCCGACCGGCTCCGCGGGCGGATAGCCGCCGCTCGGCTCGCCGGCCGGGTATCCGCTCGGCTCGGCGGGCGGGTAGCCGCCCGTGGCCCGCCGCGGCGGCGGGTAGCCCTCGGCGCCGTGCCTGGCCAGCGGGAACTCGTCGGTCTCCTCGACCACCGGATACCCATCGGCACCGCGGGCCGGCGGCGGCCCGCCCCGCCCGGCGCCGAGGTCGGGCCGGGCCGGGCCGCGGCCGTCGCGCGCGGGCCCGGTGCCGCGCCGGTAGCCGGGATCCGCGTACCCACCGGCCCCGGCCCCGGCCCCGGCACCTGCTCCGGTGCCGCGCCGACCCGTGGCGGGACCGGGGCCGGTGGGTACGCGGGCGGCGTTCGCGCCCGTCGCCGACCGTCGCCCCTCGCCCGGGGGCGGCATCGTGGGCCGGCGCCGCGTCGGCGGGCGCTCGCCGTCGTCCCAGCCCGCGCGGCCGCCGTCGTCTCGCCCGCCGCCGGTGTCGCGGCGGGCGGGCGCGCCGTCGCGGCCGGCCGCGCGCGGCGCGGTGGTGCCCCGGCGGGACGGGCGGCCGCGGCCCGGCTGGTCCAGGTTCTTCATCCGGTCGAGCACCGCGTCCGCGGTCGGCTCGAGCATCGTGTCCACGATCCGGCCGTCCGCGAGGAAGATCACTTCGTCGGCGTAGGAGGCGGCCTTCGGGTCGTGGGTGACCATCACCACGGTCTGGCCGAGCTCGCGCACCGAGTCCCGCAGGAACGACAGGACCTCGGCGCCGGAGGCGCTGTCCAGGTTGCCGGTCGGCTCGTCGCCGAAGATGATGTCCGGCCGGGTGATCAGTGCCCGGGCGCAGGCGACCCGCTGCTGCTGGCCGCCGGACAACTCGGTCGGCTTGTGGTTCAGCCGCGGGGCCAGGCCCACCGCGTCGACGACCAGCTGCATCCACTTCTTGTCCGCCCGACGCCCGGCGATGTCGAGGGGCAGCGTGATGTTCTCCGCCGCGGTCAGCGTCGGCAGCAGGTTGAACTGCTGGAAGATGAAGCCGATCCGGTCGCGGCGCAGCTGGGTGAGCTGCCGGTCCGACAGGCGCGAGAGCTCCACGTCGCCGATGAACACCCGGCCGCCGCTGACCGTGTCGAGGCCGGCCAGGCAGTGCATCAGCGTCGACTTGCCCGAACCGGACGGCCCCATGATCGCCGTGAACCGGCCGCGGGGGAAGTCCAGGTCGATGCCGCGCAGCGCGGACACCTCGGTGTCCCCGGAGCCATAGACCTTCGTCAGCCGCTCCGCCCGGGCGGCCAGGCGCGGCCCACCCGAACGGCCCGCCGCGGTGTCGGCGGCCCGTCCGCGCACTGGGCTCATCGGTCTTCCTTTCGCGCGCCCTGGAGTTCGGTGGCCATCGCTGCCCGCGCCGGCCGGCCTCGCCCGGCGAGGCCGCCGGCCGGGTCGTCATGCCGCTGGGCGGACAGGCCAGGCTCGCGGACGGCCACCAGCCCGGCCGCCGGGCGGGGAGCGCCGCCGCGCCGCCAGGGTGTCGGACGCCTGGCTCGCCCGTTTGGTTGACCGCTCGTTGTCGGGCCGATGGCAGTCCCGCCGGCCCCCGCGCCGGTGGGACGCGGTTCGCCCACCCCCGGCCGCCGACCAGCCGCCGTCATCGGCCCAGCCCCGGCCGGGCCGGCCACGGCGGGGGCGGCTCGGCCGGCCCGAGGCGATCGATCGCAGACGCGCCGCACCTACGCATCGTGCCTGATTCCCTCGGATCCGCGGCGCCCGCCCGGTCTGGCGGCGGTATGGGACTCGTTCCGTACCCGCCAGCCGCTACCCCTCCGCCTCGCAGACGGCGGGGGCGGTGTCGTCGGCCAACGGCGCCTCGGGCAGCGGCGGTGGCGTGCCGCCGAACGCCGGGCAGCGGGACTGGTGGTCGCACCAGCCGCACAGCTTGCTCGGCGTCGCCCGCCAGTCGCCGGTGCGGTGCGCCCGCGAGATCGCCGCCCAAAGCGCCTGCACCCGCCGCTCGGTCGCCAGCAGGTCGTCGACGTCCGGGACGACCCGCAGCCACGTCCGGTCTCCCAGGTAGTACAGCCGCAGCTCCCTCGGCACCACCCCGCGGGTCCGCCACAGCAGCAGCGCGTAGAAGCGCATCTGGAACAGCGCCGTGTTCTCGAACGCCGGGCCGGGGGAGCGCCCGGTCTTGTAGTCGACGACCCGCAGCGCGGGGCCGTCCGCTGTCCGCGCCTCGTCGAGCCGGTCGACGTAGCCGCGCAGCCGCAGCCCCGAGTCCAGGACGTGCTCCACGTAGAGTTCCCGGGCGGCCGGCGCGAGCCGGCGCGGGTCCTCGAGCGCGAAGTAGCCGGCGAGCAGGTCGCGCGCGGACGACAGCCACCCGGCGAGCTCGTCCTCGTCCGCGAACATCGCCGCGAGCTCCGGCTCGCGGGCCCGCAGGTCCGCCCACGCCGCCGGCAGCAGCTCCTCGGCGGCCGCCGGGGTGCGCCCGGCCGCCGGCAGGTCGAACAGCCGCTCCAGGACCGTGTGCACCATCGTCCCCCGCGTCGCCGCGAGGCTCGGCGGCTCGGGCAGCCGGTCGACGACGCGGAAGCGGTACTTCAGCGGGCAGCTGACGAAGTCCGCCGCCCGCGACGGCGACAGCGACCCGACGATCTGGGGCCGCTGCTCCGGCACGGCCGCGGCGTCGCCACGGCCTCCGGCGACTGGGGCGTCACCTGGCGGCACGGCGCCGGGGAGCCCCGCCGTGCTGGTGGCCGGAGAGCCGTCCGCGGCGAGAACCGTCCCGGCCGTCGCCAGGCCGGCGGTCCGCGGATCGCCCGTGGCGGGATCGCCCGTCACGGGATCGGCCGTCGGGTCAGCGGCGGTGCTCATGGCCGCCACCCTAGGGCGCACCTGTGACATGCCGTCCGCCGAGGTCCTCCCAGCCAGCGGGCACCGCCCCTTGGGCCGGGACGCGCCCGCGCGGCGGCAGCCTCGGCCACCTCACCGGCTCCCGGCGAGACCGGGCGAGCCGGCCGGCGGCGTTCCCCGGGCCGTCTCCGCCCGGGCGGAGACGGCCCGGGCGGAGACGGAAACGCCCGCGAACGTGGTCCGCGAAACCTCCCGGGCACCGGCCGGACGACGGCGGGGCTGTCCGGGAACGGGTGCCGGCAGGCGCCCCCGGTTGAGATTCGGATAAGAAACCGGGCGCTAAAGGAAAAGGACGGAGGCCGATCGGGTGGATCGCCGGGGAGGCGGCCGTAGCATCGGTGACATGGCCGACCAGCCCGATCCAACGGGCCCGAACGCGCAGGCTTCCAGCACCCCGCCCGCGCAGCGCCCGCCGGGGTTCCGGATCGGGCGGGTCCGCGGCGTCCCAATCTACGTCTCGCCGCTGGCGGTCGTCTTCGCGGTCCTCGTCGCCACGGTCTACGCCGACACGCAGCGCTCCCGGCTCGTCGGCCCCAGCGACTCGCTCGTCCTGCTGCTGGCCACCATCACCGCGGTCGGCTTCCTCGCCTCCATCCTGCTGCACGAGATCGGCCACGCGCTGGTCGCCGAGCGGTTCGAGCTGCGGGTGCGCTCGGTCACCGTGCACGGCTTCGCCGGCTTCACCCAGCACGAGAAGGAGCCGCAGTCGGCCGGGCGGCAGTTCCTGCTCTCCTTCTCGGGGCCGTTCGTCAACGGCCTGCTCGCCGGGCTGTGTTATCTCGGCCTGCTGGGGGTCCCGTCGCACAGCTCGATCGGCGTGGTGCTGTTCGACCTGGGCCTCACGAACCTGCTGCTGTTCGGGTTCAACCTCCTGCCCGGCCTGCCGCTCGACGGCGGCGGCGTGGTTGTCGCCGCGGTCTGGAGGATCACCCACAGCCGGCTGCGCGGCCTGCGCGGCGGCGCCTACGGCGGCTTCGTCGTCGCCGCAGCCGTCGCCGTGTTCACGCTGCGCTACCCGTCCAGCGGCTTCTACACCCTCTACATGCTCGCGCTCGCCGGCTTCATCGGCTTCGGCGCCTACCAGTCGCTGCGCGCCGCCGACCTGCGCGAGAAGCTCCCCGACCTGCGCGCCGGCCGGCTGATCCGCAAGACGCTGCCGGTCGACGGGTCGGTGCCGCTCGCCGAGGCGCTGCGCCACGCCCAGCAGGCCGGCGCCACCGCCATCGCCGTCGTCGACGACACCGGCAGCCCCTCCATGATCATGAACGGGGCGTCGGTGGACGCGATGCCCGAGCACCGCCGCCCCTGGGTCGGCATCTCCGAGGTCAGCAGGACCATCGAGCCGAACATGATCCTCGACGCGGACCTCGCCGGCGAGGAGCTGCTCAACCACATCCAGCGCCACCCCGCGTCGGAGTACCTCGTCACCCAGAACGGCCGGCCCGTCGGCGTGCTCGTCATGGTCGACCTGGTCGCGCGCCTGGACCGGAACGCGGCCCAGCGAATGGTGGGGCGGGCGCCGGGGCGCCCGCCTGTCGGGCGATAGGCGCCCTCTCCACCTGGTTCCGTGCCCTGCCATGCGGCGGGCGCGGTGCGGCGGCGGCAGCCGGTAATCTGCCGGGACGTCCTGGGCCGAATGGTCGTGGGCGCGCAGATGCCGCCACAACAGGCAGGAAGGGAACATCCACCCCGTGAGCGAGACCAACGGCGCCGTCGCCGGCGCGAACGACCACGGCGAGGCGGGCGGGCCGGCCGGGGACGCCTTCGCCGCCACCTCCCGCCCGACGGGTGAGGCGGCGCATCGGCGCGGGCCGTTCGCGAAGGGCGACCGGGTCCAGCTCACCGACCCCAAGGGCCGCAAGCACACCGTCGTGCTCGAACCGGGCAAACAGTTCCACACCCACCGCGGCGCGCTCGAGCATGACGCGCTCATCGGCGCGCCCGAGGGGATTGTCGTCACCAGCACCGGCAACACGCCGTACCTGGCGCTGCGGCCGCTACTGAGTGACTTCGTGCTCGCGATGCCCCGCGGCGCCGCCGTCGTCTACCCCAAGGACGCGGCGATGATCGTCGGATACGCGGACGTCTTCCCCGGCGCGCGGGTACTCGAGGCCGGTGTCGGCTCGGGCGCGCTGTCCTGCTCGCTGCTGCGCGCCGTGGGCGACGGCGGCCTGCTCGTCTCCTACGA
The DNA here is from genome assembly GCF_032027725.1 of Pseudofrankia coriaricola. NCBI lineage: Bacteria > Bacillati > Actinomycetota > Actinomycetes > Frankiales > Frankiaceae > Pseudofrankia > Pseudofrankia coriaricola. Next base: position 780 of record NZ_JASNFO010000080.1, on the reverse strand, counting down.
GCGCCGCGCCGACTTCGCCGCGATCGCCCAGCGCAACATCGAGGCGTTCTTCGGCGCACCGCACCCGGCCCACCGGCTACACGTCGGCGACCTGGCCGACGCGGGCGAGACCGACATGGACCGCGTCGTGCTCGACATGCTCGCGCCCTGGGAGGTGCTGCCCGCCGCGGCGCGGGCGCTGGTGCCCGGCGGGGTGCTGTGCGCCTACGTCGCGACCGCGACCCAGCTCTCGCGGACCGTCGAGGCGCTGCGCGAGCACGGCTCGTTCGCCGAACCCGCCGCGTTCGAGACCATGCTGCGCGACTGGCACCTGGACGGGCTCGCGGTACGTCCCGAGCACCGGATGATCGGCCACACCGGCTTCCTCATCACCGCCCGCCGGCTCGCCGACGGTGTCACCGCCCCGCCGCGCCGCCGCCGCCCCGCCAAGGGCGCCCTAGCCGAGCCCGACGCACCCACCCCCGCCGCCCCCTCCGAGCCCCAGGACACCGCGGACATCACGCCCGCAGACGACTGACACAGGGAACTAACCCGGGACCTCGGAGGCACAGAGACGGGGTCGGCGCAGAAGGCTGTGTCTCTGGTTCGCTCCGTGCGGACACGGCCCTCCGGCAGCCCGCTCGCCTGGCGGCTCGCGGGCTACCTCCGGGCCGTGTCCTCCTCCGCGAACGTGCGCTGCGGCGACCTCCGCTGCGGCCCCCCTACGTCGCTTCGCTCGTAGGAGGGCCTCCGCGGAGGCGCGCCTCCGCGCCAGCTCGGTCGCCTGCCGCTGTGACGTCA
>NZ_JASNFO010000079.1:0-12157 GCF_032027725.1 Pseudofrankia coriaricola | reverse complement strand
ACCAGGACGACGCGAGAAGCCGACGTGGGTCCGGCTCATGGCCATGCGACGGCGCAAGACACTTGTCACCTGCCGGCCATGCCACGAAGCCATCCACGCCGGACGACCTACCACGCAACCCACGGCATAACCACTGGAGAGCCCGTTGCGGTTAACGCCGCCCGGCGGGTTCGGCGGGGGGCCGACGGAAAAGGACCCAACCAGGGCACCTCGCCGGCGGCCTACCCGACTCGGCGAGCGGCCGTGGGAAACGGGCCAGGGGTAACCCGGCACCGCGCCCACGGCCGACTCAGCTGGGCCTTCTGTTCGTCGGTGAGGCCGGCCCCCTTGGGCTTCTTGAACGGGATCGCGAGCGGGCCGGCCTGGGTTCCCAACCCTTCGTAACCGAGGTCGAACAGGACCCTGCGCGCCTCGTCGGCTGTCCACTCCTCGAGTACCGGCAGCGCGCCCGAGGCGCGCAGCGCGGTGGTGTCGTGCTCGCGGCCGGGGCGGACGTCGGAGACCCACAGCGGGAAGCCGTCGTCCGGGGCCGAGAGGACCTGGACGTTGCCGGCGTGGTTGTGGGCCTTCGCTGACCACCACAGGTCCACTCCCGTCGTCGGTCCGGGCATCGACAGCCGGTCGGTCTCGACCAGCGTCCCGTCGACGATCAGGTGGTCATAACCGGCCAGGCAGGCCCGGGACAGTGCGCGACGCAGGTCAGGGGCCTGAAAGGCCAGCACCGCGATGCCCTCGTGCAGATAGCGGTAGCCCACCGACCGAGCCACTCCATGATCGGTGAACAGCTGGCGGGTCCGGGTGCCGTCACAGAACCAGCGCAGCACCATCACCGCCTGCTCCAGCGGCGACAGCGTCCGCGTGCCCGCCCGGGTACCGCGGCGCTGGCGCTCCGCGACCAGCAGGCCCGCCAGACGCAAGACGGTGTGATCGCCGAAGGGCAGCTCGGCGCAGTATGTGAAACTCATCGACGACGCGGGACTCTCGGAGAAGTGATCTGTGGAAGGACTACTTCCTACCGAGACCCCGCGTCGCCTCGTCTCCAGCCCCGCACAGACCCCCAGCTCCCTCACAGCCTGCGACGGTCACCCAACGCAACGACCCGTTGCCGGGAATGGCTCAATGGCTTGAGAGGGTGGGTCCGTAGACTTCCGTGCGTCTATGAACGAACGAACGTGTACTCGCCACCGAGGTCCAACCACCGTTCACCCATTGTCGCGCTGTTCGACCGTTGACCAGTCGTCCGCTCGCGAGCGCCCGCGGCGGGTTGCGAACCGACGGCGCACCCGCGGAAGCGCTCGCGCCCATAAACCGAAGAACACGACGACGAACCCGCGCGACTCCTGCCTACGTCGAGACCGACGTCAACTGAGACCAAGCACCCGGGCGACGTGGCCGAGCCCGTGAAGTTGCTCGGTCGGACTCCCAGCCACCGGTTGCAAAAGCACCTGGTCAGCGCCGCCGCTCCGGTGATCTTGGATTCTGGAGGCGACGTCCTCTGCGGTTCCCCAGACGACAAGCGCGTCCACGAGACAGTCCGATCCGCCGTGAATGATGTCGGATTCGTCAAAGCCGAGGGAACGCATCGACGCCTGGTAGTTCGGCTGTCCTAGATACCAATGAAGGTGCTCTCGTGCCGCCGCTCGGGCGACAGACGGTTCAGTAGACAGGACGAATCCTTGCTCGACGACGAGCAGTGGTTCGGGACCGAGGACGGCCCTGGCGTGGGCAGTGTGTTCGGGCGTCACGAGGTACGTGTGGGCGCCGTCGGCCTTCTCGGCCGCCAGCGCGAGCATCTTGTCGCGCAGCGCCGCGATCACTATTGGGGTGGGAGACACAGGCTTCGGCCCGTGGTAATCGACGGCGGCCAGCGTGGTCAGGTAGTTCTTCATCGTGGACAACGGCGTCGTGTAGGCCGCCCCGCGGGCTTCGGTAAGGACACGATGGCTGACACCCAGGCCGAGCACGAATCGACTGTCGTACGCCTCGGCCAGCGCCTCTGCTCCGTTGTGGGTCGCGATCGCGTCGCGGGCCCATACGCTGGCGATTCCCGTACCGACGACGAGGCGCTCCGTGGCACTCAGGAGAAGTCCTGCGTGCACGAGTACCTCTTTCATGTAGGGGTTCTCCCCTATCCACAGCGCGGAATAGCCCAGCCGCTCGACCTCACGGGCGTACGTTCGCTCGAGTTCTGCGGGCCACTCGCCCAGGGCCGCGTTCCACACACCCACTGCCGAGTTGTGCGCGCGCCATGCATCTACGTGTTCAACAAGCATGTCGTGGTCCGTTCACAGCTAGTGCCCATCACATCGAAGAGATGTGACCGACAGCGTGGCGATCGCCCTACGGCACGGGCAGGCGGCGACGAGCTCAGCCCAAGCGGGACGCAGGCCAGTCGCGCGTGGCAGACCTCCACGGCGGCCAATGGTCGCTCGGCTCCGGGCGACCCACGGAGAGGTGAGTGAAGCAGTCCTGGCATTTCGTGACCATTCGCGGTCCGAGGTAGTTGGCCACCGGGTAACGGGCCACGTTCGTGCCGTGGCAAGACGGACACTCGACGTCGTCGACGGGCAGGCGCTTGACGTAGATGCGTTCTGCGTCAGGACGGGGGAAAAGTAGACGGTCGATCGCCACGATGCTGCTCCTAGAGAGACCACGTGAGAGGGTGCGCGACGGGTACTGTCCATCCGTCGTCGTCGCGCCCTGCTCGCAGTTCCGCCCGCAGATCGTCGGTGGCCCGGACGTCGAGGCGCCCGCCGTCGATGACCACACCGAAGGCAATGCGGACGAAGGCTTCGGAGTAGAGCTGGTTGGCCACGTCGCTCTGGACCCGTTCGATGTCTCGCGACAGCGGGTCGCCCCAGCCTCCTCCGCCTCCGATCACGAGCCGAAGCGCGTCTCCGGGTTTGAGCGCCAGGCCCGAGATCTTGGCTGTGGTGAATCGGGTTCCGAGGCAGAAGTCTCCTCGCTCCGGATCGGGAACGCCATTCGAGTCGAACACGCCGAACAGCGGTTCGGCCCCTGCCAAATTGAGCGGGTCGTGGTGCATCGACGGGTTGAAATCCCGAATGTACCACCCGTACACCGGCATTCCCCTCCCCCCACCGGCCGTGCCTGGCGCGCCTGCCCGCACGCGGTCGCTGGTGATCGCCACCACCGTCTCGGACTGCGTCGTCACTGTGTACACGGCGCCGAAGCCGCCGCGGAAACGACCGGCTCCCGCACTGTCCGGCATCATTTCGTGCTGAGTGACAATCAGCGGGGACTCGATCTCGGAATGCTCCTGCACCGACGTACGGCAGTTTCCCTGCGGCGGAACGCAGAAGGAGACGCCGTCGCTCTTCCACGTGCCGCCCCATCCTCCGCCGGCGAGGGCGAACCCGCCCCACGGATCGCCTTCGTGACCGCGGCGGGTGTCAATGCCACCCATGCTGACGACCAGCGATGTGCCCGAGTCGCACGCGATCGACCGTTGCTCCATGGCGTCGCCCAGCGCGCGCACCACCCCGTTCATCGTTCGTGAGCCGATGTCGGTGTGGTTCGAGCAACTCGACGGCGGCAAGACGCACACCACGCTTCCCGGCGGCAGCAGGACCTCGACAGGGCGCAGCGTGCCGCTGTTCACCGACGTGTGCGGATCAATCATCAACTTGACCGATTCGATGCAGCGGGTCGCTTCCGACCAGGCGGTTCCCACGTTGCCTAGAGGCTGCCGGCCGGTACCCGAATAGTCGATTTCCATCGAGTCGCCGCGCACCCGCACGGTGACGACGACAGGAACCCTCTCGTCGGTGACTCCGTCGTCGTCGAGGAAGTCTTCGACGCGGTAGTCCCCGTCGGGGATACCGGCGATCCCCCTTCGCATGCTGGCCTCGGTCTCCTCGATGGCGTAGAGACCGGCTGACCGGACATTGTCGAGCCCACTACGGTCGATCATGGCGTGCAGCTGCCGCTCGCCCACGACGAGACAGCCGTGAAGCGCGCGGAGATCGCCCAGCACCATCGACGGGACGCGGTTGTTCTCCAGAATGAAGTTGAACAACGGGCGGACCGGCACGTCGTTGGCGTAGAGCAACGTCGGAGCGAACTTGAGCTGCTCCTCGAAGGAGGTCTGGACCCCGTTTGCGAACCCGCCGGCGATGGGTCCTCCGAGATCGACGAGATGGGAGGTCGAATGCAGCAGGAACTCGACGCGGTCGTTCACGAAGACTGGCCGGAGAAGATTGACGTCCGACTGGTGGATCGTCCCTCGCCAAGGGTCGTTCACCAAGATTACGTCACCGGGCTGCAGCGTGTCGACGTCCCACTCGTCCATGACGAAATTGACGATGTGCTGCGACGTGAAGGCGTGCTGCATGCAGCCCTCCCACTGGGCGACCGTTTCCCAGGCGTCGCCGTTGCGCATGTGGATTCCGGTCGTGCAGTCTAGAATGTCCCGGCACACGGGCGAGAAAGCGCTGCGCATCAACGAGTCGTTCATCTCGCGTGCGACCTCGATGAGCCCGTACCGAAGGATGTCGAGCTCGAAGTCGGCTGACACGTCCCGGACCTCGGTTTCGTTTGCGGTAGTCACGCCCTCGTGCTCCTAGCGCTGGTATTCGAGAATGAGCAGGTTGGAATCGTCGATGTAGGCCCGGCGGCCTGGGAGTACGAGTGTCGAGGCGTACTTCTCCGAGACGAGCGCGGGACCGAGGACGATCACGTGAGGCCGCAGTCGTTCTCGTTTGTGTACGGGGACACACAAGGCGGTGGCAGATCCTGGCACCGTGAGATCGGCGGTCCTCAGCAGCGAGTCGCCCGAGTCGCCCACCGCGGTCGACGGCATCTTTCGTGCCCGAGGAATGACGGCAGTGACCTCGATGCTCGTCATGACGACGGGAATGTCCTCGGCCGAGAACCCGTAGGAGTCTTGGTAGAACCGGTGGAAGTCACGCACCAACGGGGGTATTTCATCGGAAGTGACGCTGGCCGTCGACAGCGGCATGCGATTGTCCCACGTCTGACCCTTGTACATGGCGAAGACAGCCCGGTCGAACGTCAGTTCCTCGACGCTCACGCCTTGGCTTTCGAGATCCTGGATGATGTCGGTCTCCAACGCCTTGAAAGCGTTCTCGATACTCGCGGCGTTCGCGGGTTCGAGGGACAACATCGGAGATGCCGCGCGAGTGACCCGAAGGTCGCTTCGCAACAGGCCCATGGCCGAGAACTGTCCCGGCGAGGAAGGAACGATCACCCGTTCCACACCGAGGATCTCCCCGACCTTGTCGGCGAGCATGGGTCCTGCCGAGCCGAACGGAAGCAACGCGAAGTTTCGGATGTCGAGACCTCGGTAGACCGAGATCGACCGGATCTTCGCGGCGATGTCCTCGCACGCGACCTGGTAGGCCGCTGCGGCCAGGTCGATGTCGGAAAGTCCCCACTGACGGCCGGTCCGGTCGAGCGCCTCCAACGCCGCGTCGACGTCGAGCCGGAGCGACCCGTTGGCGAACAGGTCCGGCTGAAGGATGCCGAGCGCTGCGCACGCGTCCGTGAGCGTCGGTTCGGTCCCGCCGCGGCCGTAGCAGACCGGACCTGGGTTCGACCCCGCCGAGCGAGGGCCTACAGACACCTTCCCCAGCGCGTCCTGGCCGATGATGCTCCCTGCTCCGGATCCGACGCTCCCGACGTCGACGAGCGGCATCGTCAGAGTGAGCCCCTGCTCGAGGGTCCACAGGTCAGTCAGCGGTGTCTTCGCTCCGACGATTGCCGCCACGTCGGTGCTGGTCCCGCCGACGTCCATCGTGAGGAGGTTCTCCGCTCCGCAGTCGTTCGCGAGGTGGGTGGTCGCACTCACTCCGCCTACGGGGCCTGACACAAGTTGAAACACAGGAGCCTCGCACGCCCCCTCGACGGTGGCCACTCCACCGTTCATCATCATGATCCATAAAGTTCCGGCGAACGACTCGGCGGCCAGAGCGACCTGGAGTCGATCCAGGTAGCCGCGTACCGCCGGGCCGACGTAGGCGTCGAGAGCCACCGTCGTGGTTCGCTCGTGTTCCTTCGTCACCGGATACAGGGCTGAGGTCTGGACGTAAGCGCCCGGCATGGTCTCGGCCACGATCTCCGCAGCACGTCGCTCGTGCATCGGGTTCACGTAGGAGTTCATGAAGCACACGGCCACCGACGTCACCCCTCGGCTCGCGAACGACCTGGCGGCGTCGCGGACCGCGTCTTCGTCCAGCGGGAGCAGGACCGAACCGTCAGAGGTGATGCGTTCGGGGATCCCGACGCGGTACTGGCGCTCGACGACAGGCCGTTGCTGGTGCGGTCGAAGCCACGTCGGGTCGTAGAAGTTCTCGCCGAAATCGCGGTTCATACGGCCGATGTCAAGCAGGTCGCGATGACCACGCGTCGCCAGCAGTCCAGTGGTCGCGCCAGCTCTGCTAAGCAGGGCGTTGATTCCCACCGTGTGGCCATGGACGATCTCCGCGACGTCCGCCACGGCGACGTCGATCGCGGTAAGCGCCTGCAGGACTCCGACTTCCTGTTCCTTCGTCGACAGCACCTTCCCGTCGCGGGTCTCGCCAGTGACGCGATTAAGCCCGATGACGTCGGTGAAGGTCCCCCCGACGTCAATGCCCACGATCCAGCCGTGAGCGGCACCCTTGTCACTCATGCTGGTCTCCTTCGGTAGTCGCAGTCCAGTTGCAGCCGACGAGCTGGGATCGGGTACACGGTCGCCGGGCGAACGGTCCGGTCCGTCTCACCGGCGTGCCCTCCGGTGGAGCACGGTGGAGACCGCTACCGCTGCCGCCAGGATGACGCCGTTCACCACGTCGGACCAGGAGAAAGGCACGCCGCCCGCGACCAGGCCTTGCCTGATCCACACGAGGACGACACCGCCGACGACGGCCCCCCACACGTGGAACCGGCCAGCCGAGAGCACCACGGTGGACAGGAACGCCGCCGCGAATGCCGGGATCAGGAAGTTGTTGGCGATGTCGGCGGTCGCGTGGACGAAACCCGCACGCGGGAGACCGGCCAAGTGGGCACGAGGTCGCCCGTCGAACTTCAGATCGCCGAAGTCCCGCCGCACGACGCCTGCCAGAATCTTGATCAACGTCGATTTGCCGGCGCCGTTCGGCCCGAGGAGGCCGACGAACTCGCCACTGCCCACGGTGACACTCACGTCGCGCAGAACGGTGGCGGGACCGTACTTCTTAGTGAAGTGCGCGATCTCCAGCAGCTTTCGGTCGCTCATCGCGCCTCCTCGAGCCGTTTCGATGGTCGGCTATCGCCAGTGCGAGGCGAACGTCTGTTCGAAGTCGACGAACGGGTACGAGGCGTCGAGGAACTCGCTGGCGTTCTCCACCGTCACCAGTGGAGCTGGAATGTCAGACGCGTCCCAGGTCTCGGCACCGATCTTGGTACGGACCAGGTTGTCCACGGCGGCCCACGGCCGAGAGATCGGCGCCGACATCTTAGTCTTCGCTACGGCCGAGCCACCTGAAAGCATCAGCTGATCATTACGCCACCGTCGGCGGTGACCACCGAGCCGGTCATGAAACTAGACTCGTCGGACGCGAGGAAGAGAGCCACCTGCGCCATTTCTTCAGGTCTTCCGAGGCGCCCGAGCGGCGACCCCTTGGAATATTTTTCCGTCCATTCAGAATCACCCAGGATGTGAGAGACGAGAGGTGTCTCTATCAGACCGGGGCACAGTACGTTCGTTCGGACTCCGGCCGGACCGTAACCGAGCGCAAGCGCCCTCGACAGGCCGACGATGCCGGCTTTGGACGCACAGTAGGCGTGGTTCGTCGTCCCGACGTGGGCACCCGCGAGAGCGGAAACGTTGATGATCGATCCGCCGCCCTGCTTGACCATGTGCGGCAGGACGTACTTGCTCATCAAGAAGACGCCCTTCAAATTGATCCCGAGAACCCGGTCGAACACCTCCTCGGTGATGTCACCGGTGAGACCGTCCTGGGTGTCGTCCCACTCCCCCGCACTCCTGAGCGCTACCCCGGCGTTGTTGTACAGCACGTCGATGCGTCCGAACGCGGCCACGATCCCGGCTATCGCTTCCCGGACACTCGTGGAACTGGACACGTCGCAAGCAAAGGGCTTGACATTCGGGGAACCGATCGCCGCGGCGGCGCGGAAAACTCGGTCGCCGTCAATGTCCAGCATGGCCACACTCGCGCCTTCGGCAGCGAACACCTCCGAAGCCGCCGCGCCTTGGCCCGACGCCGCGCCCGTAATGACGGCGACTTTGCCGTCGAGCCGGCCCGCCATCAGGAAGCTCCGGAGAGCTGAGCGTACGGGTTGGGAATGTCGCCGTACGCCCATACCGTGGTTTTGCCTCGGGTGTAGGTCTTCAGGACCTCCGGCCCGTTCTCCCGACCGTAGCCGCTGTGTTTGTAGCCGCCGTACGGAGAACTCGGATGGATCGCCCGGTAGGTGTTCACCCAGACTGTGCCTGCCTCCAGCCGCCGGGCCACGTAGTGGATGGTGGACGAGTCGTTTCCCCAGATCTGTGCGCTAAGTCCGAGGTCCAAGCCGTTGGCGCGGGAGACCACCTCGTCCACGTCGTCGTAGGTGAGCACCCCCACGACCGGACCGAAGATTTCCTCACGCGCGGCGACATTGCTGTCCATGAGGTCGGCGAGCACGGTCGGTTCGAAGAAGTGTCCGTGCTCGACGTCTGGGCGCCCGTGCGCTCGGTGGCCACCGGCCAGCCTCGTGGCGCCGGCGGCGGTGCCGCGGTTGACGAGGTCCTCGATGCGAGCAACTTGGGTCTCGCTGATGACTGCCCCCATGTCCGAGTCGGGAGAGAAGGGGTCGCCCGGCCGAAGGCGGCTGGCGGCGGCAGCCAACCGACCGGTCAACTCGTCAGCCAGCGGGCGCGGCACGAAGATCCTTGAGCCGGCCGCGCAGCTTTGGCCGCACTTGACGAAGTTGGAGTGCAGCAGGTGCGGCACTACTCGGTCGACGTCGACGTCGTCGAGCAGGATGACGGCGTTCTTGCCACCAAGCTCCAGGCAGAGCGGAATCGCGTTCACCGCAGAGCTGCGAATCACCGCCTTCGCCGCGCCGAGACCGCCTGTGAAGATTGCCATGCCGACGGCCGGGTGCCTCAGGAGCGCGTTCCCTGTCACCTGGCCGCGTCCGGTGATCACACTCACCACGCCTCGCGGGATCCCCGCATCGACGGCGAGTTCAGCCATCCGAAACGACGAGAGCGGGGCGAGCTCCGGAGCCTTGAGCACGAGGCAGTTCCCGGCGGCCAGGGCGGGCGCCGCCTTGATCCCGAACATGAGGATGTTGCCGTTGAAGCTGTTCACCCCCGCGACGACGCCGAATGGCTCCCTCGTCACGTGCGCGACGCGATCGGGGTGCGCGTCCACCGCGTCACCCTCGATCTTGTCGGCCACACCCGCGAAGTACCGCAGCCATTTCGCGGCGTTGGCCACGTCTGCGGCCGACTCTCGGTAGAGGTGGCCGACGTCGGTGGACTCGATCCGGGCCAGTTCATCCTGGTGTTCCATCAGGACGTCCGCCCAGCGAACGAGCAAGCGGGCGCGATCCAGCGGACTCGTGCCTCGCCACTGCCGACGGAAAGTGTTTTGAGCACCGCTGACCACCTGGTCGACAAGTCCTTCGTCCGCTTCCCGCGCCTCGGCGAACACCTTGCCGGTAGCAGGATTCTCGAGAGCCAGGTAGTCGCCGTGGCTGACGTAGGTCTCGGCGGCGCCGACAGCCTCGACACGATGCATCTGATCAAGCATTTGCAGCCCCTCCGACCTTGGTGGCGTGCGCGAGCTTCGCGAGCGAAGGCGCACGGTCTGACAGTGGAGTGAGGTCCCACATGATCGCTTTGGTACGAGTGAAGTAGTCCAGCGAGCTGACACCGCCCGTGGTCCCGTACCCGCTGCTCTTCCAACTCCCGATCGGGACCTCGGGAGACAGCCCGTCCGCCGTGTTGATCCAGATCGCGCCCGCCTCGAGCCTGTCCGAGACCGACTTGAGCGTTCGCACGTCGCGGCCCCAGACCTGCATCACCGCTCCGGACTGCGACGCGTTCGCTTGGGCGACGACCTGGTCCACATCGCCGAACGACGAGACCGTCAGAACAGGTCCGACCACCTCGTCGCGTCGCAGCGGGTTCGTCGGCGACGCGTCGACGACGACCGTCGGTGCGAAGTACGCGCCGTCGGGGAGGTCTGCCGGCGGTCGACCACCGGCAAGCACCCGTGCGCCGTCGGCCACTCCTGCCGCGAGCGCCGTCTCGAGGAGCTGACGACGCTGTCGCGACAGCAACGGGCCCATCAACGAGTCGGGGTCGGACGCTGGACCGACCTTGATTCGGTCCGCCAAGGCCACGGCACGGGCCACGAAGTCCTCGAACAGACTCTCGTGCACGTACACGTGGGCGACGCCGAACCACTCCTGCCCGGCGCGGGAGAACCGCGAGTGCAGCACAGCCGGCACGACGGTACTCAATGCGGCGTCGTCGAGCACCAGAGCCGCGTTCCTGGCGCCGAGACCCATCACCAGCGGCGTCACTTCCTTGACCGACCCTGCAATGACCTCTCGGCCAACGGGAGACCTGCCGGTGAACGCCAACAGACCTACGCCAGTGTGGGTCGACACGTACTCGCCGACCTGTGTCGAACCCGCGACCGCCGCGACCGGCTCCACGCCGGCCGCCTGCGCCAGCTCGGCCATCATCAGCGGGGCGAGCGGAGCCTCCGCGTGAGCCTTGAAGAGGTAGCCGCTGCCACTGGCGAGGGACAGGCTCGCCTGCCCCGCGAACAGGGCGAGAGCTCCGACTGCCGCGTTGACGCCGGCCACCACGTCGTACGGCTCGCGCGCGGTGTAGCCAAACTGGCCAGGGATGCCGCCGAAGACTCGACCGTCGACCTTGCCGACCAGTCCGGAGTAGTAGCGGATCCAGTCGACCGCGCGGTCGACCTCCAGCTCAGCCTCCGACCTCAACGCACCCGCCTCTGCGGCGAGCAATTCCGCCAGCCTGCCCCGCTCGCCGTCGAGCGCTGCCGCCCAGTCGAGCATCGCGCGCACCCGGGAGTGCGCCGGCCTCGACCGCCAGCGGGCAGCAGCCGCTGTCACGGCGCGAACCAGCGAGTCGACGTCGCCCGGCGAGCACTCGTCGACCCGAGCGACCACCTCGCCAGCGCAGTCCCGGACGTCGAAGCCGGCGTCTTCCGCACGACCGCCGGAACCGCCGTCTACCGGGATGCCCGGCCCAACCACCGATGCGACTAGCACTCGCGCTACCTCCGTCCGCGTGGCCGTCCGGCCCCTCGGGCACGTCCGGCGCCCCGCGTCGCAATACTCATATAATCGTCCTAATAGATATAGGTGTGTCAAGCGTCACCGCAAAATTGCTTGGCGCTCGGTCGGAAGCCGGTGCTGGCCAGCCGGCTTCGCACCGGCGTGGCCACGAGGGAGGTACTCGCAGCGCAGGTCAACCGCACCGACGGCGACCCGGAGTCGACACCCGCCAGCCGGGTGTCGCCGCGGCTGCGGGTTACCGCTGCTCGAACCCACCCGTCACGACATCGAGACGGCCACCACCGTCCCCGCCGCTCTCAGCCTGAGACGTTGGGCGCCACGCCACCGCACGAGTCAGCCGGCGTCGCTTTTAATAGTATGATTATGACAGATTTACTTGCCCGACGATCTCCGGCTCGACCACCGAGGTGACTCAGCCATGACGCCGTCCCCCATCGAGGTCAGCCTGGAAGAGGCGGCAGCACTGGTGAAGTCGGGTGATCACGTAGTCGTCGGGTGCCTAGCGGCCGAGCCAATCGGCCTCGTGAGAGCGGTGTGCGGGCGCGCGCACGAACTGCGCGACGTCACGATCACCGCTGGCGTCCTGCTCGACGGGTACCCGGTGCTCGACGCTCCTGAAGAGTCGTTCCGTTTCCGCACCTGGTTGATGCCTACCTCCTCGTCGCACCGCGTGGACCCATCCCGTGTCTCCTTCATGCCGTTCAGCTGGTCGCAGGCCGTCGACTGGCTCCGGCGTATCAAGATCGACGTGGCCATCGTGCAGGTCGCCCCCGGTCCGGACGGCAACTACTCCCTCGGAACCAGCGTGAGCTACGGCCGGGTCGCGGTTGACCACGCCGAAACGGTGATCGGCGTGGTCAACCCA
>NZ_JASNFO010000078.1:0-76158 GCF_032027725.1 Pseudofrankia coriaricola | reverse complement strand
TCGTTGCGGGGGGGTGGGTTTCCCCCCGCCCTACCGGTGTTGGGGCGGGCCCACCCCACTCATGCCCTACACCTTCGGCGACAGCGTCATCCCAGCCTCCGCGCTGGACGTCATCGTGCACGACGAGGCAGAACTTCCCGTGCTCACCAACCGGCCGGCCGGCCCTCGCGACCGAGCGCTGGCCATGTCCGTTGCCGAGACCATCCCCGACGGGGCCCTGCTTCAGGTGGGCGTCGGCGTGCTGCCGGACGCGGTGATCGCCGGACTCGTCGATCTCGGTCGCAGGAATCTACGGCAGTTCTCCATGCTCACAGACTCGTTCCTCGAACTCGTGAAGCATAGGGCGCTGACCGACGAAGGGCCGCAGGCCATCGTGGGCGAGATCGTCGGCTCGTCGGCCTTGTACGACTACGTCCGGGAAAACCGCCGCGTCACCATGGCGGACGGCCGGCGCACCCACGCTATGAAAGGGCTGCTCGAGCGGAAGGGGCTGGTGGTCCTCGGTTCGGCACTCGAGGTCGACCTCCTCGGACAAGCCAATCTGGAGGTCCGGGGCGGCGCGCAGTTCAGTGGCGTGGGCGGTGCCATGGACTTCGGCGTCGCCGCGGCGACGTCTCAGGCGACCGCGGACTCGGTCATCATGCTGCATTCGGCGACCGCCGACGGGACCAGTCGCATCGTCCCGCGACTGTCGGGAGGCATGGTCTCCCTCCCCCGAACGCTGGTACGCAGGGTCGTAACCGAACACGGTGCCGCGGTGCTGGACAGCGCGTCCGCTCGCGAACGCGCCGAGCGGCTCGTCGCGGTCGCCGACCCCGCGCACCGGGACGAGCTCGCCCGGCACCTTCGGGCTAACCCGGCGCTGTTCGGCGCGTGACGGCGGCCCAGTACCCGGCGGCCGCGACCGGAAGGAGGCGCGACAGGTGGCGACAGACGCCATCCTCGTCGAATCGAGGATCTCACATGTAATGCTCGTGACCTTGCGAAACCCGCCCGTCAACGCTCTGACGACGGCGATGTACCGCGAACTCGCCGAGGTCTTTCGGGCCGCGGGTTCGGGCGACGAACGCTGCGTCGTGCTGTACGCGGAAGGTCAACGAGCCTTCTGCGCCGGCGGGGACAAGAACGAGGTCGTCGACCTGTCTCCGACTACTGCGCTGGCGCGGGCGCGCATGGTGCGGGAGTGCTTCGCGGCCGTCCGTGACTGCGATCTGCCCGTGCTAGCCGCCGTCGGCGGTCCCGCACTCGGCGCCGGCGCCACCTTGGCCGCCTCAGCGGACATAGTTGTCGCCTCGGACAATGCCGTCTTCGGGTTGCCCGAAATCGACGTAGGCGTCATGGGAGGCAGCAAGCACATGAGCCGCCTCGTCCCGGCGACCGTACTGAGGTGGATGGCGCTCAGCCGTGAACGAATTCCGGCGGCGGAAGTGGCTCGATACGGCGGAGTTGTGCGAGTGACCTCCCGAGAGTCGTTGCTCGACGAATCCATCGCGATGGCTTCCCAGATCGCCCGGAAGGGGCCGCAGGCGGTGCGGCTCATGAAGGAGGTGCTCAACCTGACCGAAGACCGCGACCTCGCTTCCGGCCTTCACGTCGAGCAGCTCGGCACCGCGATCATGAGCGCTCTTCCCGAGTCGAAGGAGGCGGCCGCCGCCACCAGACAGCATCGGCGTCCCGACTTCAGTTGACGTCCAACCAGGTCTAGAGCCAGTCGACGACCTGGTCGACGATGTCTCCGTTCCGCTGCTCGAAGTCGCGGACGATTCCCTCGAGATGCTTCCTCATGCTCGCCTCGGCACGGTCCTGGTCGCCGTCGATGATCGCGCGGGCGATGTTGCCGTGGGCGCGGAGATGGAGCTCGTTCTCACGCTCTGGCAGCGAGTTCAAGGAGTACATGTCGAAAATCTCGCCCATAGACCTATCGAACATCGCAAGCACCTGGTTGCCGCAAATACGTCCGATCATCTCGTGGAACTCGAACGCGAGCCGCAGGCTCTCTTTCGGAGCGGCGACTTTGGCCATGGCCAGGTTATCTTCGAAGCCGGTCGCGTCCGCCGCAGTGCAGTTCCGGGCCGCCAGCCTAGCCATCATCGGCTCGACGACCAGGCGCGTCTGGACGAGGTCGCCGAACGTGGCTCCCATCGCACGGTAGTAGAACGTCGCCGTCCGGGCGAACTCTCGCGCGGTGACCGCGGCGATACGAGGCCCTCCGCTCGGCCCCGGCTTGATCGTGATCAAGCCGTGAACCTCCAGAATGCGGAGCGCCTCTCGGAACGTGCCGCGACTTACCTCGTACTCTTTGAGCATCACCGCCTCGGGCGGCAGCGGCGTTCCCGGCGGCAACTCGCGCTCGACCACGTCGGCTAGGATCTCGCGGGCGACGTGCTCGGCACGCTTCAGCGACCGGCCTGCGATCCGGCCCATCAGCACAGCCCGTTGCATGCGGAGCCTCCCGTCCTTGATTCTCGATGAATCATTATCCTAGTACTCCGGGCCGAATTTTGTGATCTTCTGGATCTGGCGGGCTGGGGTTGGGTGGCCGGGCTGGCCTGAGCGGCGCGTCGGTGTCCGAGCATGAAGAGGCGACAGGTGATCATTGCGGGTTTGGGGCGATTCTCGAAGATCGGCCGGTGGTTGTACCACCCCAGCGTAGACCTTGACAGGTGGCGATCAGAGGTCGAGGCCCTCGCAGCCCAGATCGATCGCTGTTTCTCCCGCGTCGAGTCCCGCGGGCGGGCGCGGTCGTTCCTGCACGGCCTGATGGCGCCGACCAGGCCCAGACTCCACCCAGACTCCGCCAGGCGCTACCCGCCCCCTACCAGGTCGACATCTAAATCGAGAACGCCCGCCTCGTCCCCGTATCCTGGGACATGGCACAGATGTACAGGCCCCAGCGACGAAAGATCGCTAGACAGGTTAGCCTTGCCGGGTTGGTCTTTGCGAAGGTTGCCGCGCCAACACGTTCGACGCGGAGACGTCTGACGCCACGCGCTTGACGGTGCGTCGGCCGACAGTGGTCGTGATCGAGAAGAGGGTCGGCGCTGCCGGCGATCAAGTCGGCCGCACCACCCGGCTCCCGCGTCGAGCGGTCCCGCGTCAGCCACGACACCACGGACCGGCTCGGCGCCAACCCTGTTCGTGGCCTGAACCTGGAGAAATCAGTACGACTTCGGCAGACCCAGCTTGTTCTCGGCGAGGTAGGCGAGAATGAGTTGCGGCGTCACTGGCGCGATTCGGCACAACTTGACTTCCCGCCAGAGCCGCTCGACGTGGTATTCGCGTGCGTAGCCGTACCCGCCGAGCGTCTGCATGGCTTCGTCCGCGGCTTTGAAGCCGTATTCGCCACCCAGGTACTTGGCTATGTTGGCCTCCGCACCGCATTCTTGACCGGAGTCATAGAGCGCGGCGCCCCGCATCGCCATGAGCCACGCGGACTCCAACTCGGCGTAGACCTTCGCCAGTGGGAACTGGATCCCCTGGTTCTGGCCGATCGGCCGGTCGAAGACGATGCGTTCTTTGGCGTAGGAGACAGCCATCTGCAGAGCGCCGCGGCCGATGCCGATCGCCTCGCTGGCCACCAGGATGCGCTCGGGGTTCAGCCCGTCAAGCAGGCAGTGAAAGCCTCGGTCCACTTCGCCGACGCGATGGGAATCAGGGACGACCAGGTCATCGATGAACAGTTCGTTGGAGTCCACGGCGGCGCGTCCGGTCTTGTGGATCTCACGGACGTCGATCTTCGACCGGTCGAGGTCGGTGAAGAACAGGGTCAGACCGCGCGACTTCCGGGCGGGATCCCGTTCGCTGGTGCGGGTCAACAGCAGGATCTTGTCGGCGATCTGGGCGGTGCTTATCCACACTTTGCGTCCGCTGACGACCCAGTCGCCGCCGCGCCGCACCGCCTTCGTCTTCAATCTGGTCGTGTCGAGCCCGACGTTCGGCTCGGTGACACCGAAGGCCACCTTCATCCGCCCGGACGACACCTCGGGCAACACTTCGCGGCGCATCTGGTCGCTGCCGTGTTTGACCACGACGTTCGTTCCGAACACGTTCATGTGGATGGCACTGCTCGCGGTCAGTCCGCCGACTTTGGCAATTCCCTCCAGCATGACAGCGGCCTCGGAAATCCCCAGACCGGCGCCGCCGTACTCCTCTGGCATCGCGACACCGAGCCACCCCTGCGCGGCCGCGAACTCGAAAAATTGATGCGGGAATGTGGCCGTCTCGTCGCATTCGTGCCAGTAGTCGAGACCGAATTTCGTCATCCCCTCGGCCACTGCCGCACCGATCGCCTGCTGGTTCTCCGAAAGAGTCCACGAGGTTGCTTGCGTGGCCGTCTCACTCAACGCCGTCATGCCCCTGTCCTGTCCCTTGAACGGTCACTGTTGTTGCTCGTTTGGAAACGCCAGCGCGCAGCTCACGTCGGCGCGCCGAGCCCGGACCCGGTGCGGAGAACCCGAGCTCTAGAGCTGACGCCCGTCATACGCTCCTGCAGGCGCCCGGCTTCCCGCAGAGCCGGGACATCGATCTCCGTGGCCACTCCGGCTCGCTCGAGCGCGACCACGAGGTCCTCGGTCGCGACGTTGCCGGTTTCCCCGGAGCGGTTCTGCTCAACGGCGCTGGGTTCCCCGCCGAGACCGCCGAGGCTGGCGTCGACCATGGAGGTCCCGCTCTCCACGGCTGCCCACGTGTTGAGCGGGCCGGTGCCCCGCGTGTCGTCGTCGGTCCGTCCAGGCAGGCGCAGCACGGCCGCCGCGTAGTTCGTCGCCACCTCCGGGAACCAGATCGCCCCAGGCATCGTGTCCTCAACCAGCGCCCGGTGCAGCTCGGTCGAGGTCAGCAAGTCGAAGTGGCGCCAAGCCTCGAGCCAGAACTCGTCGAGGTTCTCGACCGACCAGGTGCGGAGCGCCTCGTAGTCGGGAAGATCGACACCCCGTCCTCTCAGTCGATCAGCGAACCTCGTGAGCTCCGACGTCGTCCCTGGTCGTGGCCGCCAGAGCACGTCCGGCGTCTGGGTCATCCTGCGCCATCTCCATCCAGGGTGGGAAGCCGACGAGTGAGGTGAGCTGCGCCCGCGAGGGGCGGCCCTCGCGGGCGCAGCTTGTATTTAGTATTATCATTACGAGTGAATTCGTCAACGTGTGCGGCCACGCAAGCGGTGCCAGGTGCACCCGTGTGGTGCGTCAGGCGGCTCCGTGAGCCGAACCCGTTGCCACGTCTGCGAGGAGGCAGCATGACCGACCCGCTCCAGGAACTTCCGCCCGACGTGCTCTACCAGGTCAGCGGGCACGTCGCGCGTGTGACGATCAATCGAGAGCCCAAACGAAACGCGATGTCATTCGGCACCATCCGAAACCTGCGTGAGGCGTTTCGGCAGGCGGACGAAGATCCGGGGGTACGGGTCGTCGTGCTCGGCGGTGCCGGCGACACGGCATTCTGCTCCGGGGCGGACCTCGGCGGGCTCAGAGGCGCCAAGGACGGTGCCGAGGCCGCACACGCCGGACGCGGTCATCTCGCCTCGCTGTTCACCGAGATGTACGAGCTCGGCAAACCGACCGTCGCGCGCGTGCAAGGGTACGCTCTCGCCGGCGGCTTCGGCCTGGCCCTCGCCTGCGACTTCGTCGTCGCCTCCGAACGCGCCACGTTCGGGGCGCCAGAGGTGAACATCGGACTGTGGCCCTACATGATCTCAGTTCCGCTGGTCAGGTCGATGCGACCCAAAGACGCCCTCGACCTCATCCTCACCGGCCGTCGAGTGACGGCGGCCGAGGGCCGTGAGCTGGGTTTCGTGAGCCGGCTGACGTCTGAAGACGGCCTCGACGCGACGGTCGACGAACTGGCGGCGCGGCTGGCCACCCGCTCACCAGGGGCCATTCGGCTGGGACGGCCCGCGTTCTACCGGATGCTCGACCAGACCTCGGCCCAGGCGCTACCGGAGCTGCAGGCCATGCTCACGGTCGCGACGTCGTTGCCCGACGCCGCCGAAGGCGTCGCCGCCTTCCACGAGAGGCGCGAGCCTGTCTGGACCGAGTGACGGCGCGGGCCCGGCTGGCGTCGTCCTCCGCACGACGCCACTGGGTCGCGAGCTCCGCACGGTGGTCCGGGTGCGCCACCTCGAGGAGGCGGTCGGCATGTTCCCGCGCGGTGCACCCTCGAAGGTCGGCGATCCCGTACTCGGTGACGACAACGCAGAAAGCGCGTGGGTCACGTTGCCCGGCGCCATCTGAACCGACGGATTGCCGTCGACGAACTCGTAGAGGCTGGCGCCGCCGATGATCTCTCCGACGAGTGCCGGCCTTCCGGCGGCACCGTTGCGCCGTACCAGGTCGAGTCCGCCCTCGGTCAGGATCGAGTGGAGTGTGATGCGGCCTCAATTTGTTATGATGATTCTATTTGATAGAGCCTGTTGAGGCCGGACGTCGAGGAGCGAAAGTGGCCGAGTACGACGTGGCCGTGGTGGGCGCAGGGATCGTTGGTCTGGCGGTCGCGCTGGAGGTCTCGAACCGCAGAGCCGACGCGTCGATCGTGGTCGTCGAGCGCGAAGCCGACGTGGCCGCGCACCAGACGGGGCACAACTCCGGGGTCATCCACGGGGGGATCTACTACGAGCCTGGTTCGCTGAAAGCCAAACTGTGCGTTGAGGGCGCGGCGTTGATGTACGAGTTCGCCCAGGAGCAAGGCATCGCGCACGAGAGGTGCGGCAAGTTGATCGTCGCGGTGCGACCGGACGAGCTACCCCGACTCGACGAACTCGAACGGCGCGGAGCGGCGAACGGCGTACCCGGCCTTCGTCGTGTCTCCGGCGACGAGATCCGGGACATCGAACCCAACGCGACCGGCATCGCCGCGCTGCACGCCCCGAACACCGGCATCATCGACTACACCGACGTGTCCCGGGCGATCCGCAAAGAACTCGAAGGCAAGGGCGTCGACTTCCGCTTCGGCGAGCAGGTCCGTGAGATCACCCAAGGCACTGAATGCCGCCTGCGCCTGCCGCACGGCACGGTGACCGCCAAGCAAGTGATCGTCTGTGCGGGGCTATGGTCGGACCGGCTGGCCCGACGGTCGGGTGCACCTGCGAACCCGCGCGTCGTCCCGTTCCGAGGGGTCTACCTCCGCCTCAAGCAGACCGACCGTCCGGTCGTCAACGGGATGGTATACCCGGTCCCGGACCCGACGCTGCCGTTCCTCGGCGTACATGTAACGAAGCACGTCCACGGCGACGTGATGCTGGGCCCCACCGCCATGCTCGTGCCGTCGCGCGACGGCTACCTGTTCCGCCGGGCACGACCCCGTGACATCTGGGACACCGTCAGCTGGCCAGGCACCTGGCACGTGGCACGCACCTACTGGCGCACCGGGATCGACGAGATCCGGATGGCGACCAGCAAGCGAGCGTATGTCCGGGCGGCAGCGCAGTACGTCCCGTCGTTGACCCGGTCCTCGATCGACGACTCGTTCCACTCCGGAGTACGCGCCCAGGCAGTCGACCGCGACGGCACGCTCGTCGACGACTTCGCGATCTCTCGGACCGGGGCGGTGTCGCATGTGCGCAACGCGCCCTCGCCCGCCGCCACCTCCGCGTTCGCCCTGGCCCGCGAACTCGTGGACCGCATCGACCGCTCGTGATCCGGCGCCTCGACCGCGACCGAGCGACTGTCACAAAGCGTCCTTCATGACGCACGGCCCCAGCCGACCAAGTCGGCTGGGGCCGTGCAACGAGGTTGCCTAGGAAGCTAGCCAGCCGCCGTCCACGACAATCTGCTGACCGGTCACGTACGACGACGCGTCCGACAGCAGAAAGATGGTCGCGCCACCCAGTTCCGCTGGTCTGCCCAGCCTCCGCATCGGGATGCGACCTTCGATCCGGCTCAGTTCGTCGGGCTGGTCGAGGAGATCGGCCGTCAACGCCGTGCGGAAGTAGCCAGGCGAGATCGCGTTGACGCGGACCCCCGAGGTGGCCCACTCGGCGGCGAGTGTACGAACCACCCCAAGGACACCGGCTTTGGACGCGACGTAGGCCAATGCGCGCGGAAGGCCGATCGAACTGCCGAGCGAGCCGACGAACACGTGACTGGACGGCACGTCATCTGCGCGGTGCCGCATCAGTTCGCGTGACAGGACGATCGGCGCCTCGAGGTTGACCGTCAGCACGCGCCGCAACACTTCGTCGTCGAAGTCGCGCGCGTCCGCACGGTGAGTGACCCCTGCCGCGTGCACCACACCATGCACCTGCCCGGTGCTAAGTTCCCGGGCGAGGTCAGCAACGGCGTCGAGGTCGGACAAATCCGCACGACGCACGCACGCCGTCCCCCCGGCGTGCTCGACTGCCGCGGCCGATTCGGCTAGCTGCGACTCGCTACGCGCCACCAGCGTCACGCGAGCACCTGCTGCCGCTACCGCCTCGGCCATCGCCCGCCCGAGCCCGCGGCCCGCGCCGGTGACGACGACGTGTCGGCCCGCGAGGTCGAACAGGTTCACAACGCACGCACTGCGCAGGTCTTCGTCCGCGTGTAGAAGGCCAACGCACCGAGGCCCTGCTCCTTAAAAGGGGAACCGGACAACTTGAATCCCCCGAATGGGTGATGAACGTCCCAGCCAGAAGTGGGTAGGTTGACGGCCGCCTGCCCCGCGTCGATGTCCCGCAGGAAGGTGTTCGCGGCGGACATGCTCTTGGTGAACAGCGCGGCCGAAAGCCCGTACTCCGAGGCGTTGGCGAGTTCGACCGCTTCGTCGAGAGACGAAACGGCCAGCACGGCGACGACGGGGCCGAACACCTCCGTCCGCCAGATGGTCATGTCGGCTGTCACGTCGTCCAAGACCGTGGGCAGGACGTAACACCCCTTTTGGAGGACCTCGCCCGCGCCGACGGTGCCGCCTGCGGCGATCGTGGCGCCCTCTGCGCTCGCAGTCGCGACGTGCCCGATGACGTCGGACTGCTGGCGACGGCTCACCATCGGCCCGACGACAGTGCTCGGGTCCAGGCTCGGGCCGGCGGCGTAGGAGTTGGCTACCGCGACCAGACGCTCGACGAAACTGTCCTTGACGGAGGCCTCCACCAGGACCCGACTCGTCGCCGTGCACCGCTGGCCGGCTTGGGCGAACCCGGCGGCGGCGATCGTCTCGGCCGCGAGGTCGAGGTCGGCGTCGGCAAGGACGATGGCCGCGTTCTTGCCGCCCATCTCACACTGGACTCGGATGTTGCGTCCGGCGACCTTCCGCTGAAGATCGAGACCGACGCCCGTGGACCCGGTGAACGTGATCGCGTCGATTTCTGGCGAACCGACGAGGTCCTCGCCGATCTCGCCGATCCGACCGGTGACGGTTGTGATCGCCTCTGGCGGCAGGCCAGCGTCCACCAGTGCCCGGGTCAGCTCGAGCGCTATCGTCGGCGTGTCGGACGCCGGTTTGAGAACCACTGCATTGCCCGCGGCGAACGCCGGCGCAAGCTTGCGCGACGGGGTGAGCAACGGGTCGTTCCACGGAGTGATCGCGAGCACCACGCCGACGGGCTCGTGCCAGACGCTTGTGGTGGTGTCCGGCCGTGCGTCGTGGATCAGGTCGCCGTAGGGCAGCCGCGCGACCCCAGCGTAGAACTCGAAGAACTCGGCGGATTTCCCGACCTCGCCCGTGGCTTCGGCCAAGGTCTTGCCGTTCTCCTGGGCAAGGAGTCTCGCGAGCTCGCTCGCCCGGTCGCGCAGGATGGCGGCGGCCCGAAACAGAACGCGCCCACGCTCGAGCGCATTGGTACGACCCCAGATCCGGGCGCCCTCGCGAGCCGTCTTGTAACCCTCACGGACGACGTCCGCTCCGAGTGCGGGCACCCGCGCCACGACCGTGTCCCAGTCGGACGGGTCGTGCACGTCGAGGAGGGTACCGGATCCTTCCCAACGCCCGCCCACGTGGGCGTTGTAGGAGCGGGTCTCGGTCATGCGAGCTCTCCCATCGCAGTCCAGGCGCCGCGGAGGTCTCCGGTGCGCAGGTGTTCGAGCAGGACGCCGAGCCGGACCGACTCAAGAGGAACAGGGTTGGTCGGTCGCGGGTAGTCACGGACGACGGACTGGGCGAGGAAGGGAATCTCCTCAGCGGCGGTGCCGTAGGCATCGAGGTCGGTCGGCAGGTCGACGAGCTCGGTCAGCGCCCGCACCGCCTCGGCGACGTCGCGCAACGTGGCGTCGGACTGGCCGAGCACGCTTTCGGCCAGGGATTTTCCGTCACGGGCCGACATCGTCTGGTTATAGGCGAGGCAGTACGGAAGCGCGATCGCGCAACCGACCCCGTGCGGCAGGTGGTGCCGAGCCGCGAGGACGTAGCTCAGCGAATGGCCGAGCACCACGCCCGCGTTGAGCGAGACACCGGCCAAGAACGAGGCGTACAGAAGCTCGGACCGCGCCTTCGGGTCGCCTTTGTGACCCGCGGGGAGGGCGGCGAAGATCCGTCGCGCGGCCTCGCCCGAGAAGAACCACGTCAATTCGTTCGACGTACTCGACATCATGGACTCGACGGAGTGGGCCAACGCGTCGAGCGCCGTCGCCGCCACGACCGGAGCGGGCAGTCGTTGCACGAGGGCGTCGTCCAGGACCGCGAGCTCCGGTACGAACTGACGGGACAACACCGCGCGCTTGGCTCCGTCTACCGCGAACATGGCGACGCGAGTCGCTTCCGCGCCGGTGCCGACCGTGGTTGGCACCATCACCAGCGGGCCGAGCCCCGGCACCAGTGGCGCCGGACCTTTCAGGTCCCGCAGCGGTGTGCCGGATGCGACGCTGTAGGCAACTAGCTTGACCGTGTCCAGAGCACTGCCGCCTCCGATTCCG
This sequence comes from Pseudofrankia coriaricola, assembly GCF_032027725.1. Classification (NCBI taxonomy): domain Bacteria; kingdom Bacillati; phylum Actinomycetota; class Actinomycetes; order Frankiales; family Frankiaceae; genus Pseudofrankia; species Pseudofrankia coriaricola. The sequence continues at coordinate 65,344 of NZ_JASNFO010000078.1, read as the reverse complement.
ACGAAGGCGACGGGGTTGGTGGCTGCGGCGGCGACCGCAGCCCGTGTGACGACATCGACGTCGGGCTCGCCGATGACGTCCGCGAACACCTGGGGCTCGTAACCAGCTTTGGCAAGGCCTTCCAGTAGATCGGCGTTCAGACCGTTGGCATGCACGATGCTGTCCGCCACCACGCATATCGCGCCCGTCGGTACGCCCCGGGCGCACAGCAGGTCGCCGACGTCACCTGAAGCACCGGCGTACCGGGTGAGCTGGCCCGGGAAGAGGAACTCTGAGATGTCGGATCGCGTCACCGTAGCACAACCCTTCCTCAACCATCATAATAGTAATCTTTTTACTACCTGGCCGACCGTTACCGAGCCATCGCGACCCCACCGTCCGGCCGACCGAATTCGCCGAGCGACCGGTCTGGGAGCCGCTGCGGCGGATGCGGCGCCCCTGCGAGCGCGGCGTAGCGCTCCTCGGCGACCGCTCAGCTGCCGTCGTGTCACCGTCAGCCACGACCGGCAGGTGCGGACAGTCGGACGGCGCACCGTCGGATGCACTCCCTCACGCCAGGTGCGGAGACTCGTGTCGGGTACGAAGACGAAGCCAATCTCTCATATTAGTTAGACTCTTTGCAAGGTCTCCGCGGCTGACCGCTTCAGGACGTCGTGCACGTGGCGAGTCGTGCCCACCCGTGGGCCGTCAGGGCGGGCGACGCCAAGAGCAGACTCCGCCGGCTCGGGCAGTCTCCGGCGGCGACAGGGGGCTGGGCTGGCAGCGGCCACGACGCCGTTGGCGGCGCGGCCGCGCTTGCCGATGTACCGGCGAGAACTTCCGGCGCAACCTGGCCATCGTCGACGCCGTCACGGCGATCGGCGCGGAGATCGGCGCGACCCCTGCGCAGACCGCCCTAGCCTGGATTCTCACCCGCGGCGACGACATCGCACCCATTCCCGGCACCCGCCGTGTCGCCCGCGGCGTGGACGTGGCCTACCTGCCCGGCCTGGCGATGCGCCGCATCGCCGACCTGCATCCCGGCGAATCGAAGACCGACGCCCGCCACGACTACGTGATCGCGGACGCGGCACGAACGCTGCCCCACACTCTGCGCCGGGTCGGCACCGACGACGACGCGCTCGCCGGGCTGACCGTGCTCGTCGGCTACGACAGCGACCTGGCCGCCGACGCGACCCAGCTGTCCAACCGGCTCCGCGACGCCCTCCTTCACATCCACACGGCCGGCGAACGCCTGCTGGGCAGCCACATCCACCGGCCCGGCGTCCTCGGGCTGCTGGCCGCCGCCCTGACCCCGGCCGACTGGTCCCGGCTCGGCTCGGGGTAGCACGTTCGGGCTCAGCGCAAAGCCACGCTGACGCGGCCCGCGCCGCACCCAGGACAGTGCGGCTTCACACTATGCTGATATCTATCAGTATGAATAGCAATCAGCTCCTGGAGGCGTGATGGAGATCGGCATCTCGGTGTTCCCCACCGATCGGACGATCGGGGTCATAGAACTCGCCGAGCAGGTCGAACAGCGCGGCTTCGAGTCGCTCTGGTTGACCGAGCACACCCACATCCCGGTCTTCCGGGATCCGGACAGCCCTGCCGGGGGAGATATCGCGGAGCACTACAAGCGCACCCTCGACCCGTTCGTGGGGCTCACCGCCGCCGCCATGGTCACCAATACCCTGCGCCTCGGGTTCGGCATCCTGTTGCTCGTCCAGCGCGATCCGATCACCACTGCCAAAGCTGTCGCGAGCCTCGACCAGGTGTCCGGCGGCCGACTCATGTGCGGTGTGGGCGCCGGATGGATCCCTGAGGAGATCGCCAACCACGGCACCGTTGCCAGGACCCGGTTCAGACTGATGCACGAGCGAGTGCTCGCGATGCGCCGGCTATGGACCGACGACGAAGCCGAGTTCCACGGCGAGTTCGTGTCCTTCGACCCCGTCTGGCAGTGGCCCAAGCCCGTTCAGCATCCGTTCCCCTTGTACATCGCCGGAAACACGACGAACAGCATGGAGCGCGTGGTCGAGGCAGGCGAGGGCTGGTTCCCGGTGGGCAACAAGTGGTCGGAACGTGCCCGTCTGGTCCAACAGGTCGCGGAGTTCCGCGACCTGTGCGAGGTCCGGGGGCGCGATCGCCTGCCGGTCTCAGTCTACTCACCGGATCCCGCACCCGATCCACTCGACGAGTTGCGTCAGGCAGGGGTCGATCGCGTCGTCCTCACGATCAGCCAGGAGTCACGGGAGGCCGCGCTGAGGGACCTCGACCTGTACCAGTCGCTTCTCTGAACGACTGTCGCGCCGTGGAAGGAAGAGCAGGCAGAGCGCGACGACCAGCAGCAGACCGCCGGCGTCGAGGGCCACCGAGGCCCGGCGCGTGAGCAACTCGGCGGGCGTCCGCCCCGATGCGTGCACCTGTCCCGAGATCGCGACCAGTGCAGCGAGCCCCACCGACCCGCCGAGCTGGTGGGCTACGTTGACGAGCCCGGACGCAGCGCCAAAGTTCTCACTGCCTACGCCGTCCATGGCCATAACGGTCAGCGGGGCCAGGGCTAGCCCCTGCCCAGCTCCAACGCAGAGGATCGGCAGCGCGATCGCCGTCAGGTACGGCTCAGAGGGCTCCAACCGGCTGAGCCAGAACATGCCCGTCGCAGTGATGGCGAGGCCAACCGAGAGCACACATGTGTTGCCCCACCACTTCGTCAGGCGCGGCACAGCGAGCGCCGTCACGATGTTGATCAGAGTCATGGGTAGAAAGGCGAGGCCTGCGGCCAGAGCGGAGTAGCCCAGGACGTCCTGCAGGTAACGCGAGACGAAGAACCAGAAGCCGAGCATGGCTCCGAGATACAGGAAACGACCCGCGTACGCCACGGAGCGTTGCCGGCTGCGGAACAGCGCGAGCGGGATGATGGGCTCCGACACCCGCTCCTCATTGACCAGCGTGGCCGTCAGCAGGAGCACCCCGGCGACCAGGGCGCCGAGCGTTAATGGGTCGGACCACCCCGAGCCGGCGGCACGTACCAGCCCCAGCACGAGCGCGGACATGCCGGCCGTCGATGCGAGCGAGCCTGCGAGGTCGAAGTCGCCCGGTCGGCGCGCCGTCTCGTCGATGCTCCGGAATGTCGCGGCGACCAGGACCAGCCCTATCGGCACGTTGAAGAAGAAGCCCGCCCTCCAGCCGACGGTGTCTGTCAGGAGTCCCCCGGCGACGAGCCCGAGCGTCGCCCCGAAGCCGGCGACGGATCCGTAGTACGCGACCGCTCTCGTCCGCGGTCGTCCTTCCGGGAAACCGACGGCGAGCAGGGCGAGGGTCGAGGGCGCAATCAACGCAGCTGCGACCCCCTGCAGAGCGCGTCCGGCGAGGAGTAGGGTCGGCGTCCCCGCGAGGCCGACGATCGGCGACGCGGCGACGAAGCAGAGAAGGCCCGCCACGAGGACGCGACGACGGCCGAGGATGTCTCCGGCACGAGCCCCGAGGAGCAACAGCCCGCCGAATGCCAAGGTATACGCCGACTGGACCCACGCTAGTCCGGCGGTGGTGAAACGCAGATCGCTGTGGATGCGGGGCAGTGCCGTGACGACAAGCGCCACGTTCATCACGATCATCAGGTAGCTGATCAGGATGATCGCGAGGAGTGCTCGCGGACGCGCTCCTGTTCCGGCGACGGAGGATGCGGGCGCGACGCGCGACGGGTCCGGTGTCACTGAGCCTTGACGGCGAGAACCGGACACGTAGCACCGAGCAGGATGCGCTGGGCATTGCTTCCCAGGATTAGCTTCCCCACCGGCGTTCGGTTACGGAGGCCGGTGCCCAGGTCGGCGTCCACCTCCGCGGCGATCGAGACCACGTCCTCGGGGACACTTCCACCGGCGGTCAGGGGTCGAACCCCGAACCGGACACCCGAGTCCTGTAGCAGGCGGGCAACAGGGTCCATGGCCTCATCGACCTCGACACCGTCGACGACGACGGAGCCACCGTCGGGCTTCGGGAAGACCACGAGGAGGAGGGCATCACGATGCCGGGCCTCCACGATCCCTCGCGCCAGTGTCGCCGCACCTTGCGGCGTGGGGACGTAACCGACCACGACCGGATTGCCGATGCTCACGTCGTTCCTCCCTCTCCAGACGGCCTCGATCGCTTGCCGCTACACCTTGATGGAGTCGCTGCCCTTGAGCTCCAGCATCTGGCGAGCATCGTCGGGCGTCGCGATGTCGTGGCCGAGTTCGTCGAGGAGTCGCGCGACCTTTGCGACCTGCTCGGCGTTGCTCTCCGCAAGCCTTCCCTGGGTCAGGTAGAGGCTGTCCTCCAGCCCCACACGGACGTTTCCGCCGAGGAGAGCGGAGGCCGTCGCGAAGGTCATCTGATGCCGTCCCGCACCGAACGCCGACAGGTAGTAGTCGTCGCCGAACAGCTTGTCGGCGATGCTCACCATGTGGGTCAGGTTGTCCACGTCGGGACCGATCCCACCGAGGATCCCGAAGACCGCCTGGATGAAGAACGGTGGCTCGGCCAGCCCTTTGTTGACGACGTGCGCGAGGTTGTAGAGGTGGCCCACGTCGTAGCACTCGAACTCGAAGCGGGTCCCGCGCTCTTTGCCCAGGCGGAGCAGGCTCGTCTCGATCTGGGCGAACGTGTTGACGAAGATGCTGTCTGCCGACCCCAGGACGTACGGCTTCTCCCAGTCGTAGCGCCACTCGCGCTCGCGCTCGGCGGCGCCGGCGAAGTTGAAGTTGATCGAACCCATGTTGAGTGATGCCACTTCGGGTTCGAAGACCAGCGCAGCCTCGAGTCTCTGCTCGACCGTCATGGTCATCGCCCCACCGGTGGTGATGTTGATGACGGCGTCGGTGTCGCGCGCCAGCGCCGTGACGAACGGACGGTAGACCTCCGGATCCGAAGCGGGGCGCCCGTCGACCGGATCGCGAGCGTGGACGTGGAGGATCGCCGCGCCGGCCGACACCGCCGCCAGTCCCTGCTCGATCATCTCGTCGGCGGTGACCGGGAGGCCGGGCGACATCGACGGGGTGTGCACCGACCCGGTCAACGCACAAGAAATGATGGTCTTGTGGCTTCGCCTCATGCTGCCCGTCCTCGCTCCATCGCCGGCAGGTGGTCGTGGTCGACGCGAACCTCGAACGCGCCGACTATCTCTGATTATCATAGAAATGAACTCACGCGTCGCGGGCGACCACTACGCCGTAAGGCTCGCGCGCCGTGTAGCCGAACTGCCCCGGAATACCTCCCAGCACCCGGCCTTCGCCCTTTCCGACGTGGCCCTCGTGGTACCAGGGATTCCCTTTGACGCAACAGACGTGACGGAATCACGCACCCAGCGACGGAACCTGCTGCTGGAGCTCCCACAACCGCGTTCCCACGAACGGAGTGATCCCCGGAGGCTGGATGCTGGTCCCCGCATCCACCGGCAACGCGATACCGGTCACGTACTTCGCCTCCTCCGATGCCAGGTAGAGGACGGCACTCGCCACCGCCTCCGGTTCGATCCATGGAACCGGCAGGAGGTTGAGCGACGTGGCCGGCCACTCCATGTCCTCGATAGTCTTCGTCGGGTCGTCACCGCAGAACGCCCTGACGTGGTGCGGGTTCAGGAACAGCGGCGTTGCGACCGCGCACGGACAGACGGCGTTCGCACGGATCCAGTAGTGCGCCAGTTCAGCAGCCAAGGTCTTGACCATGCCGATGAGTCCCCACTTCGCCGAGACGTATGCAGCCTGGTTGAACAGGCCGGTCAAGGCCGCGGACGAGGCAGTGACGGTGATCGACCCGCCGTTGTCGCGCAGGTGAGGGACGGCCGCCCGAGCCGTGCGCCAGACGCCCGACAGGTTGGTGTCGATGATCAGATCCCAGATGGCGTCCTCCGCCTCCGGACCCTCGACGGTGTGCGGAATGGTGATGCCGTGGTTGATGACGACCGTGTCGATGTGGCCGAGTTCGGCGACGGTGTCGGCCATGACGGCCCGCATCGCGGCAGGGTCGCGGGCGTCGGCCTTGAAGCTGAGGCAGCGCCGTCCAAGCGCCTCGACGGCCGCCACCGTCTCGGCGAGCTCGTCGACGGTACCCATGGGATAGGGAACGTCGGGGTACTGGGCGCAAGCATCGGTGATGGCGATCTCGGCACCCTCCGCCGCCAGGCGGACGGCATGCGCTCGGCCCTGACCGCGAGCACCGCCGGTGATCACGGCCACCTTTCCCGACATCCGATCCATCACACATCTCCTTCCATCGCAGTTCAGACACCCGCGGCGCGGGCCGCGAAGCAGGGACCGGCGTCGCCGCACCTGGGGTCCTCAGCTGAGCCTGGTCGTGCCCGCCTCGAGCTCGGCGCGCAGTGCCGCCGTGGCGCGGACGTCGACCTTCACGCCCTCGGGGTCGGTCTGCGGATCCCCCACCACGACGACGCCGTAGTCCCGCGCGGCTCCCGCGATCGACACGTACTCGTCCCGGACGTCCCGGGCCACACGCTCCGGGTCCCTCGTCAGTGCGGCACCCCAGCCGCCGCCGCCGTTGGTGCGATAGCGGAACATGGCTCCCGGCCCGGTTTTCCAGGTCGCGACACGCCCGAAGTAGGCGTACACCCCGTCCGGAGTCGGGAGGCGAGTGTCCGGATGGACGACGCCCGCAAGTGCGGTGGATCCCAGGTAGGACGAGTCCTCGATGCCCGGGAACGCGATATCCGCGGTTCCCTCCTGGTCGAGGATCCACACGCCGCCCATCCGGCCGGCATCACCACCGTTGACGCCTGTCCCAGAGGGAGCCTTGAACCGCAGCGGAGTCGTGTAGTGCTCGGCGTCGTCCAGGTAACGGACGTCCTTGATCGTCCCGGAACCGCCTCGGTGCCGTCCCGGGCCTCCGGTGTCCGGCACGTACTCCTTGCGCGCGATGACGACCGGCACGGAAGCCTCGATCCCCTCAGTGGCTGGTGACATTGTGTTCACGAAGTAGAGCGCGTTGTAGCCGTCTCCGTCGCCCTCACGGCTCGCGCCCCAGGCACCCCACTCACCGCCGCATTCGGACAGGCTCTGCCAGGTGGTGCCGTCGCCGCGCGTGCCCTGGGCGTTGTGCGTGCTCGTGGAGCCGTAGTCCCCCCCGATACTCCGGTCACCGAGCACGTCCTTGAGCGCCACGATGATGGCGGCGAGGATGGCGGACGACACCTCCCAGTAGAAGAAGATGGCGCCATCCGGGGGAAGCGCACTCGCGACCGTGCCAGGAGGGATCACCACATCGATGTGCCGGAAGCTTCCCGAGGTGAAGGGCGATCTGACACCGGTGGCCATGTTGAGCCCCACGCCGACCGCCGTCTTCGCGTCGAGGGCGCCGGCGTTGATGCAGGTCTGCGCCTGCCGGGACGAGCCGCTCAGGTCGACCTCGACCCGCGCACCCCGTTTGATCACCTTGACGACCACGTCGTACTGCTCGTCCGTGGCGTTGTCCGCGTCGAGGATGGCGGTCCCCGTGTAGTCACCGTCCGCAACGCTCGCGAGCGCGTCCGCGATCTCTTCGGCCGACCGGTCCGTGGCGAACCGCATCGATCCGAGCATCGCCGCGCGGCCGTAGCGCTCCACGCTCTCGCGGAACATCGACAGTCCTAGTGCACAGCTCTCGTTGATGGTGCGGATGTCAGGCAGGAGCAGCTGCCCCCAGCGCGCGTTGTCGAAGATGAGGCTGAAAGTGGACCGCACAGGCGTTCCCTGCGAGTACAGCAGGATGGGCGGGAGAACGAGACCGTTCTCGTACGAGTCGGTCTTCTTGGCGCCGAAGCCCCCCGGCACCGAGCCACCCATGTCGAGCTGATGGGCACGGATGACGATGAATCCGCTGATTCTGTTCTCGAAGAACGCCGGCGCAACGAACATCAGATCGTTCACGTGGCAGCCGGCGCGGTTCGGGTCGTTGGCTATCAGGAGGTCGCCGACGCGGAGGTTCTCGGGCCCGTACTCCTCCACCGTGTTGCGGACCGCGTCCGAAAGTGTGCCCAGGAAGAGGGCGAGCCCGTTGTTGACCGCGGGCATCGGGTAGTCCAGCTCCGGCGGTCCGACGACCGCCGTCGCGAAGTCGCTCATATACGAGATGATCGGAGAGAAGGCCTTGTGCAGAAGACCCGTCGCCATGTGCCCGCAGATGTAGCGCAGCCGGTTGCTGAGCACCGACGCGGTGAACCGGTCGCACCCGTAGGACTCCTGGAACTGCTCATCCTTGAGGTCGCGCAGGGCGACTGACGTGGTCGTCATGTGGGAGGAGTCCTCTCACCGCTCGCTGTTCGTATCAGAGGTGATGACGATTTCGCCGTACCGGCCCACCGTGGCCAGTTGCCCCTGGTGGACGTGGACGGTGCCGAGCCTCTCGCGGACGATGGCGGGTCCCCGGAAGGCGTCCCCGGCCCGCAGATCGGTGCGCTCGTACACGTCCGCAAGCTGTTCCTCGTCACCGATGAAACGCAACGGGGTGCTCGCGCGAGGCACGAGCGCCGCTCCCTCCCGGCGCGGCAGCACCGGATACTGAACCTTGGGTGTCGGCAGGATCGCGCTGACGCGATAGGTGGCGCCCTGGACCGGGATGGCCTCAAAGCGAGCGCCGGACCGTTCGGCGTACACGTCATGGAAGCCGGCCACCATCGCGGCGATCCCCTTGACGCCGAGTGTCCCGTCAGGAACGGGGATGAAGGGGGTCTCCCACGCCTGACCGAGCAGCCGTCCGTCGAAAGAACGCACGATGGTCGCGGTGTCGGCCTCGGCACCCAGGCGACTCCGCAGGGCGCTCTCGAGCTCCAGGTAGATCGCGTCGATTCCATCGGCGGCGGATTCGTCCAGCACCGTGTAGTGGCTACGGCTGTCGGTGAAGACCCGGTCCGCGGATAGCAGCCCCAGAGCGGAGAAGAGGCCGGCGTGCGGAGGCACGATGACGCTTCGGGCGTGGACGAGCTCGAGGATCGCGGGAAGCAGCATCGGTCCTGCCGCGCCGTACGCCACCAGGTCGTAGTCGCGGGGATCCACTCCCGCACGCACGATCTGGTTGAAGACGCCCTCGGCGATGTTGTGGACCGCGATCCCGTAGGCGTGTGCGATCCGCTGCTCCACGGGACTGTGCGTGTCCAGTTTCTCGAAGGCGCGCCAGGAGGCGTCACGATCCAGGAAGCCGGAGGCGAATCGGTCCGGGTCGATGATCCCTACGAGAAGGCAGGTGTCCGTGGTCGTGGGCTGGACTCCGCCTTTGCCGTAGCACGCGGGACCCGGATCCGCCCCGGCGCTCGCCGGCCCGACCACGATCTCTCCCGTGGGGCCGACCGAGACGATGCTGCCGCCGCCCGCTCCGATCGCGTGCACCTGGCTGGAGAGCGTGTTCACGACGAGGTCGTGCTCGATTTCGAAGGTCGTGTCGACGGTCGGTGAACCGTTGCGGACGATGCTGATGTCGCAGGAGGTCCCGCCGATGTCGGCACAGACGAGGTCGGACCTGCCGATCAGGCTGCCGAAGTACGCGGCGGAGACGGCCCCGGCAGCAGGGCCGGAGAAGACGATCCGGCTGGGCACGTTCATGGCGTCATCCACCGGGGACAGCTGGGCGGCACAGTCCGCGAAGTTCATCTGTCCCCGGAAGCCGACCTTCTCCAGGCCGTCCTGGAGCAGCTTGGTGTACGGCCCGTAGACGATCTTCATCGTGACGTCGATGACCGTGGTGGACGCGCGAGGGTACTCGCGGGCGAGTGGAGAGACCCTGCTCGAGACCGAGACCGGGATGTCTCCCAGGACGGCGCGGACGAGTTCCGCCAGGCGCTCCTCGTGCGCGCCGTTCACGTACGAGTTGATCAGGCAGATGGCGATCCCACGGACGCCGCAGCGACCAAGCAGCTCGATCTCGCGACGTGCCTGGTCCTCGTCGAGGTCCTGGTAGACCCGCCCGTCGGCCAGCGTCCGCTCGCTGGCTCCCCGGCGCAGGTAGCGCGGCACGACCGGTGCGGTCGAGTCGCCGAAGGACCGCCGCCAGTGCGCGTCTGTGACCGCGTCATTCGGCCGCCAGCTCTGCGCCATGTCCAGCACGTCACGATGGCCGGCCGTGGTCAGGAATCCGACCTTGGGTAAGTTCCTGGTGAGGATGGCGTTGAGTCCATGGGTGCTGGCGTGGTTGAACACCGGCGCCTCCGGCACGTTGACCAGGTCTGCGCTGGCCAGCACGGACAGGTGCGTGTCACGCACGTTCGTCGGCACCTTGTAGGCCCGGATCTCGCCGTCCTCGACGGCGATGATGTCCGTGAAGGTGCCGCCGACGTCGATGCCGATCATTTTGCCTCCTCAGACCGTGTCGGACAGCAGCTGGATGTAGCCGAGCAACGGACCCCGCTCGCGGGCCACCGAGTGCAGGCAGGCCTGGCACTTGACGACGTCGAACCACCCGCGCTCCTCGAGCACCGGGTACGACGCGAGCTCGGCTGCCCCGCACGCGGGACACGTCCCTGGGGCCGGGGTGCGGTCGACACTCAGGTGGGTCTGCTGCGGTCGAGGATGTGCAACGGTCATGGCGAACTCTCCCTGGGACAGAACGGGCGCACGAGCAAGGGAACGCCTCTCATGACGAGAGGTCGATGTAGACGCACTTCTCGTAGAGGAAGGCGTCAACGTGCCCCGGGCCGCCCTTCACGCCGTAGCCGCTCATGCGGTGGCCGTTCATGCCCACGGTCATGTCGAGCAGGCCGTAGCAGTTGACCCAGACGCTGCCGGAACGGATCCCGTTCACCATCGTCATGACGGTCGTCGTGTCACGGGTCCACACGGCTCCACCGAGGCCGAAGGGCGTGTCGTTTGCGAGTACCAGCGCCTCCTCGACGTCGTCGAACGGCAGCACCGACACCACAGGGCCGAAGATCTCCTCGCGAGCGATGGTCATGTCCGGCGTCACGTCAGAGAAGACGGTCGGCTGCACGAAGAACCCGTCCGCCAGGTCGCCGCCCAGCCGAGCCCCGCCCGCGGCCAGCGTCGCCCCCTCGGGCCCCGCCCCCTCGACATAGCCCAGGACGCGGTCGAGCTGGGCCTGCGACGCGACAGGCCCCATCTGGACGTCCGGGTCGATGCCGTTGCCGACGCGCAGGGACGCCGAGAAGTCCACCAGGCGCGAGACGAACTCGTCATGGACGCTGCGTTGCACGAGCAGACGGGTGCCGGCGGTGCAGATCTGCCCGGAGTTGTTGAACACCCCCATCGCGGCCCCCGGGACGGCGCGGTCGAGGTCCGCGTCCGCGAAGACGATGTCGGGTGATTTTCCGCCCAGTTCGACCTGGACCCGCTTCATGTTGCTCACCGACGCCTCGACCACACGCCGTCCGGTCTCGACGGAACCGGTGAACACGACGCGGTCGACATCGGGGTGCGCCGCCAGCGCACCCCCCGCCGCACCGTGACCGGTCACGACGTTGACCACGCCCGGTGGCACGCCTGCCTCCTCGAGCAGACGGGCCATGTAGAGCACCGAGAGGGACGTGTACTCGCCGGGCTTCAGCACGACAGTGCAGCCGGTCGCGAGAGCACCGCCGACCGTGAACCACTCCCCGACCAGAGGGCTGTTCCAGGCCAGGATCCCGCCCACCACTCCGAGCGGCGCCTTGATCGTCATTGTCATCACGTCGCCGGCGAGATTGTTCGGCAGGGTCGAGCCACCGACATTCACCGTCTGCGCCCCGAAGTACGCGATGGTCTGCAGGACGAAGCTCTTGAGCCCCCGCGAACGTGTGATCGGCGAGCCCAGGTCGAGTGTTTCGAGAAGAGCCATCTCATCGAAGCGCTGGTCGACGAGGTCGTGGATCCGCATCAGCAACGCTTGGCGCTCATAGGGCTTCCAGCGCGACCAAGGGCCCTCGAACGCCCGACGGGCCGCCCGCACCGCACGATCGACGTCCTCGTGATCTCCGTCCGCGAGATGAGTCAGGACCTGCCCCGTCGCGGGATTGAGGGTGGGGAAGGTCTTGCCTGAGGCGGAGTCGACGACGGCGCCGCCGATCACGTGCCCGAGGCGCGAGGCCAGGAACGAGTGCGGTGCCGTGTTCTCCTTCATGGAGGTCATGAGTCCATCCTTGGTACCAGCGCGCTCGGCGCAGAACTGCGATCCGGTGACAGGTCGCCGTCAGCGGGGCCGCACACCTCCGCCATCGATCACTACGGATGTGAGAGGCCCTCCCGATAATCTCTCATTATAATTGGCCTAAATGCAAGGGATTATTTGCCAGCAGGACGCGAGGCCTTCAGAACGGCGTCCAGCCGCTCCGGGTCGACGGCGATCTCCACGCCCGCCCGCTCGAGCTGAAGCGTGAGGAACACCCGGGCGTCCAGATCGCCGAGGCCGCGCTGGATCGCCGCCGCCATCTCGTCGCGCGTCATCTCCGCCATCCTCATCGGGACGTCGTGGTCGGTCCCTAGCGCGGCGCCCAGCGAGAGGTCCTTGTGGGCCAGCTTGAGCGGCATCGCCGGTGGGTCAAACTTGCCCGGCAGGAACTGCTTGGTGAGCATGTCGAGGGGCGACCGCTTCCCGACGACCCCCAGCCGGATGGACTCCCAGAGGTCCAGCGGGTCGACCCCCGCCTTGACGGCGACGGAGAACGTCTCGGCCAGTGCGAGCTGGATGATGGAACCGAGCATGTTGTGGCAGAGCTTGGTCACCGTCCCGGCACCGGATGCGCCGACATAGTGGGTTTTGTCCCCCATTGTCGTCAGGACGGGCAAGCAGCGTTCGTACACCGCACGGTCACCACCGACCCAGATCGCCAGGTCACCCGAGGCCGCACCCGCCGGACCTCCGCTCACCGGGGCATCCAGGAACGAGAGGTCGCGGCGCAGGCACTCGTCGTGGATCTCCTTCTGGAGCGACAACGAGTTCGTCGACAGGTCCGCCAGGATCGTGCCCGGCCGAGCGTTCTCGACCAGGCCACCCGAGCCCAGGAAGACCGCCTGCGCCTCCGGCGGACCGGGCAGCGACGCGAAGATCACGTCGCAACGACGAGCGACCTCGGCGATGTCCGAGGCGGGCGTCGCGCCTGCGGCAGCGAGCAGGTCCACGGGCTCCGCGCTGGTGTCGAAGACGAGCACCTGACGTCCGGACCGCCGCACCAGGTTCGTGGCCATGCCCTGACCCATCCGGCCCAGGCCGATGAATCCGATCGCCATGCTGGTCTCCTCCTGCGGGTCGGCCGTGGGCGCCTCGTCCCGAGGCCGCGGCGCGGGTGTCGGAACCGCGTACACGTCAGATGTCGAGTTCCTCGAAGACCTTGCTGGCGATCGCGAACGAGGAGAGTCCGGCCGGCATGCCGGCGTACACGGCCACCTGCAACAGACATTCGCGAATCTCGGCCTTGCTGAGACCGTTCGTGATCCCGCTCCGTACGTGCCCGGCCAGCTGGTCGGGTCGGTTGAGGGCGGCGAGCATCCCGATGTTGAGAATGCTCCGGCTGCGGCGGTCCAGCTCGGGCCGGGTCCAGACGGTGCCCCAGCAGAACTCCGTGAGGATGTCCTGCATGGGCTTGTTGAAGTCGTCCGCGTTCCTCGCCGCGTCGACCACCGCGTTGCCCGCAACCTCGCGCCGAACGGCCTCGCCTGCTGAGTAGGTGCTCTCGTCCATGGAGTTCTTCCGCCTTTGCTGGAGGCTTGTCGCTCGGAGTGGGCGTAGCGCGTGAGCGGTCGGAGGCTGCCTCGCGCCTCGTCAGTGTGCAGTGTGGATAGTCTGGATCTGGGTGAACTCGTGCATGCCCCAGATGCCGTTCTCGATCCCGATGCCACTCCACTTCGCACCTGCGAATGGCGCGGAGGGGGTAGTGATGGCGTGGGTGTTAACCCAGGCGGTGCCGACCTCGAGACGCGCCGCGACGTCGCGGCCGCGGTCCTCGTCGGAGGTCCAGACCGAGCCCCCCAGCCCGTACGGGCCACGATTGGCCCGCCCGAGTGCGTCATCCAGGTGGGTGTAGGCCAGCACCGGAAGCACCGGACCGAACTGCTCCTGATCGACCACCGCCATCCCGTCCTCGACGCCGGTGAGGATCGTCGGCGGGTAGAAGTAGCCCGGACTCTCGATCGGCGTCCCGCCCGTGACCGCTCGGGCACCACGGCTGAGCGCGTCGTCGACGAGACTCGTGACGATCTCGAGCTGCGCTCGATTGTTGAGCGGCCCGAACTCTGTCCCGGGTTCCATACCGTTGCCGACCACACTGTTGCGGGCATACCCGGCCAAGGAGTCGACGACGTCGTCGAAGAGCCGCTCGTGTACGTACACGCGCTTGATCGCCGCGCAGGTCTGACCACAGTTCACGAACGCCCGGTCGAACAGACCCTGCCCGATCAAGGCCGGATCGGCATCGTCGAGCACGATCGCCGGATCGTTGCCGCCCAACTCCAACGTCGCCCGCTTCAGGTCCGGCGCCACCGCCGCCGCAACAAGTTTTCCGGTCGCGGTCGACCCGGTGAACGTCACCTTGCGCGTCAACGGGTGCGAGGTCAGCCAACCCCCCAGCTCGGAGCCGCCACCACTCACTGCGCTGACCACACCCGGCGGAAAGACCGACTGCAGCACCTCCACCGCCTTCAGCGTGGCAAAAGGGGTGTACGGCGAAGGCTTGATCACCAACGTGTTGCCTGGACGCAGCGCCTGCGCCGCCTTCTTCATCGCCATCTGGATCGGGAAGTTCCAGGCACAGATCGCTACCGCCACCCCCAGGGGCCGGCGGTGCACAGTCACCGTACGTTCGGTGCCGTCCTCGACCATCTCGGGCGCGGACAGGTCCAGATCGGCGTACCAGCGCAACCAGGTCGCACTGGTCGACACCTCTGCCAAGGACCCCGAGAACGGCTTGCCCTGCTCCGCGGTCAGCAGCAGTGCCAGTTCCGAGGCCGACGCCTCCAGCGCATCCGCCGCCGCACGCAACGCCGCACACCGCGCCGCATCGTCGGCACGCCAGGAAACGAAGGCCCGCGCCGCCGACTCCATGACCGCGTCGACCTGCGCCCGTGACGCGTCCGGCGCATCGGCAAACCGCTCCCCCGTCGCCGGGTTCACCACCTCGAACGTCCCCGCGCCCGGCACCGGACGACCATCGACGGTCAGCGACACACCCGCGGCCAGCCCGGTCAACGCGCCTGTCGAAACCCCTACGATCGACATGACGAACCCCTCTCCTCAGGACGCGCTGCAGCAGCGGACCGCGAACGTTCGTGTTGCTGGTCTTCAGATGGACGGCTTAGTGGGTGCGGGGCAGCTTCTTGGCCGCCGCGAAGAGTCCCTCACGGTGGTCCGGGTGACTGATTCCGGCCAGTGCCTCGGCGCGCTCACCGGCGGACAGGAAGCGCAGATCCGCCACGCCGTACTCGGTGACGACGTGCTGCACGAGTGTTCGCGGCACGGTCACCAATCCCTTTGAGAGGACCGGCACGATGCGCGATGCCCCGCGGACGGTGGTCGAAGGAAGGGCGACGATCGACATGTTGCCGGCCAACTGCGCGCCGAGCATGAAGTCGACGCTGCCACCGATGCCACCGGCCTGCCCGCCCCGGAGCACCTCGGAGTTGAGCTGGCCGTACAGATCGATCTCGAGGGTGGAGTTGATCGAGACGAACCTCTCCCACCTGGCCAACGCCTCCAGGCTGTGCGTGTGCAGGCCGTTCTGGAGATTCACGGCGGGGTTGCGGTCCACCCACCGATAGAGGTCCGGCGAACCGACGACCTCACCGACCACGGCCGCAGGGCCGTCCGACATGCAGCGCCCGGACTCGATCAGCGCTCGCCCTCCGTCGGTGAGCATGCCCGTGATCCGGAGATCCGTGCGGTCGGTGTCGACGAGCGTCTGGCACACGGCCTCCGGCACCGTTCCGATGCCGCACTGGATGGTCGCGCCGTTCGGGATGAGGTCGGCGACGAGACAGCCGATCTCTGCGTCCAGAGGGCCCGGCGTCCGATGCGGGTACGCCCGCAACGGTGCCTCATGCATGACCACGAAGTCGATCTCGGACTCATGAATGAGCGAATCGCCCAAGGTGAAAGGCATCCGGGGGTTGACATGTGCGATGACCACGGTCGCCCGCCTCGCCAGCAGCGGGGTGAGACTCGAACTGATCCCGAAGCTGTGGTTGCCGTCGGCGTCCGCCGGCGACACCTGCACAAGTGCCACGTCGATGTCCGCGCCCTCGACGTAACGACAGGTCTGCGACCACGACATCGGGAGGAAGTCCACGGCCGGCCCCATCTCGGCGTCGACGTTCGACGTGCCTGGCATGAACCATGTGTTCAGCCGCACGGACGCCCCGAGCTCCGGTGCCATGGCGCGATAACCGTCGAGGAGCATGCCTCCCAGCAGTGTCAGCGCGCCCACCGAGCGGGCGCGCTGCGCCAGCGCCTCGAGGAGCACAACCGGCTCGGAGCTCAGTGAGCCGGTGGCGACGAGCATTCCGGACTGCACGGCGCGCATGGCCTCGTCCGCCGAGACGACCTGGGGTGAATCCGACATGTTCCATCCCTCATTGCATCGGTGCTGATTGAAGGGCGCAGCAGCGCGCCAAGAGACAAAGGCGCGCTCAGGCCTCGCGGCCGAGCCACTCCTTCAAGACGTCTGCGGTGTCAGCACCGAGCAGCGGCGCCGGCGCCGGCCGCTCGCCCGACATCAGGCTGGACCGGATCGGGTTGCCCGCGACGGTCATCTCGCCCCAGGCGGGGTCGTCAACCGCGACGATCATGCCCCGCTCCCGCGCATATGCGAGGCGTACGACGGAGTCGACGTTCCATACCGGCGCAGCAGGAACGTCGCACGATCCCAGCGCAGCGAGGACCTCTTCGGTGGTCCGTGCGGCCATCCAGGCATTGATGACGGGATCCAGCGTGTCCCGGTGCTGATGCCGCAGGATCCCGCTGGCGTATTCGGGTACGTCCACCAGGTCCGGGCGACCGATGGCTTCCGCGAACCTGACCCACACGGGATTCCCCAGGACGCCGAGCACGACCTGGCCGTCGGATGCGGAATAGGCCCCGAAAGGCGCACCCAGCGCGTGGACACCGGGCGGGGGGATCGTCCCGAAGGTCGTGTACATGATGATCGCCAGTTCGTTCAGGGCGATCGCACCGTCGAACATCGCGACGTCGATGTATGCGCCTTCACCGGTACGCTCTCGGTTGTACAGTGCCTGGTAGATCGCGGACTGCGCGTTGGCTGCGGCAAAGATGTCCGCGAGTGGGTAGCCCGGGTACACGGCACCCGACTCCGCGCCTTCCGGTCGCAACATGAGGCCGGCCATGGCCTGCGCGACGATGTCGAACGCGGTGAGGTACGGCAGGTCTCCCTTGTTGAACTCCGGGACGCCGAAACCCGACACCGCGGCGTAGATCAGCCGAGGATTGACCTTGCTCAGCTGCCCGTAGTTCAGCCCGAGGGCGGATAATGACGCAGGGCGGGCGTTCTCCAGGAATACGTCCGCCTCCCGGATCAGTTCGAGGAATGTCGCACGATCCGCTTCGTCCTTGAGGTCGAGCACCACGCTGCGCTTGTTCCGGTTCGCGCGGACGAACGAGAGACTCTGCGCCCCGTCCCCATCGCCCTTGATCGGTGGCACCGTGCGGGCGCGGTCGCCGCCCCGCGGCGGCTCGATCTTGACGACCTCGGCACCCGCGTCGGCCAGCCACATCGTCGCCATGGGGCCGGCGATGAAGGTCTCCACCGCAACGACCCGGATGCCGTTCAGCGGGCCTTTCACTTGCGCCACTCCGGCGTCTGGGTGCCCGGCCAGAACTCGTCGAGGCCGAGGGTGTGCAGCGAGCGTTCCTGGCCGAAGACTGCTGGACGCTTCTCGTCGAAGGACGCGAACCCCTCGAGCGCGTCCGCGGTGTGGAAGCTGCGCTTGGTGACCGCCTCCTCCCACTCCAGGGCCTCGTCCCAGCCCAGATCCAGATTGTCGTAGGCAAGTCGCTTCGTGGCCTGCACTGCGCCCGGGCTGAAGGACGCGATCGTGGTGGCGATATCCATGGCTTCGGCCATCGCCCCGCCAGGTTCGGTCAACCGTTGGGCCAGCCCGATGCGATGTGCCTCGGCACCGTCGACGTACTTCGAGAGCAGCAGGATCTCGATCGCGTTGCCCACGCCTACGAGCCGGCTGAGCCGGGTCGCCTGGGTGGCCCCGTTGGCGACTCCACGCTTGAGTCCGGACGGCCCCATTCTGGACGACGTCGAAACGACCCGGATGTCGCAGTAGAGGGCCAGGCTGAACCCTCCACCGACGGCGAACCCGTCGATGGCGGCGATGACCGGTTTGTAGAATCGCCAAGGCTTGTGCAGGGCTGTGCGGTCCTTCGTGGCGCCTGCCCCGACCACGCTGTCGGCCACGTAGTCCGGGATGTAACCGCCCGCACAGAAGGCTTTGTCGCCGGCGCCCGTGATGACGAGCACCCGCACGTCGTCATTGGAGACGACATCGGCGTAGGCGTCGAGAAGCTGCGTCGACATCTCCGGGTCCACGGCGTTCCGTTTCTCGGGGTTGTTGATGACGATCGTCGCGACGTGATCGCTGACGCCGTAGTCGATCTGACCCACTGCGATCCTCCTGTTCCCACGGTTTCGCGGGATCCGACTCCCCGCCCATTGGTGTCTCGACCGCGCAGCCTGGCGATCTGCAAACTCGCTCGTCCATGGACGCGTCGTCTGCGGTGGAGTGCCCGGCAGATGCCGCATCTCCCATTTCTCTTATACTAGATGTTCGACGCGCCGCAGTCGCCTGCGTCCCACATCCCGGAAGCGTTCTCGAGTCGGTTGCGTACGGTCGCCTCTGCAGATCAGGCGCTGACATAGCCTAGAGAGAGGGAGAGGTCGCGCAGCGCGTCGACCTCCTGCATCAGGAGGGCGGCCTGGCCCTCGGCCAGCCCGATGGCATCCGCACCGGCGACGAACCGCCTGGGCGGCGGATTCATGCCGCAGATCTCGACCATCGCCGCCGCCAGTTTCTCCGGATCTCCTGGCTGCTGTCCGTTCTTGGTGCGCCAACTGACGACCTGTCGCGATCGCCGGTCGGCGTAGTCGGGCACCGGACTCCCCGTAGGGGCATCCGCGGCGTGCGCCAGGAAATCGGTCCTGAATGATCCGGGATTCACGATCGTGGTGTGGATCCCCAGCGGCTCGACCTCGCGTCCCAGCGCCTGCATCCATCCCTCGAGCCCGAACTTGGCGGCGTTGTAGGACGACCAGTACTCGAAGCCGACCAGGCCCGCGGAGGACGAGACGGACACGATGTGGCCGGAGCCTTGGGCCCGCATGACGGGAAGCGCTGCGCGGGTGATGTTCATGGGGCCGAGCAGCCCTGTGGCCAACTGCTGCTCGATCTGCTCCGGGAGCAACTCTTCGAAGTAGCCGGCCACGAATGTCCCGGCGTTGTTCACCAGGACATCGAGGCGCCCGAAGCTGTCGGCCACCTCTGCGACGGCGCTTCGCGACTCCGCGTCGCTGGTGATGTCGAGGCGGACGCCGAGGAGCCGGCCGGAGGTAGCTCCCAGCACCCCGGTGATCGCTTCAGGATCGCGCCCTGACGCGACGACACGATGCCCGGCGGCGAGTGCGGCGCGGACGATGCACGCCCCCAGGCCACGACCGGCGCCGGTCACGAGCCAGACCTTGCTCTCGTCCATCCGCTGCTCCATATCTTCCGCCCCGCTCGACGCGCCGGTTCGGCGACGAGCGCTAACGTCGCGTCCTGGTGGCCGTGGACAGTGCGACGGCTCCGATGAGAACCAGACCGTTGATGACGTTCACGTAGGTCGGCTGGAGCCCCGCGACGATGAGTCCCAGGCCGACCCACGTCACGAAGACCCCGCCGACGACGGTGCCCGGCGCCGAGAACCTGCCGTCGGACAGCACCACCGTGGACAGGAATGCAGCAGCGAAGGCTGGGAGCAGGAAGCTCGCGGCGATGTCCGGAGACGCGGAGCCCTGACCGGCGGCGAGGCAGATCCCTGCGGTCGCCGCCAAGAGACCGCCGATGACGTACGACTTGATGACCTGCTTTCGCACCTTCACCCCGGCCAGCTGTGCGGCAGCGCGGTTGGACCCCACTGCCTGCACCTGACGACCGAACGTCGTGTACTGCATGAGGACCCACAGGGCGAGCGTGGCGATCAGCAAGAAGGCGATCATCCACGACAGGTTCCGGATCCACTCCCAGATGCGGACGACGAACACCAGCAGAGCGGCGACGACGACCAGCGTCGCCACCTTGGCGACCAGCCAGCGGCGACCGTCCCAGCCGACCGGGCGGACCCGATCGAGCCCGGTGGAGAAGGAGGCGAAGAGAGCCAATGCGGCCAAAGTGACCAGCCACGTCGGTGCCTTGTTGGCGAACGACCCGAACGAGACGAACCATGCCGGCAGTTGCGTGCCGCCGGGGAGAGGACCGACGTAGGAACCGCCGGAGTACACCGACGCCAGGCCCGTGCAGACGGCCCCGGTGCCGAGCGTGGCAATGAAGGCGTTCACCTTCAACCACTCGACCAGGCACCCGTTGACGAAGCCGACGACGACACCGATCGCCAAGGCCGCGAGCAGGGCCACCGGGAAGGATAGTCCCTGATTGACGGTGAGGCCGATGGTGAAGAAGCAGGACAAGGTGGCGTTCCCTGCGACGGACAAGTCGAACAGGCCCGCTATCAGCGTCACGAGGACGGCGAGCCCGAGAAGCAGGACCGGCACGCTCTGGTGCACGTCCAGCAGGCGCCCCGCCACGTTGAGGAACTGTCCGCCGAGGAACACCCCGAAGGCTGCGAAAATGAGCAGGAAAACCAGGAGGGTGATCGAGTTCTCGATCAACCTCCTGCGGACGACCCGCGACTGGACGACCGCGGCCTGACGCACCTTGACGACCTCGGGCGTGTCTTCGTTGATCGCCTGCACCATCACACCATCAGCTCCAGTTCAGAGGCGGTCATCTCGGTGACCTGCCGCAGCCGTTGCAGGCGACCGTCGACGACGAGCGCGACGCGGTCGCACACGGAGAACAGATCTTCCGCGTCAGAGCTCGCGACGAGGACCGCAGCACCGCTGGCGGCCATCTCGCGGATCAGTCGATAGATCTCGGATCGAGTTCCGACGTCGACACCGCGCGTCGGCTCGCATAACACGTACAGATGCGGTTGGGCGAGGAGCGCCCGCCCGAAGATCACCTTCTGCTTGTTGCCGCCGGACAGCGTGTCGAACGGGACGTCCATCGGCCGCGGTCGCACGGACAGGTCGGCCGCGATCTTGGCGCAGTCCCGCAGCTCGCGCCGGGGCGAGAGAAGCCGCGCTCCTCGCCGGCGCCACCGCCACAGCGAGGACACCGACAAGTTCTCGCGGACGCTGAGCGCACCGAAGCCTCCCTGGCTCTCGCGGTACGGGGGCACGAGCGCCCGCTTGAGGCCTTGGCGGTGAGCGACGACCTCGCCGCGCTCAGGCTTCAGGCTGCCGTTCACGAGAAAGGCGATGTCGTGCAGTCCCGACCCAGGCAGTCCGCTGATGCCGATGACCTCACCCGCATTGAGGCGCAGGTTGATCGGGCCGAGCTTGCCCACGCACACGTCGTGGAGCTCCAGCACGCACGTTGGTTCCTCACCTGCCGCGGCGCGTGTGTTGATCTCGCGGGCGTCGCTTTCGTGCTGCATCAGCATCTCGACCAGCGCGGCCCGGTCGAGGCCCGCGGTCGGAGCGTCCTGCACGAGCTCGCCGTCGATGATCACGACGACACGATCGGTCGCGTTGAGGATCTCGGACAGCTTGTGGGTCACCATGATGACCGTCGCGCCCGATCGAGCAGCGAGCGCAAGGGACTCGATCACGCGGCCGGCGTCGGCCGGCGGCAGCGCCGACGTGGTCTCGTCGATGACCAGGATGTTCGCCCCGCGCCCCATCACTCGTGCGACGGCGACCAGCGTCTTCTCCCCGGGTGTCAGGTCGGAGAGGTAGGTGTCAACGCTCATGCTCAAACCCACCAGGCGCAGGGCTTGGGCCGCTTCTGCACGCTCGGCCCGCTTGTCGAGAACGGGACCGAGCCGCCGCTTCGGTGGTTGAGCCAGGCTGAGGTTATCGGAGATCGTCAGACCGTCGATGAGACCCAGGTCCTGGTGGATGAAGCCGACGTCCGAGCTGCTCGCCAGGGAGCGGACCGGCTTTCCACCGAGCCGGATCTCGCCGCTCGTGGCCTCGTAGACCCCTGCGAGAATTTTGATCAAGGTCGATTTCCCGGCGCCGTTCGGGCCCATCAGGCCGACGAACTCTCCCCCGCGGATCTGCAGGTCGACGCCTTTCAGAACCTTGTTGGCGCCGAAGGACTTCACGAGCTGCGAGACCTCAAGGGCGAACGCAGACCCGGCGTTCGTCGCGGATGTCGTCACGGGAGCTCCTGTCGCGGCAGTGCGATCGGTCGAAGGTCGTCGAAGGTCGAGGAAGTGGTGCGGGGACGCGTGCGACGTCGGAGCCCGGCGCACGCGTCCCCGCACAGAACTCAGGCCGAACCCCAGAGCTTCTTGAAGTTCTCCTCGTAGCCCTCGGGGGCGGGGAACACGTCGGGCTTCTTGTTGACGTACTCCTTGACGTTATTCTGCGTAATGAGCGTGCTGGGCATCGCGTCGTATCCGGTCCACGACGGGGCGCCGACCTTGATGCGTGCCATCAGGTCCGCGGCGGCCCATTCCTCGTAGGTGAAGGGATCGGCGACGTCGAAGTCGTTCGGCGGGTTGTCGCCTGCGAGCGAGGCGATACCGTCCGGGCTGCCGTCATAAGAGCCGATCTTGAAGTCCAGTCGACCGGCGTTCTTTGCGGTATTGGACATCTGCACGCCCAGCCCGTCGTAGTGCCCGATCACGTAGTCGAGCGTGCCCTTCGGATGCGACGCCAGGAGCGCTGTGAACGACGGAGGCCCGGGCTTGGAGAGGTCCGCCGCGGCAAAGTGCGTCAGGGTGAACTCGCAGTCCGGGCAGTTGCTCTCGATGGTCTTCTTGAAGGACTGCTGACGCAGCACGGCGGAGGCAAACTGCGGGTCGTCGAACGCTGCGATCCTCGCTTTGGGACCGGCGTTGGCCAGGACCTGCCAGGCTGCGATCTCGCCCTGCTCGGCGAAGTCGACGGTGACGTCGTAGACCTTGCCCTGCCACTGCGGACCCGACACGCACTGGGTGCACATGATCGTCAAGCCCGCGGCGGCGGCCCGCTCCACCGACGCCTTGATCGTGTTGACGTTGACGGCGACCAGAACGACACCGTCCAGCTTGTTGGCGACGGCACGGTCGAGGAACGCGGCCTCCACCTGCGGGGAGAACTGGCCATCGACGGGAGGCGGTGCGTCCCAGCCCATAGTCTTCAGCGCGGTCACGGCGACCTGCGACTGAGAGGCGCAGACCGGCGCACCGAACCCGCAGGCGAGCACTTCTGCCTTGCCGGTGCCCGGGTCGAACGCCTCGGTCGGCCCGGGGTAGGTCGAGGGCCCCTTCTCGTACTCCGCGACCTTGGTCTTCGCCGTCGCCTGGACATCCCCCGCGGCGGCAGCGGAATCACCGGGTCCCCCGGAGCCTAACGCGGTCGAGCCGCCGCATGCGCTGAGCACCGCGGCGCTCACCACGAGCGCAGCCACCACGCCCACGAGCCTCTTGCCGGTCATCTGTTGATCTCCTTGGCCGGTCGACGGTCGTCTCGTCCGTCGACGTGAGTGCGTCACCGCCGCCAGCTGGCTCGTGTCGTAACCCGGTATTCTCTCGCAACGATTACCATAGTTTGTGGTGACGCACGCCACTTGTCAATGGCTCAGAGACGAGCGGCCGGAGATTCCTGGAGCCCGTACAACCAGCGCACCTGGGGAGCCGGGCTCGACAGCGCCGCGATCCGCCTCTCAAGCTCCCGGTCCGACACCACGAGGCGATGCCTCAGGTGGCGCTCGTACTCCTGCCACGACCCGAGCGCGTAACGGGACGAGATCCGGGACGAGCGACTGGAAGGGAGTGAGGGTCAGTGCGTTGCTCACGCCGAGGAGGCAGGTAAGCACGAGCACCCAGGACGCTTCGAGCGCCCCGAACCAGGCCAACCCGGCCAATGCGGCACAGGTGATCATGGCGGCCGCCATGCACGCCGATCAGGAGGCGGCGCCGATCCGTCGCATCGGCGAGCACACCGGCGGGAAGCGCGAGCACGGCGACCGGGAGAGTGATCGCAGTCTGGACCAGGGAAGCATCGCGGAGGAGGCGAACGCGATCGCGAGGTACCGGAAGGCGCGGTGACGCAGTGGCCCGGCAGGTCTCCGACGGTCGGTAGAACAGCTCTCAATCAGGCTTGAGCGAGGACGTCAGTGAGCGACGAAGCCCCCGTCGACAGGCAGGGCTACGCCAATGACGAAGGAGGACGCGGGGCTCGACAGCCAGAGCACCGCATTGGCGACCTCGTCGGCGCGGCCGAGGCGACCGATCGGCTGATCGCGCAGGATTTCTTCGAGGATCTCCCCGTGCGACTGGGTCAGACCTTCCGACATGGGCGTCTGGATCACACCCGGGCAGACGGCGTTGACCCGGATACCGTGGGAGGCGTAGTCCATCGCCACGCTCTTCGTCAGCCCGATCACCCCGTGCTTGGCCGCGTGATAGGTCGCCCGGTTGGGCAGACCTACGAGGCCGCCGAGCGACGAGGTGTTGACGATGACGCCGTTGCCCTGCCGGCGCATCTGGAGCAATTCGTACTTCATGCAGGCCCACACGCCGCGGAGATTCACCGCGGACACCTGGTCGAAGGTCTCGATCGGCTCGTCCGCCATCTCGCCGGTGTAGCCGAGCACTCCGGCGTTGTTGAAGGCGATGTCCAGCTTGCCGAACTCGGCGACGGTGCGCTCGACGGCCGCCGCGACCTGCTGCTCGTCGGTGACGTCGCAGGGCAGTCCCAGCACCTGGTGGCCGGCGGCGGACAGCTTCTCCGTCGCCGGTCGCAGGGTGGTCTCGTTGACGTCCACAATCACGACGGCGGCACCGGCCTCCGCGAAGCCCGTCACACTGGCGAGACCGATGCCGGAGCTTCCGCCGGTGACGAGGACGACCTGGTCGCGAAAATCGTAGACAGGGTGCTGCATGCGGGGATTCCCTGTACTTCCTGTCGGGGCCTGGGCTAGTTGGCGGGCGGCGGAGCGAGGATGTCGCTGAGGCTGCGCGCGTCCTCGAGGTTGGCGATGCCACGCACCGCGGCGATCAGCGCGTCCGCGTCGATCGGCACGATCGCGTGCGCGGCGCAGGCGCGCACCTTCGCGTCGATGTCGTCGCCGCTCATCGGCCGGTCCGGGCTTCCCAGGACGTCCGACGCTAGGTACTCCTGCGTCTTCCCCGTCGTGGTCGTCAGCACAGCTCGCACCGGGGCGACGGCCGTGGCCGGCAACGCCTCGTCGACGAGGACCCGCACCCTCTCCCGCGCGAAGGAGACCAAGGCGTCGTCACTGCGCCGGGAGGGCGCGAAGTCGTCGAGACCCACGTTGCCCCCGTCGATCGCGACGGTCGCCGTGTAGGCGGCGCTGAACTGGGCATCAACCTCGGACATCGGGGTCTGTCCCACTGGGCGGCCCACCACGCTGGCCATGAAGGATGAGCCGTGGATCTCCAGGCTCGCGATGTCCGTGAGTTTGTGGCCGGTGGAGATCTCTCGCCCGATATCGATGACGGGATGGGTGAAGCGGCAACACGGATAGGGCTTGAGCGACAGTTCGACGCAGCCGTAGCGGTCCCCGAGACCGTCGAGGACGACGTTCCGGTCGTAGCGGTCGTCCTGGTAGAGGTGGAAGTACCCCATGGAGCCCTCGAGCGCCTCGTGGGGACCGGTGATGCCGGCCTCGGCCAGACGGGCGGAGATCACCCCGCTCTTCGCCGCGAACGCCGGCGAGATGCGTTTGGCCAGTGTCGCTTCGATCAGCGCCTGCGTCGTGCCCGAGGTCTGGCAGAGCTGAAGTCCGAACGCGTTCGCCGTCCTCTCGGCGTCCAGGCGGAGCATCCGGGATGCAGCCGCGACCGCGCCCCATCCCGCGCAGAGCGCGGTGCTGTTCCATCCGCGCGCGGACTTCGGACCGCCGGCGCGGCCGATCCGTGAGGCCACCTCGAGTCCGATCACCACCGTTTCGAGGAAGACCCGACCGGGAACCGGTTCCTCGGAGGAGTCCAGGATCGCCCAGGCCGCCGGGAGCACCCCCGAGTAGGCATGGAGCGGCACGGCGTCGTCGGTGTCGTCGTAGTCGCGACCGTGCAGCATGGCGCTGTTGGCGAAGGCTGCCCACGGTTCCGCCAGCCGCTCACCCGTGACCCATGCCCGGCTGCGTGAGTTGCCGCCCCAGGCGTTCAGCACCCCCAGCACCTCGGGCACACCGGTGGCCGTGCTGCCGGCCAGGGACCCCCCGATGGCGTCAAGCAGGGATGCTGCGACTACCGCCAGGACCTCGTCCGGGACCGAACCCATGGGTGTGTTCGCGACGAAGTCGCTGAGCGCCAACGTGACGTCGGTCTTCTGCGTCGTCATCCAGTGCTCCCCAGATACGAGTGGCGGACGCGGAGTTCCGGACCATTCTCTAAGAATCATTATAACTCTACGGCGCCAATGGAGGCGCGACAAGGTCTCAGCGACGTAACTCATGGCTCGAAGCAGCGGGAGAGGCGCGCCCGGCATCACAAGCTCAGTGCGGCCTGCTTACAGGAACGGCGGCTCGGCGAACAGCGGCACCGCAGCACCAGCGCCAGGGACTCGCGCCGGCCCAGGGCGAGTTCAGGTCAGTCATCCTGGCCTGTGGGACGGAGTGCCAAGCCCGGAGCCGGTGCGCAGAACCTGCGCACGAGCGGCGACCATCGTCACTCGCTCCTGGGCCCGTCCGGCGTCCAGCAGGGCTTCCACGTCGATACCCGTCCTCAGGCCGGCCCGCTCGAGCGCGACGACAAGGTCTTCCGTGGCCACATTGCCGGTCTCGCCGGAGTGATTCTGCTCGACCGCCTTGGGCTCCCCTCCGAGACCACCGAGGCTGGAGTCGACGACTCCAACTCCGCTCTCGACGGCAGCCCACGTGTTCAGCAGCCCCGTCCCCCGCGTGTCGTGGAAATGGGCGATCAGCTCCACACCGGGGAAGTCGCGTCGCGCGCGCTCGACGAACCGCCGCACACGAACCGGATCCGCGAGCCCTGTGGTGTCGCTGAGCATGATGCGCGTGACGCCGTAGCCGACGAGCGTGCCGGCGATCCCGAAGACCACTTCCTCGTCGACGTCGCCGACGATCGGGCACCCGAACGCGGTTGCGACGGCCGCCATGACCGTCACGTCCGCGTCGAGACCAGCCTGCACCATCTCCTTGATCTCGGTGAGGTGCTGCTCGTGGGTTCGCCGGACGTTGGCGAGATTGTGTGCCTCGGAGGCCGAGATCGGGAACCCGATCGCGTCGATGGCGCCAATTCTGTTGCCGGCGTCGATAGCGAGCTGGAACCCCTTGAGGTTGGGCGCCAGGACGCGGACGTAGACGTCCCGGGACGCAAGATGCTCGAGGATGGCGATGTTGTCGAAGAACTGGGGTACGACCTTCACGGGCACGAACGACGTGGCGTCGAACTCGACGATGCCGGCGGCGATCGCCTTGTCGAGAACATCGATCTTCTGTTCGGTCGGGATGGCCGACGGCCAGGACTGGATCCCGTCCCGGGACCAGCACTCGCAGACGCGCACATCCACGGCGTCCCCGGCCTGCGCCACGTCACCCATGCCGCCTCCGCGTCTCCCGATGGCTTCCGCCGCACTGGATCTAGTATCATCATTAGGATTGTCTAAGTCAACCCATCCCGATCAGGCTGTTCGTACCGCACCGACTCTCTTCACCCTCATGTACCAGCCGGGGAAGCCGACCATCGCCCGGGTTCAGGGGTATGCCCTCGCCGGCGGGTTCGGCCTGGCACTCGCCTGCGACTTCGTGGTGGCGTCCGAGGACGCCGTCTTTGGCGCCCCCGAGGTGAACATCGGACGACGGAGGCGACCGCTTCGGTCGCCTTCGTGATCGCGGTGGCCTTCGCCACCATGTCGAGATCCGGTTCCCCGGCCACCTTCGCGTACATCCGGGTCGTGTGGAAAAGCCCTACCGCGGCGGGAGATCGTCGACCTTGTCCACCTCAGCGACCGAGCACCGAGCGCAGGCCGTCGGGGATCGGCGCCTTGCCCTTGACAGCGGCGTCGACGATCACGTAGGTGATCGACGCGGTTGCCCGCGTCCGCCCTTGGACGTTCACCGAGAATCCGAGGGCGAAGCTCGTTGTCCCGACGCGCTGCGCGGTCACGCCGATGTCGACCTCATCCCCGTAGCGGACGGCCGCCGTCCAGTCGATCTCGACGTGCACGACCTGGATGTCGTGACCGGATACGAGCAGGTCTTTGAGCGAGTACCCCTGCGCCGCCAGGTACCCGTTGCGCGCCTGCTCCAGGAAGGCGAGATACCACATGTTGAAGGCGACGCCTTGCTGGTCGAAGTGGTGATAGTGCGTCTCGATCGGAACGTTCACGACGGCGGGCATCTCGATCCTTGCCTCGGCGGGGGCCTGGCGGCACCGCCGCCGTGTCCTGCCGAGGCCGCGCCGCCAGTGTCGAGAGCTGTGGCTCTCGACACTTAGAACCATTATACTTGATTCAGGCCTGGCGAGTCAGGCTCGGCCGCGGGCGCGGTACCGCCCCGCGCCCGACGCCCCAGCCGAAGGAGCCAACGAATGCGCGCAGCGGTGTACCGCGGCCAGCGGCAAGTCGAGGTCGAGGACGTCCCGGACCCCTCGACAGGCGACGGGCAGGTCAAGGTCCGGGTCAGCCGCAACGGGATCTGCGGGACGGACGTCCACGAGTACTACGCCGGCCCGCTGTTCATCCCCCGCAGCCCCCATCCGCTCACGGGACAGCAGCTCCCTCTCACACTGGGGCACGAGTTCTCGGGCACCGTGACCGAGGTGGGACGGGGCGTCACTGAGATCTACGAAGGCGACCGCGTGGTCATCGAGCCGACCTACCGCTGCGGTGAGTGCCGGGCTTGTCGCTCGGGCCACTACAACCTCTGCCGCCTGATCGGCTTCCCCGGACTCAGCGGGGACGGCGGCATGGCCGAGTACGCGGTTCTCCCGCAGATCATGATCCACAAGCTGCCGGACGCGGTGCGGTTAGACATGGCGGCCCTCGTCGAGCCGATGGCCGTGGCCTACCACGCCGCAGCCTTGGGGGCGGTGAAGGATCAGGAACGCGCGCTGATCTTCGGCGCCGGCCCGATCGGGATCGGGTTGTGGTTCGCGTTGCGCGCTGACGGCGTGACCGAGATCGACGTGGTGGAGCCGTCCGCCTCCCGCCGGGCCGCGATCGAAGGCCTCGGCGCGCGCATCCTCGATCCGACGACAGAGGACGTCACCGCGATCGTCCTGGAGCGGACCCGGGGCGAGGGCGTCGACGCGGTGTACGACGCAGCAGGCGTGGCGAGCGTCGTACAGACTGCACTCGACTGCCTCGCCGAACGGCGCACGCTGGTCTGCGTGGCGGTCTACGACGAGCCCGTCGCGACCTCCCTTTTAGACGTGATGATGCGTGAGAAGAGCATCAAAGGGGCGGTCAGCTTCAAGTCCGGCGACTTTCCGGCGGTGATCGACCTGATGGCGAAGGGCTACTACGACACCACGGGATGGGTCGAGACGATCCCGATGACCGCCGTGGTGAGCGAGGGGTTCGAGGAACTGCGGGCGGGCCGCAAGATGAAGCTCCTGATCGACCCCACACTCTGATGGCCGGCTGACTTACCGGCGAGGTTGCCCTCGTCTCGGGCCGTGCGCGGGCTGGGTGCAGCGCATGTCGAACTCTTCGCACGGGAAGGCGCATCCGTCGTCTTCGGCGGCGTCCTCGACGAGGAGGCCGGCCGGCTCAAGCAGGCGCTCCGCGAACAGGGCCCGCAGGAGACCTTCTGTCACCTCGACGTCACGCAGCCCGAAAAGTGGGACGCAGCCGTCGCGCTGGCTCGCTCGACATATGGAAACCTAACCACGCTACGTGACCGGCACCGAACTTGTCGTCGACGGGGACTGGCCGCGCACTAGCCGGAAGAACGGCGACCGGAACGACGCCGCGAGACACCCATTGACGTCTCGGACACGTGTGATTACGCTGACACCCCGTTCGCAATCTCTTATGACAATCGCACTAGATCGCCGATCTGGCGGTGGCGTAGTCGTTCCGGATATCCGGAGCGACCGACCCCGCCGACGGACGCTGCGGGCGCCGCAGCGTCGCGCGGGAGCCGGTTGCCGGCGACCGGACCTCGACCCGGAGAGGCAGCTGAGACCGTGATCGACATCGGCATCGACGTCGGCGGCACGTTCACCGACTTTGTCTTCATGCATGAGGACGGTCGTGGCGAGGTCGCCAAGGTGTCGACCGACCCTGACGACCTGGCCGGCGCCGTGGTGCGTGGCCTCGAAAGGACCGACCTGGCCCAGGTCTCCACGATCGTCCACGGCACGACCGCGGCGCTCAACGCGATCCTGCAGGGCAAGGGAGCGCCGACGGCCATCGTGACGTCCGTGGGCTTTCGCGACCAGATCGAGATCGGAGACACCAAGCGCTACACCGGCGGTCTCTTCGATCATCGTTGGGTCAGGACGCGCCCGTACCCCGTCCCGCACGACCGGCGGTTCGAGATCCGGGAGAGGGTTTCGGCGGATGGCCAGATCCTCGCGGCGCCCGACCCGGCCGAGCTTGGATCCGTCGCCGACAGGCTGAGGGAGGCCGATGTCGGGTCGGTGGCCATCTGCTTCATCAACTCCTACCTGAACCCGGCGAACGAGCAGGTCGCCTTCGACCACCTGTCGGGGCAGCTGCCGGGCGTCCACATCATCAAGTCCGCGACGAACCCCGAGTTCCGCGAGTACCCGCGCTGGATCACCGCTGTGCTCAACGCGTCGCTCTCGCCACTGTTGACCGAGTACGTGACGTCGCTGGGTGCAGCTCTCAAGGACCGCGGGTACGCCGGTGAGGTGATGTGGATGACCTCCTCAGGTGGCCTGATCAACGAGGCGGTCGTCCGGCAGGAGCCGCTCCGGCTGCTGATGGGTGGCCTCGCCGGCGGTGTCACCGCCTCTGCCTTCCTGGCGGAACGCATCGACGCCCCGCACGTCGCGACGTTCGACATGGGCGGCACCAGCAGCGACGTCGGCTTCATCAAGAACTTCCGGACCCACGTCGTACCGAACGCCGTGGTCGAGGCCTTCCCGATCGCGTTGCCCGACCTGGAGGTGAAATCGATCGGCGCCGGCGGCGGCAGCATCGCGTGGCTGACGGACGAGGGTGTTGTGAAGGTCGGTCCGCAGAGTGCGGGAGCCTCGCCCGGCCCCGCGGCGTACGGCGCCGGGGGAACCGAGCTCACGGTGACGGACGCCAATCTGGTCCTCGGCCGCTTAGGCGCCAAGTCGCTTCTCAACGGCGACCTCGTGCTCGACGGCGCGCTCGCGTACGCCGCCGCAGAGCGCCTTGCCGAGGCCGCACAGGTTGACGACGTCCACGAGCTCGCCTCCGGCGTCGTCGAGATCGCCGTCACCAACATGTACGGCGCCATCCGCGAGGTGTCGGTGGAACGCGGCGGCGATCCCGAGGAGATGGTGCTCGTCTCCTTCGGCGGTGCCGGGGGTCTGCACGGTGCGTTGATCGCCGAGCGGCTGGGCATGTCGTGCGTGGTGGTGCCCCGCGACGCAGGCAACTTCTCCGCGTTCGGGATGCTTGTGGCAGATCGTCGCTTCGACTACGTCAGCAGCTACATCCGCGGTCTTCCGAGGGCCGACCTCGACGACGTGCGGAACCGGTTGAGGGGCCTGGGCCAGGAGGGTCGCGAGCGGCTGCTCGGTGACGGCGTGGCCGAGGGCGACATCGACATCACCTACAAGATCGGCATGCGGTACGTGGGCCAGACGTGGGAAGAAGAGGTCATTCTCAGCGATCTGGAGTTCACGCTGGAGGATCTCGGCCGTTGGTTCGGCGACCTCTACGAGGAGCGCTACGAGTTCAAGCGCGAGCCCGAAGCGTCCGAGCTCGTCAACCTCCGGGTCGTGGCCACCGGACGCAGCGGGCACCGTGCGGTCCGGCGCGAGGTGGCCAACGGCGGCGCCGTTCTCGCCACCGGATCTGCTGGTGCGGCCGGCGCGGTCAAAGAGAGGCGTCCGGTCTACCTCGACGGAGCCTTCATCGACACCCCCGTCCTCGACCGGGCGCGCCTGGACCCGGGCGCAATCGTCGCTGGACCAGCCGTCGTCGAGGAGTACGACTCCACGACTCTCGTGCCCGTCGCCTGGACGGCGACGGTCGACGACGACCGCAACCTCGTTCTTCGCCGCGCCAGCCGGTCCTGACCCAGCCACCGTTCGCGAGAAGGGGGCACACCCGTGTCCGACACATCGACCCTTCCCCGGATCAGCGCAATCACCCTCGAGGTGATCGACGCCCACCTGACCTACGCGGTGCGCGAGATGCGCAGCACGCTGATCAAGATGGCGTACTCGCCGATCATCACTGAGACCCACGACTTCGCCACGGCCATCTGCACCGCCGAGGGCGAGATCATTGCGATGAACGACGACATCGTGATGCACATGTACGACATACGTGACGCTGTGTCGGCGGCGCTGCGCAAGTACGGCGACACGATCGCGCCCGGCGACCGGTTCCTGGTCAACGACCCGTGGGAGTGCGGTTCGCACCTCAACGACGTGAGCCTGATCTCGCCGTACTTCCAGAACGGCAAGCTCATGCTGTGGCTGGCGACCACGGTGCATTGGGGAGATGTGGGCGGAGCTGTGCCGGGCAGCGTGAACGGTGGCGCGACCGACGTGTTCCAGGAAGGCATCCGATTCCCGCTGACCCGGGTCACTCCGGAACTACTGGAGGTCCTGCTCGCGAACTTCCGCCAGCCCTTCGAGATCGAAGGCATGTACTCGGCACAGTCGACCTGCATGAAGACTGCAACGAAGCGTCTCGACGAGACGTGCGAGCACTTCGGGGTCGCGGTCATCGAGGACGCCGTCGAGAGGATCCTGGCCAACGAGGCGAGCAAGGCCGCCTCGCGGATCGCCGACCTTGCCGACGGCGTCTACTACTTCGAGGACTACCTGGAGAACGCCGGCTCCGCGCACCCGTTGCCGGTCCGGATCGCCTGCGCGATGACGATCGACGGCGACCGGCTGACCTTTGACTTCGAGGGATCCTCACCCCAGGCGAACGGCGTGGCGAACTGCACCATCACCGACCTGCACGCCGGTGTCTTCGAGATCCTCGTGCCGTTCCTGTCCCCCGGCCACGTCTCGAACTCGGGTGCGGCGCGGTGCTGGTCGATCTCCGGCCCGAAGGGTTCCGTCGTGAACTCGTCGTTCCCGGCGGCGAACGGCGCGTACGCGAACGTGATGTTCGGGGCCGTGCACGCCTGCGTCATCGGGTGCCTCTCGCAGGTGCTCGATGACGTGCCGGGCATCAGCACCGGGAGCTCGAACAACATGAACGTCGCGGGGCGGTGGCCGGAGGAGCGAGAGGGCGACCCGTACTGGCTGATGTTCGAGTACCCGCCGGGTGGCTGGGGCGCCACGCGACACAACGACGGTTCTCTGTTGGCATGGTCCTTCTTCATGGGTGATCTCCCGGTGATGTGGCCGACCGAGCGGATCGAGGCCCTCAACCCGATCCAGATCCACTTCAACGAGCTCTACGTCGACAGCGGCGGCCCCGGGAAGATGCGTGGCGGCCTCGGAGTGCGCCGCGCTTTCGAGGTTCTCCTGCCCGGCACGTTCACGATCCTCGGCACCGACGGGGTCCTCCCGCGTCCGGGGATGGCCGGCGGCTTCGCGGGAGCCTTGAACCGTGTGGAGGTGATCCGAGGCGGCAAACCTGTTGTGACCGATGCACTTCCACTCAAGACCGGCGGCTTCCCGATCATCCCGGGAGACATCATCTTGTACCTCGTGTCAGGCGGCGGCGGGTGGGGCGACCCGCTCGAGCGCGATGAAGACGCGGTGCTCGCCGACTTCCACGACGGGTACGTGAGCATCGACGGCGCGCGCGAGGACTACGGCGTCGTGCTGGGCGACGGCACCGTGGACCACGATGCCACGGCCGAGCTGCGTCGGACGCTCCGCGAGGCCCGGCAGCACGTCGAGGTACTCGCCGCGGAGGAGGACGAGCTGGACGGCTCGAAGCGGGTGGCGCGGATCAGCGCCGGCCTGGCGGACCGGTTGGGTGTCGGCGAGGACGACCTGCTGGAGTACGTCAACCCGCGCGGTGGCCACGTCCGGGCGTGGGTCCGGATCGATCCGTCCCTCGAAGGCGACTCGTCCCCGATAGGCCCACGTCTGCGCAGCATCTGCTCGGTGACGTCCGGCGACCGTGTCCACGTGCGGAGCCCGTTCACGTACGTGCACAGGCGGCAGGACGCCGACATGGTCGCCGCGCCTCCGCTCGGCCGGCTCTTCACGGAGATCTCTGCATGAGTTCCCGATACGTGCCCTCGTCCCCAGATCGACCGGAAGGACATTGACCATGCGCGGTGTCGTCTTCGAGGGCGAACGCACGATCGACGTCGCCACCTTCGACGACCCTGTTGCCAGGCCCGGTGAGGTCGTGGTGGAAATCAAGGCGTCCGGGATGTGCGGTAGCGACCTGAAGTCTTACCGGCTGGGGAGCAAGGCCGCCCTCGCGTCGTACGGACTCGGACCGGACGCCCTCGACGAGGGTGCGCGGATCATCGCGGGCCACGAGCCCTGCGGTGTCGTCGCAGCTGTCGGACCAGGAGTGGACTGCCTTTCCACCCGGGTGGGCGATCGTGTGATGGTCTTCCACTACACGGGTTGCGGGATGTGTCGGGAGTGCCGGACCGGCTGGACGCAGCTGTGCGAGCGTGAGACGGGCCTGATCGGGACGACGGTCCACGGTGGTCACGCGGACTTCCTCAAGGTTCCCGCTTCGACCCTCGTCCCGCTACCGGACGAACTCACGTTCAGCGCGGGCGCGGCCATCAGCTGCGGGACGGGCACCGCATTCGGCGGCCTCGTGCGGATGGGCCTCTCGGCACGCGACACGGTCGCAGTCTTCGGGCTCGGTCCGGTCGGACTTGCCGGCGTGCAACTCGCGTCGGCTATGGGCGCCGAGGTCATCGGCGTCGACATCGCTGCCGATCGCGTGGCCGTGGCGCAGGACTTCGGCGCTGCGCACGTCATCGATTCCAGCACCGTCGACCCTGTGGCCGCCATTCGAGACCTCACCCGAGGACGCGGCGTCACCTGCGCGCTCGAAGCCTCGGGAGCCGCCAGCGCACGGCAGGCCTCCGTGAACGGTGCCGCGACCTGGGGGCGTGTGGCATTCGTGGGCCACGGGCCGTCCGAGACGCCGTTGGACATCAGCCGTCAGGTCATCCGCAAGCAGCTCACCCTGATCGGGTCCTACACCTTCTCGATCGTCGGCCAGGCCGACTGCGCGCGGTTCGTGGTCGACCACGGCGTGGACGTCGACCAGGTGTTCTCGAATCGCTGGACGATCGACCAGGCAGCTGAGGCATACGTCGACTTCGACAAGCAGACCGGCGGCAAGGCGCTGATCGAGTTCTGACCTGACTTCCCTCACGTTGATCGTCTCGTCAAGATCGAAAGTCTCTGGCCTGCGGAATCGTCCGCAGGGGTGCCAGATTTTGTGCACTAAGCCGCGCCCTATCCTGGGGTCTAGGGCCTATGTGCGCACCGTGAAGACCGCGTCGGGGGCGACCGCGGTGCAGATCGTGTACTCGAACCGGCGCGGGTCGCGGGCGATGGACCACATCGGGTCCGCACACGACGAGGCGGAGCTGGCGGCGCTGCGGGCAGTCGCGAACCAGCGGCTCGCAGCCGGGCAGGGAGAACTCGACCTCGGGCTGGACACGGTCGGCGCGGCGGGCGCCCCGCTGCCGATCGTCGCCTCGCGGATGGGGCATCTGTGGGACGGGTTGTGCCGCGCCTACGACTCGCCGGGGCTACTGGCGGACCCGATCTCACGGCAGAGGTACGCCCAGTGTTGACAGTCATCGAGCACGGTAGCCACCGGAGTGGCCTCCCACCGGGCCGTATGGGTCGCGACACCATCGTCGATGGTCTCGCGCACCTGGGCAGCGCTGCCCACGCCGGCCGTCACGAAGGCCACCGGGACGACGGCCCCCGCCCACGGCAGGGCACGGCGGTGCGGCCGGTCCATACTGTCAATGTGCCAGCGGGTCGAGGACCTCGATGCCCAGCGGGGGTGGGCCGGCCAGAGCTGTGAACGCAGAGCGGCCCTGCGCGTCAGCGACTGGTTGGCGCATGGCTTGGAGGAGGCCCGGGCCAACTTCGCTCCACCCGATCAGGAGCAGAGGTCCGACGGCGTCGAACGCCGCCTTGCCGTAGTCCTGTGCGATGAGGGATTCGGCGATGTTGAGCGCGAGGGTCACCGTGCTCGAGAAGATCAACAGCCGACGCGCAGGCCGTAACAGCTCGGGCTGAGCGCCGTGGAGAGCCAAATGCCTGATCGCGAGAAGGAGCCCGACAACGGAGAGATCGACTGCGGGCGCGACCAGCGGCGCGATGAAGATCGGCACACCCAGCCGCAGACCGAGAGCAAGAGAGTTCCCGAACCCGAACAGAAACGTGAAAGCGACAACTGCCGCCATGATCAGCGTGACAAGCCTAACGGTCGCGTCCTGACCTGCGGCGGAGGTGTCGATGTCGGATGCGCCCGCCATCACCGTTCTCCTGCTGGTCGAAGAACAGGCAGCAGATTGCTCTGATCGAAAGCGTGTGCGTAGTGTCCGACTCCCCCCTCGGACACTCTCCCTCGTACATGATCGCCGGAGGCTTGGCCTCGGCGATCACTCGGTGTGCTCCTGGTTCGTAGGTGAGCTGGAGTCCGAGCTGGGCGTAGATCTCGGCTTTGTCCGCTGGGTCGGCCTCGGCCAGGACGGCGACGATGTCGCCCACGGCAGCGACCAAATCGGTGATCTCGTCTTCTGTCATGCGCTTGCGGCCAGTGGTCGCGCGGAGGCGGGCCTGGGCGGCGGCGCGTTCGGTGTTGGCTTTGGCAGTCCAACGGGCGACGAGGGCGGGGTCGGTGCCGGCTTCGAGGGCGAGCCGGTAGCGCTCGAGCTTGAGGTCGCAGTCGGCGATCGTCCGCCATGCCTGGGCGAGGTCGTCGTCCTGGCTGATGGTGGTCTCGTCGTCCTGGGCAGCGGCGACGGCGGCGATGGTCGTATGTAGCCGGGGTGGGGTGAAGGCGCGGGCGAGCCAGCCGTCGAGGTGAGGGACGATGAGTTCCTCGCGGACGTAGACGCTGCGGGGGTGCTGCACGTGGTTGGCGAGGGCGTACCGGTCGGGGAAGACGTAGCGGTAGTGAGGTTTGCCGTTGTTCCAGCTGCCCTGCATCCGCCGCTGGCAGATCCACCACGCTACGGCGCGCCACGGGCCGTGGACAACCTTGGTCATCCACGACACCCCGCCAGACACCGCGAACGACATCCACCACGACACGCGTGAGTCACCGCTGCGACAACTCCATCGGATGGCGTCGGCATCCATGATCAGTACGAACGAGCGACGCCGTCAACAGTGTGGACAACAGTAAATGGATTCTCCTGCACCCCCCGGCAACGACTGTCGCGGCAGCCCTCAGATGAGCGGACACGGCCAGCATTCCCACCGGGCCCTGGCCCCGACGCGGTTCTGCCACGACATGGCAGCCAACGATCATCGCCGCCGCACCACAACGATCTACACAAACTTGACCGGTAGAGATCGACATGCGGTGTGAGCTGGGCCAACACGGTTTCCGTCGTTGGCGATGTCTGCTGTAGCCGCGCCCTATCCACGGCGGGCGCCGAGGCCACCGCCGTCCACCCAGACGCGCGAGTCAGGCGAGGCGCGCGAGGTCGAGAACGGTCTCGTGGCCGTCCGCGAAACGGACGATCATGCTGGCTTGCCCACCGATCGCGGCGAGGTAGGCATTGAGCGTGGACAGCAGCAGATCGTGGGGCTGCTCCATACGGCTGATAGCCGCCTGGGTGATGCCCATGCGACGGGCGAGCTCCACCTGCGTGAGCTCCGCTGCCTGCCGTAGCGCCGCCAGACCCATGGCATAGGTGCGGTCGGCTTCAGCCATGCCACGGCGTACCTGGGCCACCTCGTCCGCGATGTCAGGCCGCTGCGCGAGCTCACGGATGCGGTCGTTGCCGCGGATGAACGTGACGTCGTCGGTCATCGGTTACCTCCCCTCCTGGCGTAGCCAGGCATCAACGAGTGCTTCTCCGCGCGCGGCGGCGCTGGCGTAGAACACGTCCCCTATCGCCTTCTTGTCGAAGCCGATCAGAGCGAGCACAACCTGGTCATGGGCAGGGAACCAGCAAATGATCCGGACGGCGACCTCCGGATCGAAAGGATGCGCGACCCGCCACAGCTCGTGACGGCGGGCCTAGCGCACCCGCTTGAACGTCGCGGACTCCTCCGCCGGCTTCGCCGGCAGATCACCCAGCGCCTGCAGCAGCGCGACCGCGACAGCCAACCGCCGGCCACCCTCCTTCTCCGCCTGGGTCAGCCAGCGATCGAACTCGTCGGTCCAGTCGACGATCACACCCGTAGTATGAGCCCAAGTTAATACAACGTCAAATGCATACAGCGACCTCGGCGCGCCACGGTCGCCGCCCATCGCCCCACGGTTGATCTAGCGCACCGCGACTCCGCTAGACGAGTGAGTCCGAAGTCTGGGCGGGCGGTGGCCGGGCATAGTGATGTGCCCCGATCTTTCCGGACAGCCTTCCAAACAACCATTCGGCTCTGATCAGGCGGTTTCCTGGCGCAGCTGGTACTCGTCGTAGACCTCTTGTGGGGTCCGATAACCGAGTGCGGAGTGACGCTTTTTCGTATTGTAGTGGATTTCGATGTATCGCGCAATGTCGCGTCGGGCGCGCTCGCGAGTCGGATAGGCGGTGCGATGGACGCGCTCGTTCTTGAGAGCGGCGAAGAACGACTCAGTCATCGCGTTGTCGCAGGATTATCCGGCTAATAACGTGTGCTTTTGTCTGATATTGTGGCTGGGCTTTCGGGATCAGTTGGTGGTGCTGGTGGGCCTTTTTTCGAGGCGGCGGAGTCGTTCTTCGTGCTGGCGGACGCGTGTGGCCAGGGCGCAATGGCCGTACTTTAAGTGATCGTCGTTTCGATAGGCTCGTGTCGTGGGGTACGACGGGAGTGAGGGGCTGTCGCCCGAGGGCTGGTTGCCGGACCGGGTGACGGTGGGTGTGCTGACGCGGGTGTACCCGCCGGAGCTGGTGGACCGGGTGCTGGACGAGACCGACACGGTGGAGGTCCGGCCGCGACTGTTGCCGTCGCGGCTGGTGGTGTACTTCGTGTTGGCGCTGTGGCTGTTCCGGGGTCGTAACTGTGGCTATGTGCAGGTGCTGTCCCGGCTGGTGGGTGGGCTGTACTTCCAGCGTCGGGCTGTGGGCCTGGCGGCCGGTGGGCCGGACGGGGTGGGCTGGTCGCTGCCGGCCGGCCCGTCGCTGGCCCGGGCACGGGCCCGGGTCGGCACGGACCCGGTGCGGATGCTGTTCGAGCACGCCGCCGGCCCGGTCGGGGTGGATGGGCAGGTCGGGGTGTTCTGAGCTTCCCCTGGAACCGTGGAGGAGATCGGCTGGGGCAGGGCCGTGTCTGGTCTGGCTTGCTGTGGATGGGTGTACCCCGGCGCCGCGCGTCTGATGGGCCAGGTTCCTACCTGGCCCTGTTTGTGCTGGCCGCGAGGCCGTAGAGGCTCCGGGGTCAGGAGGGCCACCGCCGTCAGGCGGCCGCGGGAGCGGTCCTTGACCCTGGAGGGGCGGCCTCGTATTGTGCGCGGCGCTCAGCCTGGCACCTGGCCTCGGGAACGAGTGGCGGCGTGAGCCGCCTCCATGTTTGTGTCTTTTCACCGGGGTTGGTTCAGGCGGCCTGGCCGGGTCTGTTCTGGCCGGGTCGGGTCTGTTGTTCGTAGGTTACGGGGCTCAGTCCGCCGCAGGTCGAATGGCGGCGTTTGGTGTTGTACCAGTCGATGTAGTCGGCGACGGCGTTTTCGCCTCGGCGCGGGTGGTGAACTCGTGTCGGGTGAGTAGCTCGAATTCGAGTGTGGAGTGCCAGGACTCGATGACGGCGTTGTCCAGTGCTGAGCCGGTGCGTCCCATCGACTGGGTGACGCCTGATTGTCGGCAGGTGTCGGCGAAGTCGGTGGCGGTGTATTCACCTCCCTGGTCGGTGTGCAGCACAACGCCGTCGACGTGGCCGCCGCGGGCGGCGATGGCGGCGAGCAGCGCGGCCGTGGCCAGCGCCGGGTTGTGGCGGGAGCCGAGGGCGAAGCCGACGATGCGACGGCTGTGCAGGTCCAGGACCGAGGCGAGGTAGAGCCTGCCCTCGTCGTTGGGGATCTCGGTCAGATCCCCGACCCAGAACCGGTCGGGGGCCTCGGGCGGGGAGAAGTCGCGGCGCACCAGGTCCACCGGTTGGGGGTGGGTGCGGGGGCCCTTGTACGGGCCTCGGCGGGGCCGGGGGCGCCGCGCCGCCAGGCCGAGCTCGGCCATCAGCGTCGCGACGGTGTTCTTCGACACCGACCAGCCACGGGCGCGCAGCTCGGCGGTGATCCGCGGCGAGCCGTAGGTGCCGCGGTGCAGGTGGAACAGCCAGCGCACCGTCTCCGCGAGCGCGCGGCGCCGGGCGCGTCGCACGGACTGGTCGCCGTGGCGCCACTTGTAGAACCACGACTCCGACACGCCCAGCTGCGCGCAGGTCACGCTGTGAGGAATGTCGTGCTCGGCCCTCTGGGAAGCGATGAACCCGGCCAGTCCTACCGGGTCTGGCGGCCCATCGCCTCGTTCACCCAGAGGGCCACAGATCGCTTGAGGACATCACGCTCCATCGTGAGCCTGGCGTTCTCCGCCCGCAGACGATCCAGCTCCGACCGCTCGTCCTCGGACAGTTCGCCCTTCTTTTCTCTACGACGCGCCGCGTTCACCCAATTTCCCAGCGTTGTCTCGTGAACCCCCAGGTCACGGGCCACGGCCGCGACCGGCTTTTCGGTCTCGAGAACGATACGGACAGCGCCTTCCTTGAACTCCCGATCGAACTTACGACGCGATTCCACGACAATCGCCTCACCCTCTACTCGCGATGTTCTCCACGCTCAGAGGGGAAACTCACTTCGCGGTGTCCCCACGGACTCGAAGCAGCACCAGCCCGAGAACGCTGCGTGTCAGGCCGTAGAGCAGGGACCACACCATGACCAGTCAGCCTGCCCGACGCCGGCCCGCTGCCACACGAAAGTGCAGGTCATCGCCCGAATCGGGGTTCTGGAGCCCCACACGATGCGGTGACCGCCTAACGCCGTGCCGATGGCGGCCAAGCCGGGCGTTCACCGAACCAGGCTGGACAGCGAAGCGCCTGCGGCACAAGGAATGTAGGGAGTTCCCCGATGCCCGCGGCCGCTGGCCGCTGTTGACTTGATCAGGTGCGGGCCGTGGGGGCGATTGGGCGATGAGAGCCAATAGGTGGCAAATGACGCGTGACAGACCCCAGTCGTCGTGGGCTCCGCTGGCCGGCAGCCGATCGAGGGCAGCCGGGTGCTCGCGGTGGCGATGAACGGGTCGGCGGGCGAAGCAGCCTCGTGGCCGGCGCCCGGATCCGGGTCGCTGGCGGACGGCCGGGCGGTCGCTGGGCCCGGGCGGACCAGCGGAAACAGCGCCCGCGGCATTTCTGGCGGGGCCGGCACCGCCAGCGGGGCGGGCGTGGCCGGCGGCATGGGGGCGGCGCAGACCGGCGGCGGCGGCGCCGCGGCGTCACCCTTCAGCCCGCCAAGTGTTTCGCTTCCGCGGGGCGGCGGCGCGGTGCGCGGCATCGGGGAGAAGTTCGCCGCCAACCCGGTGACCGGGGCGGGATCGTTGACGATCCCGCTGCCGGCGAGTCCGGCCCGTTCGGGCTTCGGCCCGTTGTTGGCGCTGGCCTACGACTCGGGCGCGGCGCACGGCCCGTTCGGGCTCGGCTGGTCCGTCGGACTGCCGTCGATCACCCGCCGGACCGACAAGGGCCTGCCCACCTACGACGACGCCGGCGAGTCCGACGTGTTCCTCCTGGCGGGCGCCGAGGATCTCGTCCCGGAGCCGGGCGTCGGCGGCCGGCCCAGGCGCCGGTCGCGGACCGTCGGCGGGACGGCCTACGAGGTCACCCGGTACCGGCCGCGGGTCGAGGGGCTTTACGCCCGGATCGAGCGGTGGACGGCGGCCGGTTCCGGCCGGACGCACTGGCGCTCGATCAGCCGTGACAACGTCACCACGATCTACGGGCGGGACGGAGAGTCCCAGATCGCCGACCGGCCCGACGAGCCGGACGATCCGGACCCCGCCCGCCGCGTGTTCAGCTGGCTGATCTGCGAGTCGTTCGACGCGCTGGGCAACGCGGTCGTGTACCGCTACGCGGCGGAGAACGACGCGGGGGTCGACCTGACCGCGGCGCACGAGCGGCACCGGCCCAGGAGCGCCCAGACGGCGAACCGGTACCTGAGATCCGTCCGCTACGGCAACAAGAGGAGCAGGCGGGCCGACCCTGCGCCGCCGCGCGACGCGGACGACGGGTGGCACTTCGAGCTGGTCTTCGACTACGGCGACCACGCCCCGACGCCGGTGCCCGGGAAGGACGCCGAACCCGGCCACGCCTGGCCGACGGCGGCACCGACCCCCGGGCGCGCCTGGCACTGCCGCAACGACCCGTTCTCCAGCTACCGCGCCGGCTTCGAGGTGCGGACCTACCGGCTCTGCCAACGGATCCTGATGTTCCACCACTTCCCCGGCGAGCCGGGCGTGGGTTCGGACTGCCTCGTCCGCTCGCTGACGCTGAGCTACCGCGACGACCGGGGGATCGACACCGACCGGCGGCTCGGCGGCCCGGCCGGCGCGTTCCTGGAATCGGTGACGTTGACCGGCCACCGCCGGACCGGCGGCGCGGCGCCGGGCGGCGGCCCGACGGCGTACGCCTCGGCGTCGATGCCACCGCTGGAGCTGGTCTACAGCACCGCCCAGATCGGCTCACAGGTGCGGGAGCTCGACCCGGACAGCGTCGCCAACCTGCCCGTCGGCCTGGACGCGCCGCCGTACCGGTGGGTGGACCTGGACGGGGAGTCGATCTCCGGGGTGCTCGGCGAGCAGGCCGGCGCGTGGTTCTACAAGCCCAACCTCGGCGACGGCCGGTTCGGCCCGGTCCGGGCGTTGCCGTCGGTCCCGTCGACGGCGGGGGCGCCGGGCACCCAGTTGCTCGACCTGGCCGGCGACGGCCAGCTCGACGTCGTCGCGCTCGCCGGGCCGCTGCCCGGCTTCTTCGAACGCGCCGACCCGCTCACCGACCCGGCCGGCCACCCCGGCGCCCCGGACGCCGATCCCGGCTGGCTGCCGCACCGGTCCTTCCGCTCGCTGCCCGCGCTCGACTGGGACGACCCGGCGCTACGTTTCGTCGACCTGAACGGCGACGGCCACGCCGACGTGCTGATCACCGGCGACGACACCTGGGTCTGGTACCCGTCGCTCGGCGAGGACGGGTTCGGGCCGGGCATCCGGCTGCCCGCGGCGCGCGACGAGACCGCCGGCCCGCGGCTCGTCGTCGCCGACCGGCGGCTCGCGATCCACCTCGCGGACATGTCCGGCGACGGGCTCGCCGACCTGGTCCGGGTCCGCGACGGCGAGGTCTGCTACTGGCCGAACCTCGGCCACGGCCGGTTCGGCCCGCCCGTCGTGATGGACCGCTCCCCGGTCTTCGACCGGGGCGACCAGTTCGACCCGGCGCGGCTGCGGCTGGCCGACCTGGACGGTACCGGGCCGACGGATCTGGTCTACCTGGATGCGGCCGGCGTCGACCTCTACCGCAACGAGCTGGGCAACGGCTGGTCGCC
This sequence comes from Pseudofrankia coriaricola, assembly GCF_032027725.1. Classification (NCBI taxonomy): domain Bacteria; kingdom Bacillati; phylum Actinomycetota; class Actinomycetes; order Frankiales; family Frankiaceae; genus Pseudofrankia; species Pseudofrankia coriaricola. The sequence continues at coordinate 21,402 of NZ_JASNFO010000078.1, read as the reverse complement.
GCCGCGGCGGTTAGCGGCGTTCCCGCCGGTCGACGACGTCACCTCGGTGTCGGTGGTGGACCTGCTCGGCCGAGGAACGGCCTGCCTGGTCTGGTCGTCGCCGCTGCCCTGGGCAGCCGGCCGGCAGATCCGCTATGTCGATCTGATGGGCCGCAAGCCCAACCTGCTCGTCGGCGTCCGCAACAACCTGGGTGCTGAGACGGCGATCGGCTACGCGTCGTCGACCCGGTTCTATCTGGCAGACAAGGCCGCCGGCGTGCCGTGGGTGACGCGGCTGCCGTTCCCGGTGCACGTCGTCGAGCGGGTGACGACGTTCGACCGGGTGAGCCGGAACCGGTTCGTCACCCGCTACGCCTACCACCACGGCTACTTCGACGGCGTCGAGCGCGAGTTCCGCGGCTTCGGCCGCGTCGAGCAGTTCGACACCGAGCACCTCACGGCCCTCGGCGACGGCCAGGAGCCGGACCCGGAGCCGGACGGCGGCGCACCGGACGACGGCGAGGCGGGCGGCTTCCCGGCCGGGGAGAACGAGGACCCGGCGGCGAGCCTGCCGCCGGTGAAGACGGTGAGTTGGTTCCACACCGGCGCCGCCGCCGCCGGCGCCGGCCGGCTCTCGGCGCTGTTCGCCCACGAGTACTATGGCGCCGGCTCCGACGGAGGCGCCGAGGCTGGCGCGGCGGCCGGCTGGCTGCTCGACGACACGCCACCCCCCGAGCGGCGGGACGGGGACGGCCGGCTGGTGCCCGCGGCGGACCTGGCGCCGCTGCCCCCGGAGGCGTTCCGCGAGGCGTGCCGGGCGTTGAAGGGCCGCCCGCTGCGCCAGGAGGTGTACGCCCTCGACGGCTCGGACCGCAATCGGCACCCCTACACGGTCACCGAGCACAGCTACACCGTCGAGGTGCTGGCCGACCCGGCGGGCGGCCGGCCCGGGGTGTTCGCCGTCCATCCGCGCGAGACCGTGACCGTCAGCTGTGAACGCGACCCGGCCGACCCGCGCGTCGCCCACGAGGTGGTGCTGGACGTCGACCCGTTCGGCACGGTCACCCACGCCGTGTCGCTCGCCTACGGCCGGACCGCGCCGGACCCGGCGCTGCCTGCGCGCACCCAGAAGACGCAGGCGACCACGCTGGTCACCGAGACCCGGACGGCCGTCACCGGCCTGATCTTCGCGGAGCACGACGACCAGCCCGGTGCCGCGGCGGCCGAGCCCGATGCCTACCGCGTCCCCGCGCCCTACGACGTGGTGACCTACCAGCTCGCGGGTCCCGGCTTCGACGACGCGGCACCGAAGATCACCCGCGTCAGGCTGGCCCGCCTGCTGGCCGGGAACGGCGGCGGCCTGGCGGCCGGGGTGACCCGGACACTGGTCGGCCGGTCGGTCACCCGGTTCCTGGCCGACGGCCTCGACGGCCCGCTCCCCTGGCGCGCCGCCGGCGCCCGGGGCCTGACCCACGAGACCTACCGGCTCGCGCTCACCACCGACCTGCTGACCGGCCCGCTCGGCGGGCGCGCGACCACGGCGAGGCTGCGCGACGCCGGCTACGTCCAGCTCGCCGACGCGCCGGCCCCGCCCGGGCAGCCGGCGGCGCTGCCCGACGCCTGGTGGGCGCCGTCGGGAACGGTCCGCTACGCGCCGGCCGACGTCGGCGATGCCGCGGCGGCCGTGCTCGGCTACGCCCGGGCGCACTTCTTCGTCCCGCGCCGCTTCGTCGACCCGTTCGCCGCCGCGGCCGTCGCGGCCCACGGACCGTCCACGCTCTGGGCGACCGACGTTCGTTACGACGACTACGACCTGGTGCCGGTTCGGGTCGTCGACCCGATCGGCAACGTCGTCTCGGCCGGCGAACGCACCGCGGCCGGCGCGCTCGACGGCCGGCCGCGCGTCGACTACCGGACGCTCGCCCCGACGCTGGTCACCGACCCGAACCGCAACCGGACGGCGGTCGCGCTCGACGCCCTCGGCCGGGTCGCCGCGACCGCCGTCCTCGGCAAGAAGACCGGCCCCGACGCCACCGGCGACGACCTCGCCGGGGCCGCGGCCACGCCCGACCTCGCCACCGCGACGGTCGAGGCGTTCTGGGCCGACCCGCTCGGCCGCGCCGGCCCCGGCCCTCACCCGGCGTCCGCCCGCGCGCTGCTCGGCGACGCGACCACCCGGTTCGTCTACGACCTGGCGGCGTATCAGCGGACCAGGGACAGCGACGACATCCAGCCCGCCGGAGTGGCGACGATCGCCCGGGAACGCCACGTAGCCGACGCCGATCTGGCCGCCGGGGAACAGAGCCCGTTACAGATCTCCTTCAGCTACTCCGACGGCTTCGGCCGGGAGATCCAGCGGAGGCTTCCGGCCGAGCCCGACCCGGCGCTGGCGGTGCCGCGGCCGGACCGCTGGGTCTGCTCCGGCTGGGTCGTGCTCAACAACAAGGGCCTGCCGGTCCGCCAGTACGAGCCCGCGTTCCGCCCGTCGCACCGGTTCCAGTTCGGCCTCCGCGACGGGGTCAGCCCGATCCTCTGCTACGACCCGCTCGGCCGGGCCGTAGCCACCCTGCACCCGGACCACACCTACTCCAAGGTCGCCTTCGACGCCTGGTCCCAGCGCACCTGGGACGCCGCCGACACGGCCGCGCTGCGGCCGGGCCAGGTCTCGCCCGACCCCGGCCCTGTGCCGGCGCCGGCGCCGGATCCGGACGCGGCCACGCGCGGCAACCCGGCCGAGGACCCCGGCGTGCGCGGCTTCGTCACCCGACTGGGGTGGGGTGAGCACCCGCCAACCTGGTACCAGCGGCGGACCACGGCGTCGGCCGCGGAGCGGCAGACCTCTTTCGGTGACCTGGCCGACCTCGAACAGCGCCTGGCGCCGAAGGCCCTCGCGTACGCGGCGACGCCGACGGCCGTCCAGCTCGACCCGCTCGGCCGGCCAGTGCTGACAGTCGTCCACAACCGGGTGCCCGACACCTCGGACCCGAACTGGCGGGACCTGCGCTGGGATCAGCTTGGCTGGGTCGATAGCTTTCAGCGCACCCACGTCGAGCTCGACATCCGCGGCAACCAGCTGCGGATCGACGACTGCGCCGACCGCCGCGCCGACCCGCCTGACGAGAACGGCGACCGCGTCGTCGTCCGGTATTCCTACGACCTCGCCGGGGGCCGGCTCGCCGAGCACAGCCTGGAGGCCGGCTCCCGCTGGCTGCTCACCGATGTTGCGGGCAAGCCGGTGGCCGTCTGGGAGTCGCTCGACCAAGGCGCGCAGCGGCTTCTCGTCACCGACTACGACCCGCTACGCCGGCCGACCGCCGTCCGGCTCGCCCTGCCCGCGACGGCGCCGAACCCGGTCACCGTCGCCCGGACCATCTATGGCGAGAACGCGCCGGACCCCGAGTCCGCGAACCTGCGCGGCCAGGTCTGGCGGGCCTACGACGGCGCCGGCCGCACCGAGCACACCTACGACCTGAAGGGCAACCCGATCTCGGCCGCCCGGGCCCTCGCCGTCGACTACCGCGCGGTGCTCGACTGGGCGACGAACCCGGAGCCCGCGCTCGAACCGGAAACGTGGACGGCGGTCACCGCCTTCGACGCGCTGGACCGCCCAACCCGGCGCACCCACCCCGACGGGACCGTCGTCGCCCTCGCCTACAACGAGGCCGGGCTGCTCACCCGCGTCCACGCGCACATACCCGACGATCCGCCCGGCCTCGGCACGGACACCGACCTGGTCACGAACCTCGACTACAACGCGCGCGGCCAGCGCACCCGGATCGACTACGGCAACGGCGTCCGCACCGAGTACACCTACGAACCGGAAACGTTCCGGCTGCGCACGCTGAAAACGATCCGCCCCCGGCCGAAATTCAAGGCCGACGGCCCGGCGCCGCCCGACCCCGACGCGCCCCCCGGCACTCCGCCGGACCGGCGCGCCGAGGTCCAGAACCTTTCCTACGTCTACGACCCGGCCGGCAACCTCACGCACATCGCCGACGACGCCCAGCCGACTGTCTTCCGGCTGAACACCCAGATCAGGGCGGCGGCCGACTACGTCTACGACGCCACCTACCGGCTGATCGAGGCGACCGGCCGCGAGCATCTCGGCCTGGCGTCGGCCGCGGCCGGCCACCAGCCGCCGACCAGCTGGAACGACGCCCCCCGGGTGAACCTGCCGGCCGAGACGGACCGGCAGGCCCTCGGCAACTACCACGAGCGCTACACCTACGACGTCGCCGGCAACCTCACCGAGCTCGACCACCGCGGCACCGACCCGGCCCACTCCGGCTGGCGCCGAACGTTCGCCCACCGGTGGCCCAGCCAGCTCGAGCCGAACCCGACGGCCGAAAAGCCCGTGCAAGTCTTCAGCAACCGGCTGACCGCCACCACGGTCGGCCCGTCGAACGCGCCGGGAACCGTCGAGACCTTCGACTACGACGAGCGCGGGAACATGAGCCTGCCCTGGCTCACCGGCTTCTCCTGGGACTACCGCGACCAGCTCGCCTCGTCGTCCCAGCAGCGGGTGACCCAGCTCGGCGCCCGGCCGCGGACGACCTACTACGTCTACGACGGCGCCGGCGAACGTGTCCGCAAGGTCACCGACGACCACACGCTCGCGGGCGACCCCGTGCGGCCCGCCGCCGAGCGCGTCTACCTCGGCGACTTCGAGCTCTACCGCACCTTCGGCGCCGACGGGAATCCCACCCTGGTGCGCTCCACCGTGCACATCCTCGACGGCGAACAGCGCGTCGCCCTCATCGAACGCCGCCTCGCAGGCCAGGACGCCGCCGCCGTCGACCGCGTCGTCGTCCGCTACCAGCACGCCAACCACCTCGGCTCCGCCACGGTGGAGCTCGACCAGTCCGGCGACCTGATCTCCTACGAGGAGTACTACCCCTACGGCTGCACCGCCCTCTCCTTCACCCGCACCGGCGTGTTACCAAAACGCTACCGCTACACCACCAAGGAACGCGACGAAGAAACCGGCCTCACCTACCACGGCGCCCGATACTACGCACCCTGGCTAACCCGCTGGACAGCGTGCGATCCACGAGGTCCGTCAGACGGGCTGAACGTCTACGGATATGTGCGATGCAACCCCGGCATTCTCAGCGATCCCAGCGGAACCGCCGGGGAGTATCAATGGCATCTGATCCAACAAACGGACCTTCGATTCACTCTTACTGCCACAGCTCGGGGCGACGGAATCAATCAGGCCATCCGCAACATGTCGCAGAACCTCGCCAATCAGTGGATGTACGGAAAAGTTCAAGTCGGTCACGTAAAGCCATTGGTAACAACTCCAGCAGGCGAGAGCGGACCCGCTTTCATTCAGCTACAGTCCGAGAACGCATCGCAGGGCGCTACGCTCGACAAGGCCGCGGGCCAGGCAGCCGCGGCCAGCGGGGCGCTCAAACGAGTAGGCCGGGCCGACATGACGGCCACGCCAGGAACTAAGTATGGCGGCCCGCAGATACCGGAAGCGTACGACGGCCTGAGCAGGGCCAAGTCGGCTCCAGTTCTTCCATCCACGCCGGCTGGCTCCGGTCCGCCTACAAGCGCTCTGCCCGCGGCGCCCACCAGTGAAAAGCCAGGACCAGCGCAACTGCGGCTTGGCCTGTTTCCTTCCGACGACGTCGACGGCCCCGCGAGCGGGCCGAAAAACACGACCGGCGGAACCAGTTCAACCCCGACCATGACAAGCCTTTCAGCTGCGCGCGGATCGCTCGCCACGAGGATTTCTGGCGCAGCCAGTGGAGGTATGACGAGAGTCCTCTCGGGGGCCAGATCCCTAGGCGGGACACTCAAGCAGGGTGTCAAGTCGATGATTCCCGGATCCGACGTGTACGACTATGTCAAGTATACGGTCGGCGGTGGCAGCCTGGCCGCCGGCGCACAAGCCATGCAGGTGGGGGTAAGAATGGCCGCGTCGTCGGCCGGAACCGCGTTGCGAACCGCCGCGACAGTTCTTACGACGACGGTCGAGGCCGGCGCCGCGGGGACTGCGGCAATGACCGGTGCGGCAGTCGTCGCCGCGGCCGGCTCGGTTGCTCTTGCCGGTGCCACTGTTCATGCCGCCGCGACGGGCCAGAGTACGCCTGTCGACGTGGCGGACAGGTACTGGGGAACACATTTTGGTGACATTTACGGCTGGGCTACCGGCCAATACTCCGGCCGATGACCCAATGGTCACAAGCGATCTGCAGCTGTCGACGTGAAGCCGTCGGGACAGGGGTTCGGTGATGAAAAGGATCACGGCTGGGCTGCGCCCGGGGATGGGCGGGGCCGCTGTCGGGGATCTGCAGGACGGGCTGGTGGTGGTGCTCGACCGGCGGGTGCTCGAGCTGGCCGACGACGTCCGGGCCCAGTTGGTCGTGCCGCTGGTGGCGGAGCGGCAGGAGGCGCGGTACGGCGACGGGACGGCGAAGGTCGTGGCGCTGTTCCAGGAGCGGCGAGGGCTGGCGGCGACCGGCGAGGTGGACGACGCGACGGCGCGGGCGCTCAACCGCGAGCTGGAGCGGCTGGGCGAGCTCGACGGCGGCGTCGACGGTCCGCCGTCGCGGTACCTGGTCGCCGGGCTGGTCACCGACGGCGAGGCCGCGCCCGGCGTGGGCCTGCGGGTGGACGCGTGGCACCTCGGCGAGGGCGCGCGGGTCCGGCTCGGCACCGACACCACCGACGCGGGCGGCCGGTACACGATCGCCTACCAGGGGCTGCCGGACGGCGGCGCGCTCCGCCTGCTGCTGACGGTCGCGGCCGGCCCGGACGGCGAGCAGCTCACCAGGTCCGACGTGATCGACGGCGTCCGGCCGCTGGAGACCGTCGACCTGCGGTTCTTCGCCCCGGCCGTCCCAGCCCGCACGCTCGCCGGCACGGTGCTGCTCACCCACGGCGTCCCGGCGGCCAACCTGAGCCTGCGCCTGTACCGCCGCGGCTTCGGCGGCACGCTGACCCGCCTCGACTCCACCACCACCGCGGCCGACGGCCGTTACACGTTCGGCTACGACCCGGGCGGGCGGGCCGTCTCCCTCGAGGTCCGGGCCGTGACGGCCGACGGCGAGGAGATCGGGCTGTCGAAGCCGCTCACCCACCTGGGCGGCGAGCCGACGGTGCGGGCCGACCTGATCGCGCCGGCCGGCGCCGTCCGGGCGGAAGCGGAGTACCTCCGGCTGACCGCCGCCCTCGGCCCGCACCTGCCCGGGCCGGAGGCGCTGGCCACCGCCCGGGAGGACGCCGAGCGCCAGGACCTGTCGGGTCTCAACGCGCTCACCGGCTGGGACGCCCGGCTGCTCGCGCTGGCGGCCGTCGCCGAGCGGCTGCGCGCCGACCCGGACGCCGCGGCGCTGCCGGCGCAGGGCCTGTACGGCCTGTTCCGCGCCGGCCTGCCGACCGACAAGCACCTGCTGGCGACCGTCGCCCCGGACGTCGTCGCGGACACGCTCACCGGCCTGCACGGCCGCGGCATCGTGGCGATGACCCCGGCGGAGATCAACGAGTTCCGGACGGGTTTCGCCGCCTTCGCCCGGAAGACCCGCCTCGGCCTGCCCGCCCCGGGCTCGTCGAGCACCGTCGGCGAGCTGCTCGACCTGGCGGGGATCGGCGACGCCCAGGACACGTTCGTCGACGTCCTCCTGCGCGGCGGCGACCCGGAACACCGGGACGGGGCGCGCGCGGACGACGCGCCGGCGGGTGCCCGCGGCGGCGCGGGGTCGCCGCTGTGGGACCGGGCCCGGGCCGCGGGCGTGCCGGAGGCCGCGATCGGGAAGCTGCGCTGGCAGGGCAAGCTCGCGTACCTGGCGGGCAACGGCGCACGCGTCACCGAGCTGCTCATGTCCGAGCTGACCGACGACGAGACGCCGCCCGAGGCCGGCGCCGGGGCTGTGCCTCTCCGGTTCAAGGACCCGGCGACGCTCGTCGACAAGGGTCTGCACAGTGCCGGCGAGTGGAAGCGGCGGGTGCGCGCGCTCGCGGCGGACGACACGGCGCTGGGCGCGCTGATCCCCGCCCGGTACCGGGGCGAGACCGTCGAGGCGCGCCTCGACGGCTACTCCGCGGACCTGGCCCGCAAGATCCGCCTGAGCTATCCCACCCAGGTCGTCACCCGGCTGGTCGCGACCGGCGCGCTCGACCTCGGCCCGGACCGCGACGGCACGGTCGCGCTGCTCACCGCCGCGGCCGGCGCCGGCTTCCGCCTCGGGCACACCCCGGTCGACGCTTTCCTGACCGCCGATCACGCCCCGACGGCCGGGCTCGAACCGGCCGAGCTGACGGCCGCGACCGAGCAGGTCAGGATGCTGCACCGGATCTACCAGCTGACCCCGACCGACGAGGCGATGCCGGTGCTCCTCAAGCTCGGCCTCACCTCGGCCCACGACATCAGCGCGCTCCGGGAGACGGATTTCCACCGCGTCTACCAGGCCGAATACCTCGAGATCCACGGCGAGTCCCCACCCAGGGAGCTCACCCGGCTGATCTCGCGGAAGGCGAAGCAGATCAGCGCGCTGGCCTACAACCTGTTCGGCGTCACGCAACGCCTGGACACCGACCCAGGCATGTTCGCCGTCTCCGGCACGCCGGCGGCGCGCGCGGCGGCGCTCGACGGGCTCCGGTCGGCGCTGAAGAGCTACCCGACGATGGAGTCCCTGTTCGGCTCGCAGGACTTCTGCGCCTGCGAGCACTGCCGTTCCGTGCTCAGCCCGGCGGCCTACCTCGTCGACCTGCTGCAGTTCGTCGAAGGCGAGCCGCAGGCGTGGGCGAACTTCACCGCCCGCTGGCGGGCGAGTACCGGCACCGAGTACGAGCCGCCGGGCCACCTCCGGCCGTTCAGGGCGCTGACCGACCGCCGCCCCGACCTGCCGTACCTGGAGCTGACCTGCGCGAACACGTCGACGGCGCTGCCCTACATCGACGTCGTCAACGAGATCTTCGAGTACGTCGTCGCGCACAACGCCCTCGCGATGGAGGCCGCCCGGCAGACCCCGCCGGGGGCGGCCACCGAGGACCTGCTCGCCGAGCCGGCGGGCGTCGAGGCGGCCGCGTACCGGACGCTGCTCGCCGACGCCTACCCGTTGACGGCGCCGTTCGACCTGTGGCTGGAGACGGCGCGGGAGCTCTGCGCCCACCTGGGCGTGCCGCTGGCCGAGCTGCTCGACACGCTGCGGCCCACCGACGACCTGTTCGCCGGGAAGGACACGGCCTACGGCCGGGCGGAGGTCTTCGCCGAGCAGCTCGGCGTCTCCCCCGCCGAACGGGCGATCCTCACCGACCCCGACCCGCTCGCCGGCTGGTGGACGCTTTACGGGTACGCCACCCGCGACCTCGCGGTCACGCCCGACCCCGATCCCGACACCGGCCAGCGGGGCGATCTGAACTCGGCCAAGGCGCTCAGCCGGGCGCTCGGCGTCAGCTACACCGAGCTGGTCGAGCTCTTCACGACCCGGTTCGTGAACCCGGCCCTGCCCGCGGCGGCCCTCCTCACCAGGCTCGCCCTCACCGTCGCCGCCGCCCGCGCCTACGTGGCCCCGGGCAACGCCGCCTTCCTCCAGGCGAACAGGGACCTCCTCGGTGCCGAGCTCGACGACGTGCAGCGGGCCCGACTCAAAGCGCTGAACGCTGCGGACTGGACCCGGCTGACCGAGCTGGGCGCCGTCGACGCCCGCATCGTCGACCACGCCGCCCGGTTCGGCGTCACCGCGGGTGACCTCCGTGACCGGCTGGCGGCGATTCCGTTCGACAAGATCCTCGTCCTCGCCGAACCGGGTGGCAGCCCGGACTTCGACGCGACGATCGTCCGCCACGCCGACGGCGCGCCCGCCGACGCCGAGGCGTTCCTGCGGCTCAACCTGTTCGTCCGGCTGTGGCGCCGGCTCGGCTGGAGCCTCGCGGACACCGACCGGATCCTCGTCGCGCTCACCCCCGGCACCACCCCGGCCTGGTCCGACCGGCCGCTCGAGACGGCCCTGATCCACGTCGCCCACCTGCGCGCGCTGGCCGCGCGGCTGTCGCTCCCCCCGGCGGCGGCGAGGCTGCTGGCCCTGTGGTCGCCGATCCCGACCGACGGGGAGGGCTCGCCGTACGCCCAGCTGTTCCTCAACCCCCGCATCCTGGCGACCGACCCGGTCTTCGACCACCCGACCGGCGACTACCTGGACGCCGGCTGGCTGGCGGACCAGGCCGCCGGCCAGCCGGCCGGCTTCACCTTGCTCGCCGGCCACCTGCCCGCGATCCAGGGCGCCCTCGGCCTGACCGCGGGCGAGATCACGGAGATCCTCGCCGACGCCGGCCTGCCCGCGGGCACAGCCGCGCTGTCGGTCGCCAACCTGTCGGTGCTCCACCGCTACGCGCTGCTCGCGAGGGCACTGCGGCTCACCGTCCACGAGCTGATCACCCTCAAGGCCCTGTCCGGCCGCGACCCGTTCGCCCCACTCCACGACGGACCGCTCGGGGAGCTCGCGGACGACCACCCGTTCGTCGACACGCTGGGCTTCCTGGACGCCGTCGACCAGGTCCGCGCCAGCGGTTTCGCCATCGACGAGCTCGACTTCCTGCTCCGCCGCCGGGTCGACCCGAAGGGCCGCTTCCGGCCCGACCCGGCGGCCACCCGCCGCCTGGTCGCCGGCCTCGCCGACGGCCTCCGGGCGGTCCGGGCCGAGCCCACGCTGCCCGCCGACCCGGCCGCGGTGGCCGAGCGGGTCCGCGACCTGGTCGCCAGGACCGTCGCCGACCAGTCCGGCGCCGACCCGGCGACGGTCGCCGCGCTGCTCACGGACGAGAAGCTGCTCAGCCCGGCGGGCGACGGGGCCTCGGCGCTGCTCCCCCTGTTCACCGCGGCCGCCGAGGACACCGCCGATGACGCCGCCGCCGCGGCGGCGATGGACGCGGCCGTCGACGCCTACGAGCTGCTCGGCGCCGCGCTGCGGCTGGTCGGCGGGCTCGGGCTGACCACCCGCGAGACCCGCCACCTGCTGGCGCACCCCGCCGGGTGGGCCGGCGTGAACCTCGGCGAGCTGCCGATCGGGCCCACCGCGGACACGGCGGCGCAGCGGGCGGCGGCCCGCCGCCGGTTCGCGTGGTTCCGCCGGCTCGCCGAGTACGCCGCCCTCAAGGCCGAGATCGCCCCGGGCAGCGACGACCTGGTGGCGGTGTTCGAGGCAGACGCCTCCGGCGCGGCCAACCGGCTGGCTGCGTCGGTGTACCCGCTGATCGCCGCCCTGACCCGGCGCGACCCCGCCGTCGTCGCTGCCACCGCGGCGAACCTGTTCCCGACCCCCGCGACGCGCGCGTTCGGCACCGACGTGCCGGTCCGGCGGCTCTGGGAGGCGCTGCGGCTGGTCGAGCGGTTCGGCGTCCCCGTCGCGACGCTGCGCCGGTGGACGCGGATCGTAGTGCCCGACGAAGACGACACCGACACCCACCGCGCCGACGCGGCCCAGCAGCTGCGCAACGCCGTCAAGTCCCGGTACGACGACGAGACGTGGCGCCGCGCCGCCCGGCCCGTCTTCGACCGGCTGCGGCAGCGCCGGCGCGACGCGCTCGTCGCGCACGTGATGCGCCGGCACGACTTCACGCGGGTGGAGCAGCTCTACGAGCACTACCTGCTCGACCCGGGCATGGAGCCGGTCGTCCAGACGTCGCGGATCCGGCTCGCCATCGCCTCCGTGCAGCTGTTCGTCCAGCGCTGCCTGCTCGGCCAGGAGGCCCAGGTCCCGCCGGCGGCGATCGTGGCCGCCGACCAGTGGGAGTGGCTGAAGCGGTACCGGGTGTGGGAGGCCAACCGGAAGATCTTCCTGTACCCGGAGAACTGGCTGGAACCGGAGTTCCGCGACGACAAGTCGCATCTGTTCGCCGAGCTGGAGGGAAAGCTGCTGGCCGACGACGTCTCGCCCGACGCCGCCGACGCCGCCTTCCTCGGCTACCTGCGCGGCCTCGAGGAGCTGGCCCGGCTGGACGTCGTCGCGATGCACCTCGAGGAGGGCGCCACCGCGAACACCCTGCACGTCATCGGGCGGACGTTCGGCGTCCCGCACAAGCACTTCTACCGGCGCTATGCGGACTACACCTGGTCGCCTTGGGAGCCCATCGGGGTGCCGGTCGAGGGCGACCACCTGGTCCCGGCCGTGTGGCGGGAACGGCTCTACCTGTTCTGGGTGACCTTCCGCGACGAGGAGGGCGAGGCGGCGGGCGGCGCCGCCGCCAAGGCCGACCCGAACAAGGAGATCTCGCTGCCGACGGTGCAGCGCAGCGTCGAGGTCCAGCTGCACTGGACCCAGCGGGTCGACGGGGTCTGGCGCGAGCCCGAGACCAGCGAGTACGCCGGCCCGGACGCCACCAGGATCCGCCACCTGAAGGTGGACGCGGGTTTCACGCCCCGCTCGACGCCGGTGCACCTGACGGTGGTGCCCGACCCGCCCGACGGCGCGGCGGTCAAGCCGGCGCCGGCGGGCGCCCCCGCCGCGGGCCTCTACCTCACGCTTGGCGCGCCGGTCAGCAAGGCCTTCTACCTCGCCAGCCGCCACAGCCCGGTCGAGCCGAAGGTCGAACAGACCCGGCCGGCGATCCCGTTCGTCGTGTCCGCCGACGCCAAGGTTCCATGGCCGACGCGGTATGCGGGAACGGGCCGGCTGAGCGCCAGCCTGCACACCAAGATCGACACTGCGGGCGCCGACGCCCCGCCGGTCCCCCTCGACATCTTCACGCGGGCCGGCGACTTCCAGCTGCTGCCCACGAACAACGTCCTCACGCTGGGGCTGTCCGCCGAGGCCGTCGAGAAGGCCGAAAACCCCCACGCGGTCCGCGCGGCGATCGCGGGCGGCCTCGCGGAGATCGAGGCGCTGATGCGGCCGGTGTTCTTCCAGGACCGCGACCACACGCTCTTCCTCGAGCCCGAGGTCGTCGAACGGACCCTCGACGAATGGGACGACTGGGTGACCACGACCCCCGAGCAGGGCAGGTCCGCGTCGACCTGGGAACCTCCGCCGCTCGTGTTGGAGAAGGTGGTCACGCCGTCCACGCCCAAGGGTCCGCTCCAGGTCCCCACAGAGCTGTTCGATGCCGGCTCGGGCGGCGGGCTGGTCGTCCTCGACTCTCTGATCGAGACGCTGGACGCGGCCGACTGGCTGGTCAACCCGGCGACGGCGCTGCTGTTCGACGGCACCGTCGTCGGCCCGGCCGGCCGCGCCCCGATCGACCTGTTCCCCGCCGCGGCGGCGGCCGGCCGCGGCAGGGCCGTCGTCGTCGAGGTCGGCAGCGCCGTCCCCGCCGGGCACGTCGCCGTTCTCGCCGACGGCGCGGCCGGCGCCGGCGGGCTGACGATCGCGGGCGGGCTGACCATCGTCGGCGCCGGCGGCCTCGGCAGCGCGCTCGCCCAGAACCCGACGCGCGACCTGCGCCTCGGCCCACTGACCTCGGGAGTGTTCCGATGACGCCCTTCGCCTTCGACGACTCCCTCGGCCTGCACGGCGCCGTCGACCGGTCCCTCTCCCTGGCCACCAAAGCCCCGGCCAACGGGGCCCGGCAGGAGACCTACGAGACCCGGCCCCACATCCTGCGGGAACGCGAGCTCCGCTACCGGGTCAGCCTGCACGCGCATCCCTACGCCGAGTTCCTGGCGCGCCGCCTGGCCCGGGAGGGCGTCGCGGGCCTGCAGGCGGCGGACACCGAATACGCCGAAGGCGGCCCGTCGCTGCCCGAGAGCGTCGAGGTCGCGCTGCCCGCCGGCACGACCCTGACCGTGCCGGCCGACGTGGCCGGGACGCTGCTGGTGACCGACCCCGTCACAATTCCGACGACGGGGGCGGTCGACGTCGAGCTGGCAGGCTCGACACGGCTGCGTTTCCAGGGCCCGGCCTCCGTGACCACGGCCGGGGAGCTCCGCGTCACCCTGGTCGCGGGCCTGGCGGACACGCCGCCGCCGGGCAGCCCAGTCACGCTCGCCGGGCAGCCGGCCTTCCTGCCCGCCGACGCGGCCCTGTCCTGCGCCGGCGCGACGGTCGCCCTGCTGGGCGGCCTGACCGGCACCCTGCCCGCCCAGTCCAGGGTGCTGCTCCAGCGGGGCACCGAGCTGCGGCTCGCCGCGGGCACGGCGGCGACGCTGCGCGCCAGCCGCCAGGTGCCGAAGGACCTGTACCAGGACCTGATGACCGCCTACGCCCCGACCTCGCTGGTCGAGCGGCCCCGGCCGGCGCGCGACCTCGACTTCAGCTCCAACGGCGCCTACGCCGTCTACAACTGGGAGCTGTTCTTCCACGCGCCGCTGACGATGGCCGTGCACCTCAGCAAGAACGGGCACTTCGCCGAGGCGCAGCGCTGGCTGCACTACCTCTTCGACCCCACCGACACCAGCGACGGGCCCACGCCGGCGCGGTTCTGGAAGGTCCGCCCGTTCCAGAGCACCGACGTCGAACGGGTCGCGGACCTGCTCACCGGCCTGGCCGGCCCGGACAGCGCGACGCGGCGGGATACGGCCGCCAGCCTCGGCGCCTGGGAGCGCAACCCGTTCCGGCCGCACGCCGTCGCCCGGTTCCGCCCCCAGGCCTACATGTACAAGACGGTGATGACCTACCTGGACAACCTGATCGCCTGGGGCGACTCGCTGTTCCGGCAGGACACCGGCGAGGCCGTCGACGAGGCGCTCACCCTCTACCTGCTGGCCGCCAGCATCCTGGGCCCCCGCCCGAACCCGGTTCCCACCTCGGCAAGCGCCCGGCCGCGGACGTACGCGAGCCTGAGCGCCGACCTGAAGAAGTTCGGGACCGTCCTGCAAGGCCTCGAGCCCGTGCTGCCCTTCGATCTCCTGCCGCTGCCGGCTGACGACCCCGCCGTCGGCGCGGGCGACGCGGTGCCCGCCGGCTCCGGCGGCGACGCGCGCGGCGCCGTTGTCCGCTCGATCGGCCAGGCGCCGTACTTCTGCGTGCCGCCCAACGACAAGCTGCTCGGTTACTGGGACACGGTCGCCGACCGGCTTTTCAAGATCCGTAACAGCCTGAACCTGCAGGGCGTGTTCCGTCAGCTCGCCCTGTTCGAGCCGCCGATCGACCCGGCGCTGCTCGCCCGCGCCGCCGCGTCCGGCGTGGACGTCGCCGCCGTCGTCAGCGGGCTCGACCAGCCGCTGCCGCTCGTCCGGTTCACGGTGCTGGCGCAGAAGGCCGCGGAGCTGGCGAGCGAGGTGAAGGCGCTGGGCGGCACGCTGCTGTCGGCGCTGGAGAAGGAGGACGGCGAGGCGCTCGCCGCGCTGCGTTCCCGGCACGAGCGGGCCCTGCTCGACCTGACCGAGCAGGTCCGATACACACAGCTGCAGGAGAGCACGAAGGCTCGGGAGGCGCTCGAGGGGTCGCTGGCGCAGGCGGCGCACCGCTACGCCTACTACGAGCGCCAGCTCGGCCGGTCGGCCGAGGAGGTGAGCAAGGCGGTGCCCAAGCTCGCCGAGCTGGACGCCGAGGCGCTCGCGAAGCTCGCCTTCACCGCGGCCGAGCCCGCCCTCACGCCGCGCGGCATCGACGCCGACCTCGCCACCGGCGTCTTCGCCCAGGTCGCCGGGTTCCTCGCCGGCGGGAAGCTGCTCAGCTCGTACGAGGTACGCGAGACCCTGCTGCTGGAAACGGCGCAGATAGCCACGGACATCGGCAACGCGCTGTCGGTCGGCGCGTCGCTCGCGAGCGTCCTGCCGCAGCTCAGCGTCGACCTGACGCCGTGGGGAATAGGAGGCAGCCTCAGCTTCGGTGGGTCGAACATCGGCAGCGGCATCCAGGCGACAGCGGGGGCGGCCAGGGGCATCGCCGACCGGCTGAACTTCGAGGCGCGCCGAGCCGCGCGCATCGACGGATTCGCCCGGCGGGAACGGGAGTGGGCGCTGCAGAGCGGCCTCGCCGCCCTGGAGATCAACCAGATCTTCAAGCAGCTGCGGGCCGCGCAGCTCCGGGAGGCGATCGCCCGCCAGGAGCTGCGCAACCACCGCAAGCAGAAGGAGCAGGCCGCCGAGGTCGAGCTCTTCCTCAACGAGAACGGCACCGAGCGGGCCGGGAAGACCACGAACAAGGCGCTCTACGCCTGGCTGCGGCGCGAGGTCAGGGGCCTGTACGCGCAGTACTTCCAGCTCGCCTTCGACGTCGCGAAGAAGGCCGAGCAGTGCCTGCGCCACGAGCTCGGCGACGCCACGCTGTCCTACCTGAGCCAGGGCCACCCGGCCGGCCGGGAGGGGCTGCTCGCAGGCGAGCGCCTGCACTTGGACGTCAAGCGCATGGAGCTGGCCTACCTCGAGCTCAACCGGCGCGAATACGAGCTGACGAAACACGTCAGCCTGCTGCAGGTGAACCCACTGGCCCTCGTCGAGCTGCGGGCCGCGGGCACGTGCACGGTGAGCCTCGACGAGGCCCTGTTCGACCTCGATGGCCCCGGCCACTACTTCCGGCGGATCCGGGGTGTCGCCGTCAGCGTGCCTTGCGTCACCGGCCCCTATGCCGGCGTCGCCTGCACGCTCACGCTCCAGAGCAGCCGCATCCGGGTCACCGCGACGGTAGGTGACGGCGAAGCCTACGCCTACCAGGGGCCCGACGACGACAGATTCTCCGGCTTCCACGGCGGCCTGCGGTCGATCGTCACCAGCTCCGGGCAGAATGACGCCGGAATGTTCGACCCGAACGCGCCCGACGAGCGCTACCGGCCCTTCGAGAACTCCGGGGTCATCAGCACCTGGCAGCTGCGGCTGCCGGCCGACCCGGGCGCCGGCGAGCCGACGTCGTTCGACTACGACTCGATCGGCGACGTCATCCTGCACCTGCGCTACACCGCCCGCGCCGACGACGCCCTGCGCGGCGCGGCCATGGCGGACCTCAAGGACAAGATCGCCAAGGCGCGCGCGGTGGGGTCACAGCGGCTGTTCTCGCTGCGCCACGAGTTCCCCTCCGCCTGGGCCGCGTTCACCGCGGCGCCGGCCGCGGCGAACGCGTCCCGGCCGTTGACGGTCACGCTGACCGAGCGGCACCTCCCCTTCTGGAGCGCCAGTCTGTCGAAGCCCGCCGTCATCCGGGCCGCCCGCCTCATCGTCCGCTCGGAGGAGGAGGTCAAGGTCGCGGGCCCGGCGGGCAGCGAGGCGACCACCGACACCCTGGGCCCGTACCTCACCGGTCTCAGGAGCACGGTGCTCACAAAGGCGCCTATCCCGGTCCTGGGCGTCGACTGGACCGTCCGGCTGTTCGACGAGAACCGCGAGATCACCGATGCCTGGCTGGTCGTCGACTGGGGCGCACCCGACGACGAGGATCACTGACCTGAGACTCACGGGGGCGAGGGCTGGGTGATCATGAGGCGGGTGAGGTCGGTGCGGGAGCGGAGGCTGAGCTTGCGGTAAATGTGGGTGAGATGGGCCTCGACGGTCTTGCGGGACATGAACAGGGCCGCCGCGACCTCCGCGTTGCTCAGGCCCTGGCTGATGGCGCGCGCGATCCGCAGTTCCTGTGAGGTGAGCAGTCCCAGGGGCTGTGGTGGAGCCGCGGCGGTGATCGGTGAGCCCGCCGCGGCGAGTTCCGCCGCGGCCCGGCTGGCCCAGGGGCGGGCGCCGAGTGCCTCGAAGGTGGCGTGCGCGGCGCGTAACGGCTCCCGGGCCGGGCCCGGGCGGCGCAGGCGGCGCATCACCTCTCCCTCGCACAGCTGGGTCCTGGCCCGTTCGAACGGGTAGTCGTGGCGCTGGTGGGCGTCGCGAGCCAGGGCGAACGCGGCCTCGGCGTCGGCGAGGCGGTCGGCGGCCAGCCCACGGCAGCGGGCGGCGGTGGCCGCCGGCCAGGCCAGGCCGGTGGCTTCGGCGCGTTCCTCCAGCCAGTCGAGCACCTTCTCGGCCGAGCTCCGCTCGCCGCCGCGGAGGTGCGCCTCGGCGAGGTCGGCGGCGAACGGGACGACGACGGGGTTGTCGAGGCCGCCGCGCAGCGCCGGGCCCCAGGCCCGCTCGAGCTGGGTCACCGCGGGGCCGTACTCGCCGTGACTGAGATGCTCGAACCCGAGGACGGCGGCCTCGAGGATCGTCACCCCTCTGATCCGCAGGGGCCCGGCGGTGCGCCGGAGGTCGTCGATGTGCTCCTCGAACCGTGCCCGGTCTCCCCTCGCGGCGGCTATCCGGGCAAGCGAGACCAGGGAGTAGGCGATCGAGTTGGCGTGACCGAGCTCGCGGGCCCACTGGAGCGCCTCGTCCGCGTCGGCGTCGGCGTCCGCCCATCGGCCGGCCCGGATGTCCAGCTCGGCACGGACGCTCAGCGTCTGGCGCAGCAGGGCGGGGGTGCCGCGCAGCCGGGCCTGGTCGACCAGCCGGCCCAGCAGGCCGGCCGCCGCGGTGTCCTGCTCCAGCCAGGGCAGGCATTGCGCGGCCCACGCCAGCGTCTCCAGGTCGTTGCCGGGGTCGGCCGGCGAGAGCCGTGGGCGCACCGTGCTCAACAGGTCCTCGGCCTCACGCACCCGCCCGGCGAAGGCAAGGGTCTCGACCAGTGCCACCACCACAGGCAGCGGCGGCCCTTCGCCCGCCGGCGAGGTGCCCCGTCGTGGCTGGCCGGCCGTGGCGAGCGAGTACGCCCGTTGGGCGTCCAGGAGCGCGAGGTCGAACCGGCCGTCCGTCGCGGCCGGGAAGACAGCCTCCGCGAGCAGGGCGGCGGCCCCGGCGGGCTCGGTGTCCGCGAGAGTCTCCGCGGCGGCGGTCAGAAGCTGGCGCGCCTGCTCGACCCGGCCGGACCAGGCGAGGATCCGGCCGCGCAGCAGGTCGATGTCGGCCCGCAGGCCCGCGTCCGGTTCCGCGGCGGCGATCCGCGCGGCCTCCTGCGACCAGGCCATGGCCGGCCCGAGGCCGGCCAGGTAGGCGTGCCGGGCGGCCAGCAGCAGCCGTTCGGCGCGGCGGCCCGGGCGGGCAGTCAGCTCGGCGGCCCGCCGCCAGGCCAGAGCCGCGGGAGCGTAACCGCCGCGGCGGGCCGCGTCGGCCGCCACCGCGGCGAGCGACTCTGCCACCCTCTCGTCGGGTCCGGTGACGGCGGCGGCGCCGTACCACGCCTTCAGCTCCCCGGAGGACGTCTCGGTGAGAGCGCGGTAGGCCCGCAGCCGGGCCGACAGCGGCGCCCGGCGCAGGACGACCGGCCGCAGCAGCGGGTGGCGGAACCTGACCGCGAGCGGCATGGCGTCAACGCCGGCCTCCGTGTCGGTCAGCAGAAGCCCGGAATGCTGGGCAGGGTCGAGATCGGCGATGTCGAGCCCGGCCGCGGCCAAGGCCGCGGCGACGACTCCGAGGTCGCCGGACCGGCTGGCCGCGACGATCGTGAGTGCGTCCTGGGCTCGGGCGGGAAGCCGGTCGAGCCGCTTGGACCAGGCGAACTCCAGCTGGTGGCTGGGCGGCAGGTCGCCGAGCGGTGTCTCACCGCTGCGCTGAGCGGGCGACAGCAGCGCCGCGACCTCCAGCAGAGCCAGCGGGTTGCCACCGGTCCAGTCGACCAGGGACGCGAGAACGTGGTCGGTGACGCCGAGACGGTGCGCCGTGAGCAGCTGCGCGCATGCAGGCCGGGTCAGGCCACGAATGTCTATCGCGGGCAGTCCCGGCCGGTCGTACCGGTCCGGCGGGTCGGGCCGCGCGGTCAGGACGATAGCGACGCGCTCGGACGCCAGCCGGCGGGCGACGAACAGGAGCACCTGAGCCGACGAGGGATCGACCCACGGCAGGTCGTCGACGAGAACGACGAGCGGTTGGCGCTCGCTCGCCTCCGCCAGGACGTTCAGGGTCCCGGCACACGCCGGGTACGGGCTCGCGACCTCGCCCCCGGCCAGCGCCAGGCAGATCTCGAGCGCGGACCGCTGCGCCTCGGGAAGATCCGGAAGGTGCTCCCGCAGCGGGAGAAGCAGGTCCGCGAGCACGGCAAAGGGCAGCGACGCCTCCGACTCCACCCCACGTAGCCGCAGAACGCGGGCACCCACGCCGGGAGCGACCGCGGCACGGGCCGCATAGTCCAGCAGCGCGGTCTTGCCGACCCCGGGCTCTCCGCTCAGGAGCAGCGCCGCGCCCTGCCGCGACACCGCGGCAAGCACCTCGTCGAGAAGCCGCCGTTCCCGGTCCCGCCCCACGATCACGGGGCCGGATGGTCGCGCGCCGTCGCGCGGAGGAGTGTCGTCGGCCGCGTGCATGAACCCCCCGGTCGCGATCCGGCGCGAGGCTGCCGCCTCGGCCCACATCCTGCCGTGAAACTCCTGCACTGGAGGCGAAACCGGGAAAGGAGACCACCGGACCGGGCCCGGACACGGCTGCCTGGCCTGGATCTTTCGAAGGGCCCGATCTGCCGCGGGTCCGGCGGGTCGACCTGGCCAAGCCCGTCCCCCGAGGCTGTACCGTGCCAGAACCCGGTTTCGGGCGTTGACCTGGGATTTCTCCCTCCGCCGCCGTGGTGGATGATCGTGGTTCATGGTGGTGCGGCTGGTGTATCTGGTCCTGGTGCGGGTGTTCGGCTGGCTCGTCCTGCTGACCCGCAGCGACGCAGCGCGGACGACGGAACTGTTGGTACTGCGCCACGAGGTCGCGGTGCTGCGACGCCAGGTCGGACGTCCCCGGTTCAGTTGGCCAGACCGCGCGGTCCTGGCCGCGCTCGCCCGGCTGCTACCCCGGGAGGTCCGGTCGTGCCAGCTGGTGACCCCGGCGACGCTGCTGGCCTGGCATCGCCGCCTGGTCCGCCGACGATGGAGCTACCCGCACCAGGTGGGCCGCCCGCCGGTGGCCTAGGAACTGCGGACGCTGGTGATCCGCCTGGCCCGCGACAATCCCACCTGGGGGCATCGCCGCGTCCAGGGAGAACTACTCGGCCTGGGCCATCAGATCGGCGCGGGCACGATCCGTCGAATCCTCGCCGGCGCAGGTCTCGGCCCGGCACCACGACGCGACGCCGACACCACCTGGCGCACCTTCCTCCAAGCCCAGGCCAGCGGCCTGCTGGCCACCGACTTTTTCCACGTCGTGCGACGCGAAGTCGCAATGTGTGAGTGAGCCGAACGAAAGGAGGGTCGACGTGGTCGACGATTCGGCTCCGGGCTAGTGCTCACAGCCCGTCCCCGCCTCTGGCATGCGTCGTGTGTGCATTCCATGCACGGGGTGTGAAGCCCGGAGGGAAGCCCAAGGGCCGGTGATCCATCCACGGGCTACAGGCAAGGGGAAGACCGGAAGGGTGAATAAGGTGAATCCTTGATGGAAGCCCCGTTAAGAAAGAACGCCGACGATGGGACGCTGGTTCGGCGGTTAGGGCCTGCCGTTGGGAAGCGGCGGTGGCAGCTGGGGGGATGTGCCTGGCTGTGCGGGTACCACGGCCCCGGGGTACAGAGGACACCCGACACCGGCCGTATCTCACACGTGCGGAACACGGAAACCGTGCGCCACGAGGCGCCATGGCACCAAGTGGAGGTGGAAGACCTCGCCGCTGGGCT